>NZ_JBVHVX010000010.1:0-169786 GCF_055564615.1 Agromyces sp. NPDC029043 | reverse complement strand
AGGCGGGGAGGACGAAGGAATCACGCACCACCCCCCCCCCCCCCCTCCTCCCCCCCCCCCCCCCCACCCCTCCCCCCCCCCCCCCCCCCCCCCTCCCCCCCCCCCCCCCACCCCCCCCCCCCCCCCCGCCGCGGCATCCGACGGTCAGCCCGTCAGGGTGAGCCGCCGATCGATCTGATCGGCGTAGGCGGTCTGGTCGCTCGCGGGCGGCGCGAATCCCATTCGGCGTTCGGCCTGGTCCTGATACTCGATTCGCGGCGCGTGAGCCTTGACGCGGTTCAGGGCCCGCTCGCGCTCGTGCGACGTGTCGACGGTGAGTCGCTGTTCGGCGACGTCGGCGCCCGTGCCGGCGCAGCCGCCGAGTCCGGCAGCGAGCGAGGCGGCAAGGGCGGCGATGATGGCGATGTTCCGGGTGTTCTTCGTGGTGTTCATGACTGCAGGTTCACGCGCACCGGTATTGCGCCTCGGATGAACCGGTATGACGCCGGTATGAACGGCAAGGGCGCTTGTTGACAGCCTCTCGCGGGCGCGTCGACAATGCGGATGTGGAGATCCGAGTACTCGGTGACCTCACGATCGACGGCGGTCGGCTCCGGCCCAAGGAGCGGATGCTGCTCGCCGTCCTCGTCCTTCGATCCGGGAACGTCGTCGCACCGTCCGAACTGGCCGACGCGCTGTGGGGCGACGACCTGCCGACGACCTGGCGCAAGCAGCTCCAGGCGCTCGTCGTACGCCTGCGCAGAGCGCTGGGAGCGACCGCCGTCGCGACGGTCCGCACGGGATACCGGCTGCGCATCGATGCCGGCTCGATCGACGCACTGCGATTCGAGCGCCTGCTCGAGGATGCCGCGACGCACCGAGCGACCGGTGATCCCGCACGCGCGGTCGACGTGATCGAGCGCGCGCTCGCGCTCTGGAGCGGGACGCCCTATGCGGATCTCGAGGCGTGGCCGCCGGCCGTCGCCGAGGCCGAGCGCCTCGAGGAGATCCGGGTCTCCGCCGAGGAGGACCTCCTGATGGCACGGCTCGAGAGCGGTGAGCACCGCTCGGTCGTCGCCGACGCTGAGCGCCTGGTGCGGAACGATCCGCTGAGGGAGCGCCGGTGGGCGATCCTCGCGACGGCGCTGTACCGGAGCGGCCGCCAGGCCGACGCCCTCGCCGCCCTGCGTCACGCGCGGGAGCGGCTCGCCGACGAGCTCGGCATCTCCCCGGGCGCAGAACTCAGCGGGCTCGAGTCCGCGATCCTCAGGCAGGACCCCTCCCTCGACGCTCCCGCGACGCCAACGGCGGGAAGCGCCGAGTGCCCGTACCGCGGGCTCCAACCGTTCGGCACCGAGGACTCGGACGAGTTCTTCGGGCGCGACGCCGACATCCGCGCCGCACTCGATCGCCTGGCCGCCTCGCCGTTCCTCGCGATCTCGGGGGCGTCGGGAAGCGGCAAGTCCTCACTCGTGCTGGCCGGCATCATCCCCGCGCTCCGAGCGCGAGGCGAGCACGTCGTCGTGCTCACCTCGGGTGCGACGCCGCTCCAGCGACTCCGCGAGGCGTTCGGCGAAGGCACCGGCGGCGTGGTGGTCATCGACCAGTTCGAGGAGCTCTTCCACTCCGGTTTGTCCGACGCCCACGTCGAGGAGGTGGGTGGCCTCATCGCCGCCGCGGTGACGGGCGGCCAACGCGTCATCGTCGCGGTCCGGGCCGACTTCCTCAGCGTGTGCGCCGCCGAGCCCGGCATCGGTCCGCTGTTCGCGGCGGGCGTGCACCTGGTCGGACCGTTGACGCCCGACGGCCTCCGCGAGGCCATCGAGCAACCTGCAGCCCTGGCGGGGCTCCGCCTCGAGCCCGGCCTGGTCGAGCTGATCCTCCGGGATGCCGCGGGCGCGCCCGGCGTGCTCCCGCACGTGTCGCACGCTCTCGTCGAGACCTGGGCGCGGCGCGAGGGATCCACCCTCACGGTGGCGGGGTACGAGGATTCCGGCGGCATCTCGGGGGCGATCGCCCAGTCGGCCGACCGCCTCTACCTGTCGCTCGATCCCGAGGCTCGCGCGACGTGCCGGTCCACGTTCCTCCGCCTCGTGGAGGTCGGTGCCGACGGTGCGCCGATGCGCCGACGCATCCCGATCCGGCCGATGCGACAGGATGCCGCTCACGAGCGCGTGCTCGCGAGCCTCGCGAGTGCGCGGCTCGTGAGCGCCGAGGAGGATTCGCTCGTCGTCGCCCACGAGTCGCTCGCCACCGCGTGGCCGCGGCTCCGGAGCTGGCTCGAGGACGACGCCGAGGGTCTCCGCACGATGCGCGCGCTCGCGAGCGCCGCCGACACCTGGGATGCCGACGGGCGGCCCGACGAGGACCTCTACCGCGGCGCGCGCCTGGCGAGCACCCTCGCCTGGCGGGACGCGGCGGCACCGGAACTCACGCCGGCCGAGTCGGCGTTCCTCGAGGCATCCGACGCCCGACAGCAGGCCGCCGAGGCCGACCTCGAGCGCCGCGCCGCGCACGACCGCGTGCAGAACCGGCGTCTGCGTGTTGCCCTCGGCACGGCGGTCGCCCTGTTCGCCGTGGCCGTCACCGCCGGAGGGCTCGTGGCCGCCGGCTCGGTCGAGACGGAGCGACAGCGGGAGACCGCACGGATCGAAGCGCTCACGAGCACGTCCCTGTCGCTGCGCGAGACGCAGCCGGATGTCGCCGCCCTCCTCGCCGCGGAGGCGCACCGCCGCTGGCCCGACGATCCCCGGTCCCGTTCGGCGCTGCTCGGGACGATGACGGGTTCCGCCGGTCGGCTCGACACGATCCACCTCGCCGGCGTGGAAGAGATCGCGGGAGTCGTCGTCCCCGGCACCCGGACCGCGCTCGTCGTGACGAATCTGCCCGACCTCCGGGTCGTCGACATCGACACCGGCGAGACGCTCCGCACCCTGGACGTTCCTCGCGACAGTGCGTTCCTGGACAGCCGGCTCGGACCGGCGATCAGTTGGGACGGGGCGCGCGTCGCCATGGTCGAGCAGGACCTCACGGACTACGTCGAACGGTCGGGCGGGCGCCTCAGCGTCGCCGATGTGACATCCGGCGCAGCAGTGCTCGAGCCCATGGACCTCGATTTCCTGGTGAGCACGCTCGCGCTCAGCCCCGACGGCAGCACCGTCGCCGCGATCGACGACGTGGGCACGCTCCGCCTCATCGACGTGCCGACCGGCGGCGTGCGGATCGTCTCCGGGGTTCCGACGCACGAGCCCGAGATGGACACCGATCGTGCCGGCGTCGTCCGGTTCGCGCCCGACGGGCGTCTGCTCTACGGGACGCTCGAGGGTCGGCTGCTCGTGGTCGACGCGTCGTCGGCGAGCGTGCAGGCCGAGATCGCGATGCCGGCCGGCGCGGTCAACGTCTCGATGACCGTCCTGCCCGACTCCCGGATCGTGGCGAGCGGCGATCGCCGCGTCGCGCTCGTGGATCTCGCCACCGGGCAGCTCTTGTGGTCACAGGAGTTCGCGGAATCCGGGGAGCTGTGCCGCTGGGTGACCGCCTCGGCGGAAATGGAGACCGTCTACTGCGGCGGGCTGGAGGGCACCATCGAGGAGCGCAGCCTGCGCACCGGCGCGCCCACCGGCCTCGTCCTGTCACCGCTGCTCGGGTACGTCGGACCGATCGCCATCACCTCCGAAGGGCGTGAGCTGGTCGCCGTCGGCCGCGGAGCCGCGACCATCGCGCGCTGGATGCTCGACGGATCGGGCCTCGCCGCCCGGCTCCTGCTCCCCGGCTGGTCGGTCATCGGCCCGTACTCACGCACCGATCCGCACGTCATCGTCGCCCGGCGCCCCGCCGCCTCGGAGGCGGCCGCCGGCTACACCGAGTACGCCGTGCTCGACACGGCCTCGGGAGAGATCGTGACGCGGATGCCGATCCCGTCGTACAACGTGTCGTGGGCGGGAAGCGGCATGCTCTACGGCGAGTTCGGCGGCGAAGGACCCGGCCACGACGGTCTCTACGACGTCCGCACGGGCGCCGTCGTCGGAGCAACGGCGCTTCCCGACGACCTCGTCCGCACGTTCTCCGACGCGTCGGGTGCGCGGATGTTCGCGTTCCGGGAGGGCGGCGAGATCTGGACCATCGACGCCGCGACCGGCGAGCGGGTGGAGCCGACGTTCGACGCAGACGGTTACCCCGTCTCGCTCTCGACGACCGACGACGGAAGCGAGGTGCTCGTGACCGTGTGGCAGGAGGGCGAGGATGGCGAGGAAGACCAGTACTGGAGCCACGTGTACGACGGAGACAGCGGCGAGCCGCTGCGCACGGGTCTGCATCGCGCGGCGGGGACCGCGTTCTCGTCGCCCGGCGAAATCCTCACGAAGTGGGACGACAACCGTCTCGTCCGCCACGACAGCACCTCGTTCGACCCGATCGACGTGCTCCCGGGCGTGCCCGGGCGCATCGAGGCAGTGAGCATCGACGGCGAGGGGCGGATGCTCAGCGCGTACTCGCCCGACGGCACCGTGTCGATCTACGATCTCGACGCGGGGCTCCGGCTCGGCGACCCGATCCCGGTGACGAACCCGTTCGCTGCGTCGGGCATGTTCCGATCCGACGGCGAGGAGATCGCCGTGAACGTCGCCGGCGGCGTCGCCGTCTGGGACATGCGGCCGGAGACCCATGCGGATGCCGCGTGCCGCATGGCCGGCCGCGACCTCACCCGCGAGGAGTGGAACTCCTACCTGGCCGACCTCGGGGCGTACCGTTCGACCTGCGGGTTCGGGGACGACTGACCCAGCGGAAGCTCAGGCGAGCAGCGCGCCGAGCCCGAACAGGAGCAGGATGTCGAGGTAGAGCACCGCCGACACCGCGAGGCCGGTCAGGTAGAGCGCGGCCTGCACGATCGCCGTGCGGCGACGCCCGAGCAGGAAGGCGACCGCGAACAGGATCACGGGAATCAGGATGGCGGCGATGAGCACGACCCATCCGAGCCCCGTGATCGACGTCTCGAGTGTCGACGCGATCCCGGCCATGCCGATGAGGTTGCCCACCCCCTCCCACGCGTCGTAGGCGAAGAACAGCCCGAACCCGATCGCGAGGGCGAGCTCGAGCCAGAAGGGAGCCCGTCGCTGGGGCGCCTCGACCTCGGCGGTCATGCGGTCACCCCCGCCACGAACGCGATCGGGATGAGTACGACCGCGCCGACGAGCAGCCACACGAGGCGTGCTCTCGGGCGGCGCCGTGTGAGTGCGAACGTCACTCCGAACCACAGCCCCGGCGCGAGCACCGCGAGCCACATGCCGAGCGCGAACATGCCCTGCGAGAGCGGGTCGGCGGCCGTGTTCTGGACGCGCAGCACGCTGAGGATCCACCCGAGCGTGTAGAGGAGGTACACGCCGCCGAACACCCCGAGCAGCACGAGTTCGGCCGAGCCGGGCTGAGCTGAGCGATCCCCCTCGGCGTCGTCGGCGTCACCCGCCTCGTCGGTGTCATCGACGGTCGAAGCCGATGCCGCGGCATCCGTCTTCTCGACATCGCCCACCACCGCACCGCCGTCGGTGGTGGAGGCCAGCGGAACCGGCGTGCCGACGCGCTTCCACCCCGGCGACAGCGACGCGTCGTCATCGCCCTCCCAGCGAAGTGCGTCGTCCTCGTCGTCGGAGTCGCGGCCCATGGCCCCACCCTATCGACGCGATCGGACGAGGCGGTGCGGCTCGGCTCACCGATCGGCCTCCATGAGCTGGCGGATGTTGATGCCGCCCCCGCGAACGTCGGTATCGCGATCGGCCTCGATCGCCTGGCGCAGGTTCGGCACCGCCGGGGCTGCCGGAACGGGCGCGGTGCCGCGATCCGCCTCGATCGCCTGGCGCAGGTTCGGCACGGCCGAGGCTGCCGGAACGGTCGCGGCGCCGCGATCCGCCTCGATCGCCTGGCGCAGGTTCGGCACCGCCGGCGCTGCCGGAACGGCCACGCTGGTGCGATCCGCTTCGATCACCTGACGCAGGGTGTCCGACACCGCTCCCGATGCGAAGGGATCAGTCGGTGCGAGCTGGGTGAGCTCGCTCGAATGGGCGACGGGGACCGATGCGACGGCGAGGGCGGATCCCAACAGGATCGCGACGGCTGGACCGGTCCGGCGAGTGATGCGTGTTGCGTTCATGTCACTCACGCTGCCGTGCGAGGGTTATGGGCCGACCCCGGCACGGTATGGGGCTGGTATGGCCTTCCGGGGCATTTCTGACTACATGACGGTGGGAGTGAGCGCCGACGCAGTGCCCCGACACAGCAGCCGCGACTTCACCCCAAGCCGAGGATCCGCTGGTGGACGTACACGTCGGGCGCCACCGCGGGTGCGCGCGCCTGGTCGGGCCCGCGCGGCTCGGTGTCGTTCGGGATGACGCGCGGCGGCGGCACGGGCCCGGGCGAGCGGTCGTCCTCGACTCTCCGTCGGTCGTACGGCTGGACCTCCGACGTGGCCCCGCGGTCGGCCTCCATCTGCTGGCGCAGGTTCGGCTGCACCTCACGTGAGATCGAACCCCGGTCGGCCTCCATCCACTGGCGCAGGTTCGTCTGCGCCTCACGTGAGATCGAACCCCGGTCGGCTTCCATCTGCTGGCGCAGGTTCGCGCTGGCGGATGACGTGAGCCCGCGGTCCGCGGACGCGGCCTCCCGGGCGACGTGGTGACCGCGTGGGTCGCTGTCGCTCGGCACGAGGCGGGCGCTTCCGCCGTCGGTCTGGGCGACGGTCTCGGCCGCATGGACGGTGATCGGCGTGATCGCGAGTGCGCATCCGAGCAGGACGGCGGTCGCCGATCGGCGGACGGAACGGGTGGTCGTGGTGTTCATGTCTTCGACGATCCGCCGCCTCGGTATGGGCCGGCCCCCCGACGGTATGAGCCCGGTATGCCAGGCCCGCCGTTGCGGGAGCGGCGCCCACCGGCACCGACGCGGAAGCGGGCCGGCTGCCGCCGACCCGCTGGAATGGGCTGATCGGTCATCGTGTGAGGCACGCCCCCAGGTCTGCAGTTTCCGTCGCGATGCAGGCGCGAACGAGGAGCTCGCGGACATAGCGGTCGGCGGCCTCGTGCGGCGACCGGTTCGCCAGGCGCGCGCGGGCTTCGAGCTCGCGGACGTAGCGATCGGCGGCCTCGTGCGGCGACCTGTCGGCGAGGCGGGCGCGAACCTCGAGCTCGCGCACGTAGCGGTCCGCGAAGGCTCGGACGAGCGCGCGGTGCCGTGCCGGGTCCATGGGCGCCGCGACAGCGGCTTGGGCGTCGTTCCCGCCGGCGACGGCCGTGGACTCCGCGGTCGCACAGCCGGCGAGGGTGGCCGCGAGTGCGACGGCGGTCGCAGCTGCGGCGAGGCGAATGTGGTTGGTCGTGGTGTTCATGCGGACCACGCTGCCGCGACGGGGTATGCGACCGACTTCCAGCGGTATGCGGTCGGTATGCAGAGTATGCGACGACGTTGACGCCGCCCGAGCAAGGGCGAACAATGCGGAGCATGAGCGTGGCGGTCTTCGGCCCGCTCACTCTTGAGGGGGTCTCGCTCAGCCCACGAGAACGTGCGGTGCTCGCGGCGCTGGTCCTCCGTGCGGGCCGCCCGGTCACCACCGACGAACTCGCCGAGGCTCTGTGGGGCGACGACCTTCCCGGCACCTGGCGGAAGCAACTCCAGGCGGCCGTGGGCCGGCTTCGCACGGCGCTCGGGCGCGACGCCATCGCGACCTCACCGGGCGCGTACACGCTGCGCATCGATCCCGGCACCGTCGACACGGAGCGCTTCGAGCGGCTCGCCGCATCCGCACGAGAGCACCTCGTCCAGGATCCGAACCGCGCCCTCGACGCGGCCGACCGCGCACGGGCCTTGTGGCACGGCATCCCGTACGCCGACCTCGCCTCGTGGCCGCCCGCGATCGTCGAGGCGGAACGCCTGGACGAAGTGCGTATGGAGCTCGAGGAGATCCGGGTCGAGGGGAACCTGCGCCTCGGCGAGCATGCGGCGACCGTCGGCGAGGCCGAACGCCTCGTCCGTGAGGCGCCGCTGCGCGAACGCCGCTGGGTGCTCCTCGCCACCGCGCTCTACCGGAGCGGGCGCCAGGCCGACGCGCTCGCGGCCATCCGGGCCGCCCGCGAGCGACTGGCCGACGAGCTCGGCGCGGAGCCCGGCGCCGAGCTGTCGGAGCTCGAGCTCGGTATCCTGCGCCATGACGACGCCCTCGAGCTGGACGAGGCGCCAGCTGCTCCGAGCACGGCATGCCCGTACCGCGGGCTCCAACCGTTCGGCGTCGAGGACGAGGACGACTTCTTCGGTCGTGGCGCCGACATCGCGGCGGCGCTCGCCAGACTCTCCCGCTCACGCTTCCTCGCGGTATCCGGCGCCTCGGGCAGCGGCAAGTCCTCGCTCGTGCGCGCCGGCGTGGTCCCGGCGCTGCAGCGGCGCGGCGACCGCGTCGTGATCCTCACGCCCGAACACGACCTCGACGTCCGGATCCGGGATGCCGTGTGGTCCGGACGCCACGCGGACGTCGTCGTCGTGGACCAGTTCGAGGAGGTCTTCCACGCGGGCGAGGCCGACGTCGATGCCGCCGCCCGCGCCATCTCGGAGGCGGCGGTCACAGGGACGACGGTGATCCTCGTCGTGCGTTCCGACTTCCTCGACGACTGCGCCGGGCATCCCGACCTCGCTCCGCTCGTCGCCGAAGGCGTCCACCTCGTCGGGCCGATGGCGCCTATCGCGCTGCGCCAGGCCATCGAGGAGCCGGCCCGGCGCGCCGGGCTGCGCCTCGAGCACGGGCTGGTGGAGCTCATGTTGCGGGATGCCGCGGGCGAGGCGGGCGCGCTCCCCCACCTGTCGCACGCCCTCGTCGAGACCTGGCTGCGCCGCGAGGGCGCGACGCTGACGGTCGCGGGGTATGAGGCATCCGGAGGCATCTCTGGCGCGATCGCGCAGTCGGCCGACCGGCTCTACCAATCGATGGACCCCGAGCAGCGCGAGCTGTGCCGATGGGTCCTCCTCCGGCTCGTGGCGCTCGCACCCGACGGCAGCCCCGTCCGCCGCAGGGTGCCGGTCAAGCCCCTCCGATCGGATGCCGCGCGCGAGCACGTGCTCTCCATGCTGGCCCGATCCCGGCTCGTGAGCGCGGAGGCCGACTCGGTCGAGGTGGCCCACGAGTCGCTCGCCACGGCGTGGCCGCGCCTCCAGTCATGGCTGGAAGAGGACGCGGAAGGCGCACGCATCCTCACCGCAGTGGCGACGGCCGCTGAGGCCTGGAACGCTGCGGATCGTCCCGACGACGACCTCCTGCGGGGCGCACGTCTGCAAGCCGCGATCGAATGGCGGGACGCCGCGCCCCGCGACCTGACGGAGGTCGAACGCGCCTTCCTCGACGCGTCGGCCGCCCGCGCCTCCGCCGAGCGCGAGCAACTCGAGGAGCGTGCGCGGCGCGACCGCCGGCAGAACCGCCGCCTGCGCACGCTCCTCGGCGTCGCGGCCGGCCTGATCGTGCTGCTGGTCGGCGCCGGGTCGGTCGCCGTGGTCTCGTCGCGCGAGGCGACCGCGCAACGGGACAGCGCCTCCCTCGAAGCGCTCGTGGCCACCTCGCTCTCGCTGCGCACCTCGGAACGCGACGTCTCCGCGCTCCTCGCCGCCGAGGCGTACCGCCGCTGGCCCGACGACCCGCGCACGCGCTCGGGACTCATGAGCGTGTTGCAGGCGGCAGGCGGCCTGCTCGGTACCACCGTCGTCGCCTCGAGTGGGAACACTTACGGACGTCTCATTCCGGGGACGGAGCACGCCTTCGTCGTCACGACCGCCGGGGACGCTTCGATTCGCGACGCCCAGACCGGACGCACGATCGAGGACTTGGAGCTCGGTTTCGATCCCGATCCCGACACTGCTGAGGCGTTCGTGGAGGTGAGCGGCGACGGCCGGATCGGTGCGGTGCTCTGGCCGGCTCACACGCCGGGGGGGCTCCGCGCGTTTGGACGAACCACGCGGTCGGAACTGGTCGTGTTCGATCTCCGGCGCGCCGAGCGTATTTGGGGTCCGACCCGGATAGACGTGGGATCGGGTGCGCTCGCCGTGAATACCGACGGCTCGATGATCGCAGTCTCGGATGTCTTCAACGGCGCGGTGACGCTCATCTCGACCTCCGAGTGGCGGGTCAGCGACATCGCCGGAGAGACGCCGAGTAGCGTTCCGTACTCTCCTACCGACCAGGCGGCGAACTCCACTTCCGCGTCGGCCCTCGCCTTCGATGGACGAGACCGCCTCCTGGTCGGACGCTTTGACGACCGCATCGACGTCGTCGACAGCCAGACGGCTGCGATTTCCGCCAGCGTGGCCGTGCCGGGCCGATCTTCGCACGACGCGCTGGATGTGACCGACTCCGGAATCGTGGTCGGGTCGGGTGACGTCGGGTTGGTGGCGTTGGAGCCCGGACACCAGCGGGTGCGTTGGTCGACGGACGTCGAGGGCTCCGACCCGGGTCACTGCAATCGGCTTGCGGTAGCGGAGTCGACGCAACGGGTGTACTGCGGGAGCGCGTCCGGGAGAATCAGCGTCTTCGATCTCGCGGACGGGACACCGATACCTGCCGAAGAGATCGGGCCGTTCTACGGCCCCGTCGGCACGATCGATGTACGTGCCGATGGCGCTCTCCTCACGGTGATCGGTGGCGGCCAGCCGACCATCTCCCGCTGGGAGCCTGACGGGATCGGCTTGGGCCGACGGCTCATCGCCCGCGGCCGGATGCTGGCGGGACCGTATTCGTACGAGGGCTCGCTCGTCCTGACGGCACCCTTGATGGAACCGCGAATCGAAGCCGCGTTCTCTCCATTCTTCACACGACGGATCATGGAGGGCGTGGTCGCCACGGACACCGAAACCGAAGAGGTGAGATACCGATTCGACGAGGCGGTGAGCGATGTCGGCTGGGCTCGGGACGGAAGACTGTACGCCCGCTCGGCCGAAGACACGATGTTCGACATCGTGGACACTGGCACAGGACGAGCGGTCGGATCGCCGATCTGGGGCGTGCAGACGCTCTGGCCCTCGGCAGACGGCAGGACGCTCTTCGCAATACGAGACGACGGCAAGATCCGGGAGTTCGATCCACGGACTGCTGAAGGAATCGGTGGCTCCTGGGGCACGGAAGGCCTCCCCTTCTGGATCTCGGTCGCACCCGATGGCGACCGCATCTCGGCGCTGCACTGGAGCGATGGTTCGCCGCGGGAGAACGAAGATGGCTCCATGAGCGGCCGAGAAGGGACGTGGCTGGCGATCTTCGACGCGTCAGACCATCGGCTCGTGTCCGACGACCCGGCGGAGCTCAACGCGCACGTCATGCTCGACGACGGCGAACTCATCGGTGTGCAGGGCACTCGAATGGGCCGGTACACGACCGATCCTCTCGCTCGGATCGGCACCGTCTCCGGCGCGGCCCGCAGCCTCGAGCCATCGTCCCTGAGCCGCGACGCCAAGACCTTGCTCGTGATGACCGACGACGGGAGCGCGCTGCTGTACGACACCGGCACCGGCATCCGAATCGGCGTGCCGTTCGAAACGGACAGCCGGAACTGGGGTCCGGGCGTCCTCCGCCCGGACGGCCTCGAGATGGCCCTCTCGATGCCCGAAGGCGTCGTGGTGTGGGATCTCGATCCTGACCACCAGTTCGAGTTCGCATGCCGTATCGCCGGCCGCGACCTCACCGGCAACGAGTGGCGCACCTACCTCGGCGACCTCGGCGCCTGGCAGAGTACGTGCGGCTTCGGCGCCGCCGACTGACGTCGCCGGGCCCGTCGGGCAGACTCGGTATGGAGACGGTATGGGCGGTATGCGTCCACGATTGACGCCCGGCGGCGTAGGGCGAACAATGCCGAGTATGGGCGTGGCGGTCTTCGGCCCGCTCACTCTCGAGGGGGTCTCGCTCAGTCCGAGAGAGCGCGCGTTGCTCTCGGCGCTGGTCCTTCGCGCTGGTCGGCCGGTCACGGTCGACGAGCTGGGCGAGGCGGTCTGGAGCGACGCACTCCCCGCGACGTGGATGAAGCAGTTGCAGGCTTCGGTCGGCCTCGTGCGCGGGGTGATCGGCCGCGACGCGATCGAGACCAGCCCCGGCGCGTACACGCTGCGCATCGACCCCGAATCGGTCGATGCCGAGCGCTTCGAGCGGCTCGCGGCATCCGCTCGCGCTCACCTCGTGGACGACCCGGCACGCGCGCTCGACGCCGCACAACGAGCCTTGGACCTCTGGCGCGGACCGCCGTATGCCGACCTCGCGGCGTGGTCACCCGCCGTCGTAGAGGCGGGTCGTCTCGACGAGGTGCGGATGGAGCTCGAAGAACTGCGGGTCGACGCGCAGCTCAGACTCGGCGAGGACGTGGCACCCATCGCCGATGCGGAGCGGCTCGTGCGGGAGTCGCCGCTCCGGGAGCGCCGTTGGGTGCTGCTCGCCACTGCGCTCTATCGCAACGGCCGCCAGGCCGATGCCCTTGCGGCGATGCGTGCGGCGCGCCAGCGCCTCGCCGACGAACTGGGTGTCGAGCCCGGAGCAGCCCTCTCGGAACTCGAACTGCGCATCCTGCGCCACGACGACACGCTCGAGCTCACCGACGCGCCCGACATTCCGAGCGCCTCCTGCCCGTATCGAGGGCTGCAGCCGTTCGGCGTGGAGGACGAGGAGGACTTCTTCGGTCGGGACGCCGATGTCCAAGCGGCCCTGTCCCGGCTCGGCCGGTCCCGCTTCCTCGCGGTGTCGGGCGCATCGGGCAGCGGCAAGTCGTCGCTCGTCCGCGCCGGGGTGGTCCCGGCCCTGCAACGGCGCGGCGATCGCGTCGTCATCCTCACGCCCGAGCACGATCTTCACCTGCAGATCAAGCACGCCGTGTGGTCAGGGCACACCGATGTGGTGGTGGTGGACCAGTTCGAGGAGGTGTTCCACGCCGGCGAGGCCGATGTCGACGCCGCCGCCAACGCGATCAGCGAAGCCGTCCTGACCGGCACGATCGTCATCCTCGTCGTTCGCTCCGACTTCCTCGACGACTGCGCCGCGCATCCCGGCCTGGCGCTCCTCGTCGCCGAGGGCGTCCATCTCGTCGGACCGATGGCGCCGGCGGCACTCCGCCAAGCGATCGAGGAACCCGCCCGCCGCGCCGGCCTGCGGCTCGAAACCGGTCTCGTCGAGCTGATCCTCCGGGATGCCGCGGGCGAGCCCGGCGCGCTCCCGCACCTGTCGCACGCGCTCGTCGAGACATGGGTCCGCCGCGAGGGCGCGACGCTCACCGTCGCCGGCTACGAGGCATCCGGCGGCATCTCGGGCGCGATCGCGCAATCCGCCGACCGCCTCTACCATTCGATGGATCCCGACCAGCAGGTGACGTGCCGACAGCTTCTGCTGCGACTGGTCGCCCTCGCGCCCGATGGCAGCCCGATCCGCCGCCGGGTCCCGTCGAAGCCCCTGCGAGCGGATGCCTCGCGGGAGCAGGTGCTCTCGATGCTCGCCCGATCGCGCCTCGTCAGCGCGGAAGCCGACTCCGTCGAGATCGCGCATGAATCCCTCGCAACGGCATGGCCGCGCCTTCGGGCGTGGCTCGAGGACGACGCCGAGGGCGCGCGCACGCTGGCGGCGGTCGCCGTTGCTGCGGATGCCTGGAACGCGGCCGGCCGTCCCGATGACGACCTTCTGCGCGGCGCGCGCCTGCAGACGGCCATCGAATGGCGTGAAGGTGCGATCCGCGACCTGACCGACGTCGAGCGGGCCTTCCTCGATGCATCCGCCGCCCACGCGACCGCGGAGAAGCAGCAGTTCGAGGAACGCGCCGAGCGGGACCGGGACCAGAACCGTCGCCTTCGGACGCTCCTGGCGGTGGCCGCCGGCCTCATCGTCCTGCTCGTGGGCGCCGGATCGGTGGCGGTGGTCTCCTCCCGGGAGGCGGGCGCCCAACGGGACAACGCCACCCTCGAAGCGCTCGTCGCCACGGCAGTGAGACTGCAGACGTCGGACCGCGACGTCGCCGCGCTCGTGGCCGCCGAGGCGTATCGGCGGTGGCCCGACGACCCCCGCGCGCGCTCGGGACTCATGAGCATCCTTCAGGGGGCAGGTGGATTCCTCGGGACGGCGGTGCTCGCGTCGAGCGGAAACGCGTACGGCAGCGCCATCCCGGGCACGGGGAACGCCCTCATCGTCACGAGCGCCGGGGAGGCCGGTATCCGCGACGCCGGGACGGGACGAATGCTCGACGAATTGGATCTCGGGTTCGATCCCGGCCCGGTCGGTCGGAATCCGCCGCTCGTCGAGGTGAGCGGCGACGGCCGTGTCGGTGCCGTGCTGTGGCCCTCTCAGCCGGGGTCGGACGACTCCGATCCGTCGCTGCTCGTCGTATTCGATCTCGAACGTGCCAAGCGCATCGAGGGTCCGACCCGGACCGTCATGGGAGGTGCGCTCGCCGTGAACGCCGACGGATCCACCATCGCGGTCGCCGGCGCCCACGATGGCCGAGTTCTTCTCGTTTCGAGCGTCGACCTGCAGACGCGCGGCATCGCCGGCGAGAAACCCCACGCACTCTCCGATGGCCGGACCGGCATCTACCCGCACGCCGTAGCGCTCGCGTTCGACCGGCGCGGCAGGCTCCTGGTCGGACGGCTCGATGACCATGTCGACGTGATCGATCCCGCATCAGCGACCATTTCAGCGAGCATGGCAGTGCCCGAATTCACGGCCCACGAAGCATGGTGGCGGGACCGTACTCGTTCGAGAGCTCGTCGGTCGCAACGGCTCCACAAGCCGACCTTGCGGCCGTCGCAGAGGACTACGGGGAGATGCGCCCGGCCCTCCTCTTCCCGCGGGTCCTGGAGCGAGTCGTCGTCGTCGACACGGCGACGGGCGCTGTGACGTACGAATTCGACGAGGCGGTCAGTGAGGTCGGCTGGGCGCGGGACGGACGCCTCTTTGCGCGTTCCTCGGAGGACGGGGCATTTCGACTCATCGACGCGGCCACCGGAGAAGACGTGGCGACGATGGAGTATCCGCTCACCGCGGATATCGGACTCTGGCCGTCCATCGATGGCACGAGACTCTTCGCGTTGTCGGGGGCGGGATTCGTCCAGGAGCTGGATCCTCTGACCGGTGAGCCGGTAGGCGAGCGCTGGGTCATTGACCGCGCCTACCCGCTTCGGCTCTCGACGACGCCTCGGGGCGATCGGATCGCGGTGACGTACGGCAGTACCGAGGGCACGGGAGAGCAACCAGGGACGCGGCTGGCCATCTTCTCGACCCAGGGTCATCGCCTTCTGTACGACGAGCCAGCAGAGATCGGGGCGCACGTCATGCTCGGGGACGGCGGACTCATCAGCATGGAGGGAACTCGCATGGGTCGGTACGACACCGATCCGCTTGCGCGGGCGGGGGCCATCGCGGGGGCGGCGGGCACGTTCCAGCATCCGTCGCCGAGTAGCGACGCCCGACTCCTGCTGGTGACGGTCGGCGACGACACGGTGTTGCTCTACGACACGGCGACGGGAACCCAGATCGGCGAAGCGTTCCCCACCGACGGCCGGCCTCTCCCCCAGGGTTACCTTCGCCCCGATGGGCTCGAGATGGCGCTCTCGATGCCCGAAGGTGTCGTCGTGTGGGACATCGATCCCGACCACCAGTTCGAGTACGTCTGCCGGATCGCCGGCCGCGAGCTCACCGACAACGAATGGCGCATCTACCTCGGCGGCCTCGGCCCCCGGCAGAGCACCTGCGGCTTCGATTCCGACTGACGCCGACGGCGGGGCCGACCGAAGCCCACCCCGCCGATCGGTCGAGGGCCTGCGCCGACGGGGCGTCGGCTCACCGGTCCGCTTCCATGAGCTGGCGCAGATTCGGGACGCCGAGGCTTCCGACCATCGGACCACGATCCGCCTCCAGCGCCTGACGAAGGTTGGGTACCGAGGCGCCGGCACGCGCCGACGACGGACCCCGATCCGCCTCCACGGCCTGACGAAGGTTCGGTACCGAGGCGCCGGCACGCGCAGACGACGGACCCCGATCCGCCTCCACGGCCTGACGAAGGTTCGGTACCGAGACGCCGGCACGCGCGGACGACGGACCACGATCGGCCTCGATGGCCTGACGCAGGTTGACCGGGGATGCCGACAGGCCGATGTCGGGGCCGGTCGGCACGAGCTCGCGAAGCTCGATCGAATGGGCGGCGGGGACCGAAGCGACGGCGAGGGCGGATCCCAGGAGGATCGCGACGACGGGGCGGGTCCGGCGAGTGATTCGTGAAGTGTTCATGTCCACCACGGTGCAGCGCCGCGGTATGACGCTCGGACGGGCCGGTATGAGAACGGTATGGTGGGCCCGACCGCATCGTTGACACTGCGGGCGCGCCGGCGAACAATGCGGAGCATGGGCATGGGGGTGTTCGGCCCGCTCGCGATCGAGGGGGCGTCGATCAGTCGGACGGATCGCGTGGTGCTCGCGGCGCTGGTGCTCCGTGTCGGTCACGTCGTGACGGCCGGTGAACTGGCGGAGGCGCTCTGGGGCGACGATCCTCCCGGCACATGGCCGAAGCAACTGCAGGCGTCGGTGGGGCGCGTGCGCACCGCGATCGGGCGCGACGCGATCGAGACGACGCCCGGTGGGTATCGCCTGCGCGTCGATCCCGAGAGCATCGACGCACAGCGATTCGAACGACTCGCCTCCGTGGCCCGGCGTCACCTCGACGACGACGCGGCACGCGCCCTCGATGCCGCCGATCGTGCCCTGGACCTGTGGAGAGGCGACCCGTACGCCGACCTGGCCGCCTGGCCGCCCGCCCTCGTCGAGGTCGAGCGGTTGCACGAGGTGCGGATGGACGTGGAAGAGGTGCGGCTCGAGGCTCGCCTGCAGCTCGGCGAACACGCCGCATCCGTCGCCGAGGCCGAGCGGATGGTACGGGAGGCGCCGCTCCGGGAGCACCGTTGGGCAATGCTCGCGACCGCCCTGTATCGCAGCGGCCGCCAGGCCGACGCCCTCGCCGCGATCCGCGCCGCGCGCGAGCGCCTCGCTGACGAGGTGGGCGCGGAGCCCGGCGACGAGCTGCGGGAACTCGAGATCGCGGTGCTGCGACACGATCCGGCGCTAGTGCCCGACGAGCGCCCGATCCCGACCGACGAGCGCTGCCCGTACCGCGGGCTCGCCGCCTTCGGCGAAGAGGATGAGGAGACGTTCTTCGGCCGCGACTCGGACGTCGCCGCTGCGCTCGACCGGGTCACGCGCTCGCGATTCCTGGCGATCTCGGGTGCCTCGGGAAGCGGCAAGTCGTCGCTGGTGCGAGCCGGCCTGGTGCCGGCGCTTCGTCGACGAGGCGATCGCGTCGCCGTCCTCACCCCGGACCGCGACCTCGACGTGCGGATCCGCGATGCCGTCTGGGGCGCCGGTCGAGCCGGCGTGCTCGTGATCGACCAGTTCGAAGAGGTCTTCCATGCGGCCGAGGCCGACGTCGACCTCGCCGCGCGCGCCATCGCCGATGCCGTCTCCGGCGGCACGACCGTCATCCTCGTCGTGCGATCGGACTTCCTCGACGATTGCGCAGCGCACCCGGACCTGGCGCCCCTCGTGTCCGAGGGCGTCCACCTCGTCGGGCCGATGACACCGGACGCGCTGCGCGAGGCCATCGAGGAACCCGCGAAGCGCGCCGGGCTGCGGCTCGAACCGGGTCTCGTCGAGGTGATCCTGCGCGACGCCGCCGGCGAAGCGGGCGCACTCCCCCACATGTCGCACGCGCTCGTCGAGACCTGGCTGCGCCGCGAGGGCGCGACGCTGACCGTCGCCGGCTACGAGGCATCCGGCGGCATCTCCGGGGCGATCGCGCAGTCCGCCGACCGGCTCTACCAGTCCATGGACGCCGAGCAGCGCGCCCTCTGCCGGTCGGTGCTGCTGCGGCTCGTCGCGCTCGCGCCCGACGGCAGCCCGGTCCGGCGTCGGGTATCGGCCCGTCCGCTGCGGTCGGATGCCGCGCGCGAGCAGGTGCTCGGCATGCTGGCCGGTTCGCGGCTCGTCAGCACGGAGGCGGAATCGGTCGCCGTGGCCCACGAGTCGCTCGCCACGGCGTGGCCGCGTCTGAACGCCTGGCTCCAGGAGGACGCGGAGGGTGCGCGGATCCTCGCTGCCCTCGCCTCATCCGCCGAGACCTGGCACGCCGACGGTCGTCCGGACGATGAGCTGCTCCGCGGCAGCCGCCTGCAGGCGACGCTCGAGTGGCGCGAGACATCCGCACCGGACCTGACCGGAGTGGAGCAGGACTTCCTCGCAGCGTCGGACGCCCGCGACCATGACGAGCGACGCATCGAGGCCGAGCGGGCGCGCCGTGACCGACGGCAGAACATCCGGCTCCGCTCGGCGCTCCTCGCGGCGGCCGTCCTGCTCGTCGTCACCGTCGTGGCGTCTGCGTTCGTCTTCGTCAAGAGCGGCGAGGCGGAACGCAGCGCCCTGGATCGCGAGATCGAGGCGCTCGCGTCGACGTCGCTCGCGCTGCGGGAATCGGATCGCGACGTTTCCGCGCTGCTGGCCGCCGAGCTGTTCCGCCGCTGGCCGGAGGACTCCCGCGCGCTGTCCGCGCTCTGGGGCGCGATGGCGGTCGGCCACGGACTGGTCTCCCGGATCAGGTACGACTACGGCGCTCGACTCTCCGGCGCGGTGATCCCCGGCGAGCGTCAGTTGCTCCTCGTGCGTGACGAGGCCGCGACCGACGAGGAACCGGCTTCCACGGTGGTCTCGGTCGTGGGGCTCGACGACCCCTCGAACGTCCGCGAACTCGATGTCGAGCTGCCGGCACTCGCGACGTGGTTCAGTCGTGATGTCACGGTGAGTCCGGACGGCCGCATCGCCCTCGTGCAGAGCCCGGCGTTCCGCGAGGACGGCGACGGCGACACCTGTTGCGTCAATACGGTGGACCTCATCGACCTCGAGACGGGCGCACGCCTGGTCGACGGGATCGTGCTCGACTCGCGCACGGGGAACAACCCGACGCTCAATGCCGACGGTTCACGCGCCTACCTCATGCACAACGTCACCGCTGAGCTCATCGTCATCGACACCGCCACCGGCGAGCTGCTCACCACCCTCCCCGGGCCGCCGGAGGAATACGTCGGAGCCGACGGGCGATACACGGCGCTTCGCGTCGCTCAGGACGGCACGATCCTCATGGGCGGGCCCGACGGAATCCACGTCTTCGACCCGGACTCGTTCGCGCAGGTCGACCTCGTCCCGCTTCCCGAGGGCATGAACGAGTGGGACATCGCCGAAGTCGGAGACGGCTCGCTCATCGTCGGCGGCATGGAGTCGTTCGGACGGGTCGACCGAGCCACCGGCGAGGTGCTGTGGCAGCGCGAGATCGTACAGACCGCCTGCATCGACGTGATCGCCCTGCCGGCACGCGGGCGCATGCTGTGCCGAGACGTGACCGGGAGCATCATCGAGCACGACCTCGACACCGGAGTCCCGACCGACCGCACGTTCCCGAGCCTCTCCGACTGGACGTTCTCGCTCCAGACCCTCGACGACGACGAGTTCGTCACGCTCGCGGAGCGGGAAGGCGCATTCGCCGCGCATTGGCGCGTGGACCAGGCGCCGGCGGTCGCGACCTCCGTCGCGCCGGGGCGCGCGGTCGTCGACGGCTTCGGCGGCGACGGCACGCTCATCGCCACGGCGCCGGCGGGATGGCGTCCGGGCGACGGGGGTGATGTGCTGCAGCTCTGGGACATCGAGGCGGACCGCCCCGTCGGCCCCGCGGCGACCGGGCTCGGCTGGGCCGACGACCAGCGCGTCGTGCTCGCCGATGGAGCGGGCGAGCTCAGCCTCTTCGACGTGCGATCCGGCGAGTCGGTCGGACTGCCGGACCGGGAGGGCGATCCCGACGCTCTGCGGGTGACCGCCGGCGGTCGGGGACCGCTCGTGTTCATCGTCGACGGCGACCGGGTGATGCCGGTCGACCCGGCCACCGGCGAGCTCGCCGGAGCGGTGTTCGGTGTTCCCGGGGTCACGCTCGCGCGGTGGGGCGCGAGCGTCGCCGAGCTGGGGGACGGTCGACGCGCCGCCCTGAACTGGTTCGACGAGGAGGCGATCCGGATGACGACGGCGGTATTCGACCTCGAGACCGGCGAGGAACTGGCCCGTGGACTCTACGACGACGGGCCGATCATCGCCTACGGGAAAGACGAGCTGCTCAGTGCGAGCACGGCGCGACTCACCCGCAGCGACGCCGAGCTGAACGCGCGCTCCGCGCTGGCGACGTCGGGTGTGGGCGCCCGGAGCCTGCAACTCACCGCGACCGAGGACCTCCTCCTCGTCGACAGCTGGGACAACCGGTTCTCGCTCTACGACCTGAGAGGCGAACGGCGCCTGGGCACCCCGATCGACGCGGTCGCCATCGACGGACAGGACTTCCCCGCCGCATTCCTCAGCCCCGACGGGGAGCGGCTCGTCACGTACTCCGTCGACGGTGTCGCGGTGTGGGACATCCGGCCCGCGAGCTTGGCCGAGGCGGTGTGCCGCATGACCGGCCGGGAGCTGACCCGCCTCGAATGGGAGGGCTACTTCGGCGACGAGCCGCAGGTCGCCACGTGCGCGGGTCTCACGGGCGGCGGGAAGATGGCGGAGGCCGGCGGGTGACGCCGACGGCGGGGCCGGCCGCAGCCGACCCCGCCGCGCATCATCCGGCCGTGGTGAGCCGAGGATCGAGCCGCGCGGATTCGGACTCCGGCGAATCGACCCGATCCGTTTCCCTCTCGGCATACCGGGCCCACCTGGGCGAGCGACGCAGCACGTGCGAACTCGGCTGATCGTCGTCTGCACACCCGCAGCGAACCCGAAGCGGTGCACCCAAGAGACTCGCAGCGGGGCCGGCCTGAGCCGACCCCGCCGCGGGTCATGCAGGGGCTCGTCAGCGAGCGACCTCGCCGTCGGCGCCGGACGAGGGCCGGCGCCGCATCAGCACAGTGACGGAGAGGACGGCAGGTCCGCTCGCGTCAGCGGGCGACCTCGCCGTCCACGTAGTCGTCCTCGTCGACCTGGGTCCACGAGAAGAGCTTGCGGAGCTCGCGACCCGTGGTCTCGATCGGGTGGCCCTCGCCCTTGGCGCGGAGCTCGAGGAACTCCTTGCCGCCGTTGTCCTGGTCGTCGATGAATCGCTTGGCGAACGCGCCCGACTGGATGTCGGCGAGCACGGCCTTCATGTTCTCCTTGACGTGCGGGTCGATGACGCGGGGGCCCGAGACGTAGTCGCCGTACTCGGCCGTGTCGGAGACCGACCAGCGCTGCTTGGAGATGCCGCCCTCCCACATGAGGTCGACGATGAGCTTGAGCTCGTGGAGCACCTCGAAGTAGGCGATCTCGGGCTGGTAGCCGGCCTCGGTGAGCGTCTCGAAGCCGTACTGCACGAGCTGCGACACGCCGCCGCACAGCACGGACTGCTCGCCGAACAGGTCGGTCTCGGTCTCCTCGGTGAAGGTCGTCTTGATCACGCCGGCACGCGTGCCGCCGATGGCCTTGGCGTACGACTTCGCGAGGTCCCAAGCGGTGCCCGACGCGTCCTGCTCGACGGCGATGATGTCGGGGATGCCGCGACCCGCGACGAACTCGCGGCGCACGGTGTGGCCCGGCGCCTTCGGCGCCACGAGGATCACGTCGACGCCCTCGGGCGCCTGGATGTAGCCGAAGCGCACGTTGAAGCCGTGGCCGAACACGAGGGTCTTGCCCTCGGAGAGGTTGTCCTTGACGGACTCGGCGTAGATGTGGCGCTGGAACTGGTCGGGCGCGAGGATGACGACGACGTCGGCCCAGGCCGCGGCATCCGCGACGCTCTTGACCTCGAAGCCGGCCTCCTCGGCCTTCGGCTTGGACTTCGAGTCCTCCTTGAGGCCGATGACGACCTGGACGCCCGAGTCGCGGAGGTTCTGCGCGTGCGCGTGGCCCTGCGAGCCGTAGCCGATGACGGCGACCTTCTTGCCCTGGATGAGCGAGAGGTCGGCGTCCTTGTCGTAGTAGATCTCAGCCATGTTGCGGTTCTTTCTCCTTGGTTGGGTTCGATGAGCGGATGTCGCGACGCGCGTCGCGCCATCCGGGATCAGCTCTTGAAGACGCGCTCGGTGATCGACTTGCCGCCGCGACCGATCGCCAGGAGGCCGGATTGCGCGATCTCCTTGATGCCGTAGGGCTCGAGGACCTTCAGCAGCGCGGTGGTCTTGCCCGAGTCGCCGGTGACCTCGATCACGAGCGCGTCGGTCGAGACGTCGACGACGCGGGCACGGAAGAGGTTCACGGCCTCGAGCACGGCCGAGCGGGTCGTGTTGTCGACGCGCACCTTGATGAGCAGGTGCTCGCGCTGCACCGACTGGGTCGGGTCGAGCTCGACGATCTTGATGACGTTGACGAGCTTGTTCAGCTGCTTGGTGACCTGCTCGAGCGGGAGGTCCTCCACGTCGACGACGACGGTGATGCGGGAGAGCCCGTCGATCTCGGAGTGGCCCACCGCGAGCGATTCGATGTTGAAGCCGCGGCGCGCGAACAGGCCGGCGACACGCGTGAGCAGGCCCGGCTTGTCCTCGACGAGGAGGGAGAGCACGTGGGTCGACATGTTCAGTCCTCCTGGCTGAAGGCCGGCGAGTGGTCGCGGGCGTACTGGATGTAGGAGTTGGAGACGCCCTGCGGCACCATCGGCCACACCATGGCATCGGCGGAGACGACGAAGTCGATCACCACCGGTCGGTCGTTGGTCTCGAGCGCGAGCTTGATCGCGGCGTCGACCTCCTCCTCCTTGGTCACCCGGATCCCGAGCGCGCCGTACGCCTCGGCCATCTTCACGAAGTCGGGCACGCGCGCGGTGTCGTGGCCGGTGTTCAGGTCGGTGTTGGAGTAGCGGCCGTCGTAGAAGAGGGTCTGCCACTGGCGCACCATGCCGAGCGAGGAGTTGTTGATGACCGCGACCTTGATCGGGATGTCGTTGAGCGTGCAGGTCGCGAGCTCCTGGTTGGTCATCTGGAAGCAGCCGTCGCCGTCGATCGCCCAGACCACGCGGTCGGGCTCGGCCACCTTCGCGCCCATCGCGGCGGGCACCGCGTAGCCCATGGTGCCGGCACCGCCGGAGTTCAGCCACGAGTTCGGGCGCTCGTACTTGATGAACTGGGCCGCCCACATCTGGTGCTGCCCGACGCCCGCGGCGTAGACGCCCTCGGGACCGGTGAGCTCGCCGATGCGCTGGATCACGTACTGCGGCGCGAGGAGCCCGTCGGAGGGCTGCGTGAAACCGAGCGGGAACTCGGAGCGGAGGCCGTCGAGGGTGGCCCACCATTCGGACAGATCGGGCGAGCCGGCCTTCGTCACGTCGCGGTAGGCGGCGAGGAGGTCGACGAGCACGTCCTTCGCATCGCCCACGATGGGCACGTCGGCGGTGCGGATCTTCGAGATCTCGGCGGGGTCGATGTCGACGTGCACCACCTTCGCGTCGGGCGCGAAGAGCGCGGCGCGGCCGGTGACGCGGTCGTCGAACCGGGCGCCGAGCGCGACGAGGAGGTCGGCCTCCTGCAGGGCGAGCACCGCGGGGACCGTGCCGTGCATGCCGGGCATGCCGAGGTGCTGCGGGTGCGAGTCGGGGAAGGCCCCGCGCGCCATGAGCGTGGTCACCACGGGTGCCTTCGTGGCATCGGCCAGCGCCACCAGCTCGTCGGATGCGCCGGCGCGGATGATGCCGCCGCCGACGTAGAGCACCGGACGCTTGGCCTCGGCGATGAGCTGGGCCGCGGCGAGCACCTGCTTGCCGTGCGCCTTGGTGATCGGACGGTAGCCGGGCAGGTCGAGCTTCGGCGGCCAGCTGAACGCGAACGTGGCCTGCTGCGCATCCTTCGTGATGTCGACGAGCACCGGACCCGGGCGGCCGGTCGTGGCGATGTGCACGGCCGCCGCGATCGTGCCCGGGATCTCCTCAGCGCGCTTGACCAGGAACGAGTGCTTGGTGATCGGCATCGTGATGCCGACGATGTCGGCCTCCTGGAACGCGTCGGTGCCCATGAGGTTCGAGAAGACCTGGCCGGTGATCGCCAGGAAGGGCACCGAGTCCATGTGCGCGTCGGCGATGGCGGTGACGAGGTTCGTCGCGCCGGGGCCGGAGGTCGCGATCGCGACGCCGAGCTTGCCGCTCGAGGAGGCGTAGCCCTCGGCGGCGTGGCCCGCGCCCTGCTCGTGGCGCACGAGGATGTGGCGGAGCCGGCGGCTGTCGAGCAGCGGGTCGTAGACGGGGAGGATCGCGCCGCCGGGCAGCCCGAAGACATCGGTGATGCCGAGGAGCTCGAGCGAGCGCACGACGGCCTCGGCCCCGGTGAGCATCTCGGGGCTGCCGTGCGACTGCGACTGCGACAGGGTGGCGGGCGATGGCACGGGAGTGGATTCCGTGGTCATTCGATTCCTGTTCATGGTGGACGGGATGTTCGGGACAGGCGAACGCCTCAGCCCGTGGTCGCGCCTTCGGCAGCGGAGCGCACGAGCTTGGAGTACTTCGCGAGGACGCCTCGGGTGTAGCGCGGAGGAAGCGGAGCCCAGCCTTCGCGGCGGGCTGCCAGCTCGGACTCGTCGACCAGTAGGTCGATGGAACGAGCCGCGATATCGACCCGAATCAGATCACCATCGCGCACGAAGGCGATCGGACCTCGGTCGACCGCCTCGGGTGCTATGTGGCCGATGCACAGGCCGGTTGTGCCGCCTGAGAATCGACCGTCCGTCAAGAGTAGTACATCTTTTCCGAGCCCAGCGCCCTTGATGGCGGCGGTGATGGCGAGCATCTCGCGCATGCCGGGGCCGCCCTTCGGGCCCTCGTAGCGGATCACGACGACGTCGCCGTGCGAGATCTCACCGGCGGTCAGCGCGTCCATCGCGGCGCGCTCGCGCTCGAACACGCGCGCGGGCCCCTCGAATGTGGCGGCGTCGAAGCCGGCGGTCTTCACGACGGCGCCCTCGGGCGCGAGCGAGCCGTGCAGGATGGTGAGCCCGCCGGTCTCGTGGATGGGGTTGTCGAGGGTGCGGAGCACTTCGCCGTCGAGCGGTGCGATGTCCATCTCGGCGAGGTTCTCGGCGAGGGTCTTGCCCGTGACGGTGAGGGCGTCGCCGTGCATGAGGCCGGCGTCGAGCAGCGCCTTCATGAGCACGGGCAGGCCGCCGCGACGGTCGACGTCGTTCATGACGTACTTGCCGAACGGCTTGAGGTCGCCGATGTGCGGCACCTTCGCGCCGATGCGGTTGAAGTCGTCGAGCGAGAGCTCGACCTCGGCCTCGCGAGCGATCGCGAGCAGGTGCAGCACGATGTTGGTCGAGCCCCCGAGCGCCATGCCCACGGCGATGGCGTTCTCGAACGCCTCCTTCGTGAGGATCTGACGCGCCGTGATCCCGGTCTGCAGCAGGTTGACGACGGCCTCGCCCGACCGGTGCGCGTAGTAGTCGCGGCGGCGATCCGCCGAGGCGGGCGATGCCGAGCCGGGCAGCGAGAGTCCGAGCGCCTCGGCGACCGAGGCCATGGTGTTGGCGGTGTACATGCCGCCGCAGGCGCCCTCGCCGGGGGCGAAGGCGCACTCGATGCGCTTGGCGTCGGCTTCGCTCATCTTGCCGGCCTTGACCGCGCCGACCGCCTCGAACGAGTCGATGATCGTGATGTCCTTCTCGGTGCCGTCCTCGAGCCGGACCCAGCCGGGTGCGATCGAGCCCGCGTAGAGGAACACCGACGCCAGGTCGAGCCGCGCGGCGGCCATGAGCATGCCCGGGATCGACTTGTCGCAGCCGGCCAGGAGCACCGAGCCGTCGAGGCGCTCGGCCTGCATGACGACCTCGACCGAGTCGGCGATGACCTCGCGCGACACGAGCGAGAAGTGCATGCCCTCGTGGCCCATCGAGATGCCGTCGGAGACGGAGACCGTGCCGAACTGCAGCGGGTACCCGCCGCCCGCGTGCACGCCCTCCTTGGCCGCCTGCGCGAGGCGCGCGAGCGAGAGGTTGCACGGCGTGATCTCGTTCCACGAGCTCGCGATGCCGACCTGCGGCTTGTCCCAGTCGGCGTCGCCCATGCCGACCGCCCGGAGCATCCCCCGGCTCGTGGTGGCCTCGATGCCATCCGTGACGACGCGACTGCGGGGCTTGGGATCGATCTCCGACATATCGTCGAGTCTAGAGGTCGGCGGCGACCGGTTTCGCCGCCGCCCGAGCGGCCTCAGCGGGCGGCGTCGCGGGCGTCGGCGAGCAGTTCCAGCAGCTCGGCCACGTCATCGGGCCCGCGCAGGCGGTACGCCGCGATCGACTTGCCCTGCCCGACCTTGACGCCGAGGTCCTCGCTGTCGAGCGTCGCGAACGCGTCTTCGTCGGTGACGTCGTCGCCGACGTAGAGCACCGCGTCGGCGCCCGCGTGCTGGCGCAGCCGCGTGAGCGCCTCGCCCTTGTCGCTCGCACGCACCGCGAACTCGAGCACGTTCTTGCCGCTGCGCGTGGCGAGCCCGGGCAGCGCCGCCTCGACGCGCTCGCGCGCGGAGCGCTGCAGCGCGGCGCCCGCCGTCGCGCCGAGCTTGCGCGTGTGCAGCGCGATGCCTGCGGGCTTGCGCTCGACCCAGGCGCCGTCGGACGCGGATGCCGCCTCCTCGACGATCTCGATGAGCTGCTCGAGACGGGTGAGCTCGCCCTCGCGCAGGTCGAGCGTCACGCCCCCGCCGGCCTCGAGCTGGAGCTCGACGCCGTGCGATCCGCTCAGCAGGGCCGCGACGGGCGGCGACGCGACATCCTTCAGGCTGTCGAGCGCGCGGCCCGAGACGAGCGCGACGCGCGTGTCGTCGGCGTCGGCGAGCCGCTCGATCGCGGTGCGGGCCCGCTGGGTCGCGCGCGCCTGCTCGGGCCGGTCGACGAGCGGGGCCAGCGTGCCGTCGAAGTCGAGCGCGACGAGCAGCCGTTCGACCTCGGCGAGGCGGCCGATCGCGGCGCGCAGCTGCTCAGGCACCCCCGGCGAGATCGGGCCGGTTCCCGTCAGGGTCTCGAGGAAGGTCGCGGACCAGTTCGCGACATCGTTCTCCTTGACGCGCTTGCGGAGGAGGCGCATGCGGCGCGCGCGTTCCCGCTTGGGCATGCGCGAGGCCTCGACCATCGCGTCCTTCAGCCCCTCGATGTCGTGCGGGTTCACGAGGATCGCCTGGCGGAGCTCGTCGGACGCGCCGGTGAACTCGCTGAGCAGCAGCACGCCGTCGTCGTCGTAGCGGCTGGCCACGTACTCCTTGGCGACGAGGTTCATGCCGTCGCGCAGCGCCGTGACGAGCATGACGTCGGCCGCGAGGTAGAGCGCCGCCATCTCCTCGCGCGGGTAGCCGTGATGCAGGTACGAGATCGCCGGGTGTCCCAGGGTCGAGTGGTCGCCGTTGAGGCGGCCGACCAGCAGTTCGATCTCGTCTCGCAGCTGCCGGTACGTGTCGACGCGTTCGCGCGACGGGCTCGCGACCTGCACCAGCGTGGCCTCCTCGACGGAGAGCCGGCCGTCTCGCAGCAGCTCGCCGAAGGCCTTGATGCGGTGCCGGATGCCCTTCGTGTAGTCGAGCCGGTCGACGCCGAGCATGACCACGTCGGGGTCGCCGAGGCTCGACCGGATCTCACGGGCCCGCTCCTGGACCTCGGGCCGGCGCGCGAGCTGCTCGAACGCGGCCGCGTCGATCGAGATCGGGAAGTGCCGTGCGACGACGTGGCGCACGCCGTCGCCCTCGGGGACGTCGATCACCGTGCCTCGCGTGCGGAAGCCGAACAGCCGTCGCACGGCGCGCGAGAAGTTGCCGGCGTCGGCGGCCCGCTGGAACCCGATGACGTCGGCACCGAGGAGGCCCTCGACGACCTGTCGGCGCCAGGGTAGCTGGGAGTAGATGCCGTACGCGGGGAACGGGATGTGGTTGAAGAAGCCGATCACGAGGTCGGGGCGCAGCTCGCGGAGCATGCGCGGCACGAGCTGGAGCTGGTAGTCCTGCACCCAGACGACCCCGCCCTCGGCGGCCGCCCCGGCCGCAGCCTCGGCGAAGCGGCGGTTGACCCGCACGTACGCATCCCACCATTCGCGATGGAACCGCGGCGGGGCGATGACGTCGTGGTACAGCGGCCACAGGGTGTCGTTCGAGAAGCCCTCGTAGTACTCCTCGACGTCCTCGGCCGAGAGCGGCACGGGGACGATCGAGATGCCGCCGTGCTCGAAGGGCGCGAACTCGCGGTCGGCCACCCCTGCCCATCCGACCCACGCGCCGTCGGCGGCGCGCATGATCGGTTCGAGCGCGGTGACGAGGCCGCCGGGCGAGGCCTTCCACTGCGTGTCGGCACCCTCGCCGCCCAGGTAGTCGACGGGGAGGCGGTTCGAGACGACCACCATGTCGTACACGGGTTCGGTTCGCAGGTCGTCTGAGTCGGGGTCGGGCTTCACGGCGTCGGGTCCTCCTCGCGGACGGCTCCGTTTCAGGCTAACAGTCCCCACAGGTCCCACCCCGTGTCCAGCCTTCCGGGCTAGACTGCGAAGCCTCATGATCCGCATCGGTATGAGCACCACCTGCGTGTATCCACTCGAACCCGAGCATGCCTTCCGCCTGGCGAAGGAAGCCGGGTTCGATGGCGTCGAGATCATGGTGACCCAGGAGGTCACCACCCAGCAGGCCGAGGGCCTGATCGAGATGTCCGATCGGTGGGAGCTGCCGATCCTCTCGATCCACGCCCCCGTCCTGCTGCTGACGCACTTCGTCTGGGGCCGCGACCCGCGCGTGAAGCTCGCGCGCACGGCCGAGCTCGCGAAGGCGGTCGGGGCCGGAGCGGTCGTCGTCCACCCGCCGTTCCGCTGGCAGGCGAGCTACGCGCTCGAGTTCCTGTCGATCGTGCGAGAGCTCTCGGGCGAGCACGGCGTCGAGATCGCGGTCGAGAACATGTTCCCGTGGCGGGCCGCCGGCCGGAACATGAAGGCGTACATGCCCGGCTGGGATCCGCGCGACATGGACTGCGACGCGGTGACGCTCGACTTCTCGCACGCGGCGCTCTCGGGCGTGAACAGCCTCGAGTACGCGAAAGACCTCGGCGACCGACTGCGCCACGTGCACCTCTGCGACGGGTCGGGAGCGATCGGCGAGGGGCAGATCTTCGACGAGCACCTGCTGCCCGGCTACGGCCGCGAGCCCGTCGCCGAGACGCTGCGGATGCTCGCCGACACCGACTGGGACGGCTCGATCGTCGCCGAGATCAACACGCGCAAGGCGAAGTCCGAGGCCGAGCGCCTCGACATGCTCCGCGAGACCCTCGCGTTCGCGCGCGAGCACACCTCGGTCGAGGGCGCCGCCCCGGCGCACGAATCACCGCTGCGCCGCGCCATCGACGCGATCCTGCCCGGCCGCCAGCGCTGAGACGGCCGGGCGCGGCCCCGATCAGGCGGTGATCGGCGCGAGCCGACCGGCGGGCCGGATGGCGCGTCGACGGCCGACGACGGCGACCGTGCCCGCCGTGCCGAGCACCCCGAACAGCGCGATCACGCCCGATGCGGCCCACACGGCGCCGCCGCCGGCGCCCGACACGATGTGCTGCATGCCCTGCACCGCCCAGGTGAGCGGCAGGAACGGGCTCACCGCCTGGTACGGGCCGCTGACGATCTCGAGCGGGTAGAGGCCGCCGGATGCCGCGAGCTGGAGCACCACGAGGACGAGCGAGACGATCGTGCCGGCCCGCCCGAGCCACGCGCTGAGGAAGGCGTGCACCGCGGTGAACGCGACGGCCAGCAGGGCCGAGAAGGCGAGGGTCTGCGGGAGCAGCGCCCAGTCGACGCCGAGCGCGGTGTGCATGAGCAGCACCACGGCGGCCGCCTGGGCGAGGCCGATGAGCGAGCCGCGGAACAGCGTGCGCGCGACGAGCCGCCCGGTGGGCGCGGTGCTGGCGAGCGCCTCGCGCGTGAACGGCCGGAAGACCAGGAACAGGGCCATCGAGCCGAGCCACAGGCCGATGGGACCGAGCAGCATCGCGACCACCTGTCCCAGCGTGTCGATCTCGTTGTCGCGCGTCGACTCGGAGACCACGGGGTCGGCGACGACGTCCGCGGTCTCGGCGGGGTCCATGTCGCTCAGCGACGACGTTCCCTCGGCGCCCTCGGCGAGGCCGTCGGCGAGCTCCTGGGTGCCGTCGGCGAGCTCGGACGCGCCATCCGCCGATGCCGAGGCGCCCGACTGGAGCTGCGTCAGGCCGTTCGCAAGCTCGGAGGTGCCGGATGCCGCGCCCGAGGTGCCCGCCTCGAGCTGCGTCAGGCCGCTCGCGAGCTGCGACGTGCCGGATGCCGCCCCGGAGGCGCCGGACTGCAGCTGCGTGAGGCCGCCGGAGAGGCCCTGGTACCCCGAGGTGAGCGCGTCGGCGCCGGAGCGGAGCTGCGCCGAGCCGCCGGAGAGCTGGGCGGCACCGGCGGCGGTCTGCGCGATGCCGGTCTCGAGGTCGCCGAGGCCCGCCGCACCGGCACCGAGCGGCACTCCCCCGGCGGCGAGCTCGGCCGCGCCGTCACCGGTGTCGACGACGCCCTGGCGCAGTGCGCAGAGCTCCGCGATCGGCAGGGCCGGCTCGGGGTCGCACGTCGGGGCGACGCCGGCGGCCGCGGCCGTCGCGGCGATGTTGCCGTCGATCAGGCCGAGCAGGCCGACCTCGAGCTGGTCGTAGCCGGCCGAGAATTCCGCGACGCCCTCGGTGTAGGCGGCGATGCCCGTGCCGAGCTCGCCGAGCTGCGAGGTCTCGGCGGCGAGCTGCCCGAGCCCGACCGCGAGGGAGTCGACGCCGGCGGTGTACTGGTCGACGCCGTTCGCGTAGGCGGCCGCTCCGGCGGCGGCATCCTCAGCACCGGATGCCGCGGAGCCGACGCCGCCTGCGAGCTGACCGAGCCCGCCGGCGAGTTCCTCGGCTCCGGCGGCCGACGAGCCGACGCCGCCCGCGAGCTCACCCAGCCCGCCGGCGAGCTCCTCGGCACCCGCCGCCGACGATCCGACGCCGTCGGCGAGCTGTCCCAGCCCCGACGAGAGCGAGTCGGCGCCGTCGGCGAGCTGCCCCGCGCCGTCGGCCGCGTCGCCGAGCGAACCGCCGACCGTGATGAGGTTGCCGTAGAGCCCCTCGAGGTATCGCGTCGTGAGCTCGTTCCCGAACGTCGTCGCGATGGCGTCGCCGACCGCGCTGCCCACGACGCCGGCGAGGTAGCCGTGGGCATCGTCGGTGCGGATGTCGAGCGAGGCGGTCGTCGGCGTGTCGCCCGAGAGCGAGGTGACCGAGGCCGAGAAATCCGACGGGATGGTGAGGACCGCGTACGCCTCGCCGTCGGCGAGCGCCGCGGCGGCCTCCTCGTCGTTCGAGATGGTCCAGTCGAATCCCGTCTCTCCGTCGCCCGTGAGCTCGGTCACGAGCTGGCGGCCGGCGAGCACCGGCTGCTCCTCGCCGTCGGGCGTGGTCATGCTGACCATCTCGTCGTTGTTCACCACGACGGCGGGGATGGCGTCGAGGCGTTCGTCGACGCCGCCGACCGCTCCGGCGACGAGGCCGGCGACGGCGAGGGGCACGGCGATGACGACCGCGAGGAGCGCGGCGCGGCGTCCGCGGCCTCGCGCGGTGGGACCGGCCGGGGCGGTCGTGTCGGGGCGGGTCATCGGAGAGCCTCCTGGGGGCGCGTGACGAGGTCGAGCGAGCGGATGCCGCGGGCGTCGAAGGCCTCGCGGGCGGGGTCGAGGTCGGCGTCGGCCGCCGTGGTCGCGATGAGCACGACGTCGGACGGGACGAGCCGCGCGAGCGCCCGCCAGGTGCGGGCGGCGGCGGCCGGCGGGATGTCGAGGTCGACGGCGACCGCGCGAGGGTTCTCGGCGAGCGCCGCGGCGACCGCGACCAGGGTCCGGTCGAGCGGATCCAGCGCGGCGAACGCGGTGTCGGGGTGGAGCGCGCGGGTGCGCCACGCGAGCGGATCGGCACCGGCGGAGCGCGCCTCCGCGACGCGGCGCAGCATGGCGGTCGTCGCCGCGCTGGTCGAGCCGAGGCGGTACCAGGCGCGCGTGGCGTCGATGCGCGCGGCGATGAGCTCGCCCGCAGTCGCGGCGGCCGCGCCATCCGTCGCCCCGTCGGCGATCGCGACGCGCTGCATGACGGCGCTCGCATCAGTCGGGAGGGGCAGTCCGAGCACCGCGAGGCGGCCGCCCGCGGGCATCACGCGGCCGGCGAGCGTCGCGGCGAGCAGCCGGCGATCGGCCGGGCGCCCGCGTACGACCAGCGCGCCGCCGCGGGGTACGGCGATCGACACGGGTCCGACGGGGTCGGCCGGGTCGCCGACGAGCAGGCCGTCGGCGAGCACGTCGGCGTCGCGCGCGGCCGCCCACTCCGACTCGGCGAGGTGGGCGCGCAGGCCCTCGCCCTCGATGTCGACGTCGGGCAGGATGCGCGCCAGCCACCTCGGCAACCACCAGGCGTGGCGTCCGGCGAGCGCCATCGCCGCCGGGACGAGCGTCATGCGGACGAGGAACGCGTCGAACGCGACGCCGATCGCGAGGGCGAACGCGATGCCCTTGATGACGCCGGTGCCCTCGGGCACGAATGCGAAGAAGACGAAGAACATGATGAGCGCCGCCGCGGTGACCACGCGTGCGGCGTGCTGGAAGCCGTGCACGATCGACGTGCGCGGCTCCTTCGTCTTGACGTACTCCTCGCGCATGCCCGAGACGAGGAACACCTCGTAGTCCATGGCGAGGCCGAACAGCACGGCCATGAGGAGGATCGGCAGGAAGCTCAGGATGGGGCCGGGCTCGATGTGCATGAGGTCGGCGAGCCATCCCCACTGGAAGACCGCGACGGTGAGGCCGATCGCCCCGAACGCGGAGAGCAGGAAGCCGAGCGCCGCCTTGATCGGCACGAACACCGATCGGAACACGATGAGCAGCAGGATGATCGAGAGCCCGACGACGATGAGCGCGAACGGGATGAGCGCGTCGGTGAGGCGCTGGGAGATGTCGATCGAGACGGCGGTGTAGCCGGTCACCGCGATCGGCGTGCCGAAGTCGTCGGTGATCTCGTCCTCGAGGGCGCGGATGTCCTGCACGACCTGCTTGGTGTGGGGATCGGTCGGGCCGCTGTCGGGGATGACCTGGATGATGGCCGTGTCGACCGTCTCGTTCGGCAGGCCCTCGCCGACGTAGGCGACGCCGTCGACCTCGGCCAGGCGCGCGCCGATCGCGTCGAGGTCGTCGAAGATGTCGGTCGTCTGCGTGATGTCGACCGTGACGATGAGGGGGCCGTTGTAGCCTTCGCCGAACCCCGCGGAGATCATGTCGTACGCCTCCCGCTGGCTCGAGCCGGCCTCGCCCCGCCCGCCGGGCAGGTTGAGGTCGAGGCTGGCCGCGGGGATCGCGGCCGCGCCGAGCAGGCCGACCACGAGCAGCACGAACACGACCGGCGCCTTGAGGACCGTGTCGACCCAGCGACGGCCGAGCGTCGGCCGGCCGCCCTCGTCGTGGGCGACGGCACGACGGTGCGCGCGGCTGCCCGGCTTCGGCGCGAGACGGCCCTTCGCGAGGCCGAGCAGCGCGGGCAGCAGCGTGGTGGCGCCGATCACGGCGAGCAGCACGGCGAACGCGGCCGCGATGCCCATGACGCTGAGGAAGGGGATGCCGACGACGAGCAGGCCGAGCAGCGCGATGATCACCGTGAGCCCCGCGAAGACGACGGCGCCGCCGGCCGTCGCGACGGCCTCGGCCGCGCTCTCCTGCGGGTCCATGCCCCGGGCGAGCTGCGTGCGGTGCCGCGACAGGATGAACAGTGCGTAGTCGATGCCGACGGCGAGGCCGATCATCACCGCGAGCATGGGCGCGGTGCTCGACACCGGGGCGAACGCGGCCACGAGCGAGATGCCGCCGAAGGTCGCCGCGACGCCGACGATGGCGGTGAGCAGCGGCATCCCGGCCGCCAGCAGCGAGCCGAAGGTGATGAGCAGCACGACGCCCGCGAACAGCACGCCGAACGCCTCGGTGATGGTGAGGCCGAAGGTCGTCTCCTGGAACACCTCGCCCCCGAACGCGACCTCGAGACCCGCGTCGCGGCCGGTCTCGCCCGTGACGAGCACGGCCTCGATCGACGCATCCGTGACCTCAGTCACCGGCCCGTCGAACTGCACCTGCACGTACGCGGTGCGCTCGTCGTCGGAGACCTGGTCGCCGGCGTACTCGTCGAACGGGCCGAGCACGTTCGCGACCCCCTCGACGTCCTCGAGCTCGGCCTCCATCGCCTCGATCGCGTCGCGGTACGGGGCGTTCTCGACCGACTCGCCGTCGGGCGCCTCGACGACCGCCTTCGCCGACGCGCCGGCGGTCTGGGGGAACACCGCGGCGAGCTGGTCGATCGCATCCTGCGACTCGGTGCCGGGAATGGCGTAGGACTCCTGGAGCTGGCCGCCGAGGCCGACGCCGAGGCCGAGCAGGGCGGCCAGCGCGACGCCCCAGGCGACGATGACCAGCCAGGCCCGGCGGTAGGCGGCGCGTCCGATGCGGTGGAGGAAGAGGGCCACGGTTCTCTCTCAGTCGGCGGTGGTCGGGGCGGACGTGGGGCGGTGTGCGGCGGACGGCGCGAGGATGTCGGCGATGACGTCGTGCAGTGCGACGGCCAGCTCGTCGTCGGTCGGCCGCGATTCCTCGTCGGCGAACGTGCGCCCGGCGGTGAGGAGGAACGCCGCGCCGCCGAGCGCGATGCCGAAGCGCACCTGGTCGGCGACGTTCTCACGCTCCTCGGAGACGGCCGCGGCGAGGCGCCGCACCGACGCGTTCGCGCGCGCGATGATCGGCAGATCGGCCAGGCTCGGGCCCTGGATCAGGAAGACGTGCACCGCCTCGCGGTGCGCCAGCAGGAGCTCGACGACGCGGTCGACCAGCCGGCGACGCCGTCCCGACCCGCGCCCGGCGAGGTAGTCCTCGAGCACCTCCTCGAACTCGACCACGGCCGGTTCGATCGCGGCCTCGAGCAGGGCCTCCTTGGAGGCGTAGTGGTACAGCACGCTCGACTTGGAGTAGCCCGCGTGGTCGGCGATGTGCTGCAGCGACGACGCCGCGAAGCCGACCGAGGCGAATTGCTCGAGGGCGGCCTGCTTGAGCTCGTCGGCGGCGCGCACGCGCGACGCGGGCTTGGCTTCGATGGGCATGCGATCGAGCGTACTTGACCGACCGGTCAGATCCTGCACGATCGGTCAGCACTGGCGGCGTTCTCCCAGCCACGCGGGTGTCAACCGGTCGCACCGTCGGCGCCGCGGACGATAGCGTGGCGGCATGCGCAAGTACCTCTTCAGTACCGCGGTCCTGAGTTCGATCTTCAGTGCGGTCGGCGTCGTTCGCGCCACCGCCGCGGGGCCCCGCGACTGGAGGCTCCTGCTCATGTGGGTCTCCTGGGCGGCGACCCTGGCGATCGCGATCGGCACGGTGGCCGACGAGGAGAAGCGCAGGGAACTGGCCGAGTAGGCGGCGCCCCCGCCGGCCCGGCCTCGCGCCTCGCCTCGGGCGGCGTGTCCGCCCGACGTTCACGCGCGCCTGCCGGAGACTGGACGAGACCATCCGCCGCCGAGTCCCTTTCCACGAACGACCGAGAGGACACCGATGTTCCGCCGCTGGCGCCGCGCGCGGCTCGCCGCCCAAGCCGCCGCCCACACCGCTCCCGCACCCTCGCCTCGCGCGACGGCCGCCGACCTGCGCGGGGAGCACATCTTCGAGCTCGTCAACGCCCGGCTCTCGCGGTTCATCGGTCCCGACGGCCAGTGGTCCCTCGTCCGCCGCACCGACGCCGATTCCGACCGGATCTTCCAGGCCATGCTGACCCACCAGATCGCCGCCGAGGTCACGCGTGCGATCCTCGAGGAGCGCGAACAGGTCGCGGTCGTCGTGCCCGCCGAGGAGGCGTCGCTCGCGCTCACGTGGACGCCCGCGCCCCTCGTCGTGTGGGCCGATCCCGTCGACGCCGGGGCATCCGACGAGGTCGACCTGACCGACGAAGCCGTCGCCGCCGCGTCCGTCCCCGCGCCGTTGCCCGCCCACGAGGCCGCCCGCGCCGCCTGACCCCGTCTCGTCGAGCGCCTCCCGCGGCGTTCCAAATTCCCGCGGCGTTTCTTGTACGGCCACCTCGAGCGGCCGGTCTCCCGCCGTTCGTAGCGTGAACACGAGGGCCTTCGCCCCCCACGCCGATCGACGGGAGCCGCATGACCGCCACCCAGTCCACCGCTGCCGCGCCCCAGCGCAGCCGCGCCCGCATCTCCGCACGCGACCTCGCGCAGATCGCCGTCTTCGCCGCGCTCATCGCGGCCCTCGGCCTGCCGGGTGCGCTGTATGTCGGACCCGCCGCGGTGCCGATCACGTTCCAGACCCTGGGCGTGATGCTCGCCGGCGCGATCCTGGGTGCGCGCAAGGGCGCGCTCTCGGTGCTGCTCCTCCTCGCGCTCGTCGCGGCCGGCCTGCCGCTGCTCTCGGGCGGTCGCGGCGGCCTCGCCGTCTTCGTCGGCCCGTCGGTGGGGTACCTCATCGGATGGGTCCTGGGCGCGTTCGTGGTCGGCTGGCTCACCGCGCGCCTCCTGCCCGCGTACCGCGTGCTCCCGGCGCTCGCCGCGACCGCCTTCGGCGGCATCGTCGTGGTCTACCTCGTCGGCATCCCGGCGTTCGCCGCCATCACGGGCACGCCCCTGGGCGTCGCGATCGCCGGCTCCGCGATCTTCCTGCCCGGCGACATCCTCAAGGTCGTCGTCACGGTGCTGGTCGCGAAGGGCGTCCACCGCGCGTGGCCCGGCCTCATCGAGCCGAAGCCGTGGCCGTGGCGTCGCGAGGCGACGAACCGGGGCGCATGAGCGACTGGCTGCGCGGCCCCGACGAGCGGGTCGCCCTCGCGTTCGGCGGCGACGCCGTGCGCTACGGCGACCTCGCTCGCGCGGTCGACGCAGCCGTGCTCCCCGCGGGAGCCGGGCCGGTCGGATGCCGCGCCGGCACCGACCCGGTCGGGCTCGTCGTGACCGTGCTGGCCTGCCTGGCTCAGGGCCGCCCGGTGCTCGTCGGCGGCGGCGCCGACGAGGCCGCGCGGCTCGCCGACACCCTGCCCGACGGGACCGAGCTCGCGCTCACGACCTCGGGCTCGACGGCCGCCGCCGACGCCCCGCCACGCGTGGTCGCGCGAACGAGCGCGTCGTGGCTCGCATCGGCCGCTCCCCTGGCCGAGCTGGCCGGATCGGACGGCGACGCGCGCGTCGCCGTCACCGGACCGCTGCACGTCTCCATGCACCTCTACGCCGTGCTGCACGCGCTGTGGCTCGGCGCGACCGCGACCGACCGCCTCGACGGCGCCTCCATCGTGCACGCCACTCCGACCCGTCTCGCGCGGATCGCCGACGGGCCTGCGATGCCGCCCGCGGCCATCGTCGCGGGGTCGGCGATGAGCGGGGCGCTGCGCGCACGCGTCGAGGCACGCGGCATCCGACTCACCGAGTACTACGGGGCAGCCGAGCTCTCGTTCGTGCTCGCCGGATCGGGCGGCGCGCTCACGCCGTTCCCCGGGGTCGAGGTCGAGCTGCGCCCGAGCGCGGCCGGCCACGAGATCTGGGCACGGTCGCCCTACCTCGCGCTCGGCGTCGCCGGTGCCGACGGGTTCGCGACTGTCGGCGATCTCGCCGAGCGCACCGCCGACGGCGGCATCCGCGTGCTGGGCCGGGGCGACGCGGCGATCACGACCGCCGGAACGACCATCCCCGCCGAAGCGATCGAGGCGCGACTCGCGGCGGTGCCCGGCGTGCGGGCCGCCGCGGTCGTCGGCGAGCCGCACGAGCTGCTCGGGCAGCGCATCGCGGCCGTCCTGGAGCTCGACGACGGAGTGGCGCTCGAGGCCGTGGTCGCCGCCGCGCGCGCCGGGCTCTCCCCCGTCGAACTGCCGCGACGCTGGTTCGTGCACGAGCTGCCGCGGACCGACTCGGGCAAGGTGGCGCGCGGGCGGCTGCGCGACGCGGTCGCCGCGGGCGACCTCGGGCCGGGACATCCGGCGCCCTTCGACGGCGGGAGCCCGCGATGATCGGCAGCGCGGCGTCGGCGCCCGTGATCGTCGCAGCTCGGCGCACGGCGATCGGCACCGCCGGACGCGGGTTCGCCGGGCACACCGTCGACGCGCTCGCCGCGCCGGTGCTCGCCGCGGCGGCCGCGGCGGTGGCACCGTCGGGGCTGCCCGTCGACGATGTGGTGCTCGGCAATTGCATGGGTCCGGGCGGCGATCTCGCGCGAGTCGCCGCGCTCCGCGCCGGCCTCGGGGTCGGCGTTCCCGGTGTCACGGTCGATCGGCAGTGCGGATCGGGTCTCGACGCCGTCCTCCAGGCGGCGGCGCGGGTGCGCGCCGGTGACGCCGCGCTCGTGCTCGCCGGCGGCGCCGAGTCGGCCTCGACCGCGCCGCACCGGCTCTGGCCCGGAACCCGCGAGCGGTACACACGGGCACCCTTCGCGCCCGCCGGGTTCCCCGACCCCGACATGGGACCCGCCGCCGAGCACCTCGCCCGCGTCCGCGGCATCACTCGCGCCCGCCAGGATGCGTGGGCCGCGCGCTCGCACGCCCGCGCGGCCGCAGCCCAGGAGGCGGGCGGCTTCGACGCCGAGATCGTGCCGGTCGACGGCGTCGCGCGCGATGATCGGCCGCGCGCGACGATGGACCTCGCGCGGCTCGCCAGGTTCGCGCCCGCGTTCGCGCCGGCGTCGGCCTCGCTCGCACGCGACGGCGCGCGGCCCGGCGGCACCGTCACGGCCGGCAACTCGTGCGGATTCTCCGACGGCGCCGCGGCGATGGCCGTCACGACCGCCGAGGTCGCGCGCGACCTCGACCTCCCGGCCCTGCGGGTGCGCGCGGCGGCCGTCGCAGCGGGCGACCCCGCCCTGCCCGGCCTCGGCGCCGCTCCCGCGGCTCGCTCGGCGCTCGCGCGCGCCGGCATGACGGCGGCCGACCTCGGCTTCGTCGAGATCACCGAGGCGTTCGCCTCGCAGCTGCTCGCCGTCAGCGACGAGCTCGGACTCGACGAGGAGACCATCTCGGCCGACGGGGGCGCGATCGCACTCGGCCATCCGTGGGGCGCGTCGGGCGCGATCCTCCTCGTCCGGCTCGCGGCGCGCATGCTGGCGAGCGACGACGCCAGCGCCGGCCTCGCGGCCTGCTCGATCGGCGGCGGCCAGGGCGTCGCGATGATCGTGGAGCGGGTCGCATGAGCGCCATCCGCTTCGACGGCGTCAGCCACGACTTCGGCGACGAGCGCGTCGTCGACGATGTCACGCTCGACCTCGCGGAGCGACGCGTCGGCATCGTCGGCGCGAACGGCTCGGGGAAGTCGACGCTCGCCCGCATGATCAACGGCCTCGTCGCACCGACCGCGGGCCGCGTCGAGGTCGACGGCCTCGACGTCGCGCGCCACGGCCGCGAGGTGCGCCGGCGCGTCGGGTTCGTCTTCACCAACGCCGACACGCAGATCGTCATGCCGACGGTCCGCGAGGACGTCGCGTTCACGCTGCGCCGTCACAAGCTGGGTGCAGCGGATGCCGCGGCGCGCGTCGACGCGACCCTCGCCCGGTTCGGCCTCGCCGAGCTGGCCGACCGGCCCGCGCACCGGCTCTCGGGCGGCCAGAAGCAGCTGCTCGCGCTCGCGTCGGTGCTCGTCGGCGAGCCGTCGATCGTCGTCGCGGACGAGCCGACGACGCTGCTCGATGCACGCAACGCGCGCCGCATCGCCGAGCACTTCGACAGGCTCGACCAGCAGCTCGTGGTCGTCAGCCACCAGCTCGAACTGCTCGAGACCTTCGATCGCGTCATCGTCATGGAGAGCGGCCGAGTCGTCGCCGACGACGAGCCGCGGCACGCGCTCGACGCGTACCGGGCCCTGATCGGATGACGCGATGATCGGCGTGTTCCTCCCAGGCAGCTCGCTCGTGCACCGCACGCCGGCGCTGGCGAAGCTTGGACTGCTCGCGGCCGTGATCACGATCGTGGCCCTGCTGGACTCACTCGTCGCGCTCGGCGCGGCCTCCGTCGCGGTCGCCGCGCTGTTCGTGCTCGCCCGCATCCCGCTTCGGATGGCATGGCGGCAGGTCGCGCCGATCCTCTGGGTGCTCGCGTTCGCGGTGCCGGTGCAGTGGATCTTCGCCGGATGGGAGGCCGCCGCCACGATGGGGCTGCGGCTGGTGCTCGCCGTCGCGCTGGCTGCCGTCTACACCCTGACGACGCCCGTGTCGGCGACCCTCGACGCGGTGCAGGTGCTGCTCCGCCCGTTCCGCCGATGGGTCGACGCCGACCGGGTCGGGCTGGCGCTCGCGCTCGCCATCCGGTGCGTGCCGCTGCTCGCCGACCTCGTGCGCGAGGTGCTGGAGGCGCGCAAGGCGCGCGGCGCCGAGGGGTCGCCCACCGCCCTGGCGGTGCCGGTGATCGTACGCGCGCTGCGGACCGCCGACCACCTCGGCGAGGCGCTCATGGCCCGCGGCGTCGACGACTGAGCGAAGCGCCTCGGCGGCGCAGGCGCTTCGCCGGCAGCTACGCGGCGATCACGGCCGGCACGAGCCGCTGCCGCTGCACGCCGAGCCCGTCGATGCCGATCTCCATCACATCCCCTGCAGTCAGGTAGGGGAATCGGCCCGACAGGGCCACGCCCTGAGGCGTGCCGGTGTTGATGAGGTCGCCCGGCTCCAGCACGAGGAACTGCGAGAGGTGGTGCACGATCTCGGCGACGCGGAAGACCATGTCCGCGGTCGACGAGTCCTGACGTGGCTCGCCGTTGACGCGGGACCACAGACGCAGCGCCTGAGGATCGACCTCATCGGCCGGCACGAGCGCGGGTCCGAGCGGGTTGAATGTCTCGGCGCATTTGCCCTTCGACCACTGCCCGCCGGAGACGGCGACCTGGAAGTGCCGCTCCGAGACGTCGTTGCTCACCACGTAGCCCGCGATGTGGTCGAGGGCGGCCTCGGGTGAGGGGAGGTACCGGGCGCGACGGCCGATCACGACGCCGAGCTCCACCTCCCAGTCGACCTGCGTCGCGCCCGGGGGCACCACGACGTCGTCGAACGGGCCGACGACCGTGTTCGGGTGCTTGAAGAAGATGATCGGCACGGCGGGGGGCTCGTCCCCCGATTCCGCCGCATGCGCGGCGTAGTTCTGGCCGATGCAGACGACCGCGGTCGGACGCGCGATCGGCGAACCGATCCGGGCCGACGCGGCCGAATGGTCGATCGGCAGGTGGCCCGCGGCGAGCGCCTCACGCGCGCGTTCGATGCCGCCGGCGGCGAGGAAGTCGCCGTCGATATCCGCGGTGAGGCCGTCGAGCCGGTAGGTGGTGCCGTCGACCCGGACGACGGGGCGCTCGTGGCCGGGATCGCCGAGACGCATGAACTCCATGGGAAGGACCTTTCGAGTGGTGAGTGGGGGAACGGTCAGTGCGTGTAGGGACGGTGCTTGTCGATCGCGGGATCGAGCTCGACCCCGAAGCCGGGCGTGTCCGGGACCTTGAGGCGACCGTTCACCGGTACCGGCTCGCCCACGAGCATGGGCGAGAACATGGGCACCACCTCTTCGGCTGTCTCGTGCATCATCAGGAACTCGGCGAACGGACTGTTCGTCCGCGTGACCACGAAGTGGTACGAGTACACGCTCGAGCCGTGGGGCACGACCAGCGCACCGTGGGCGTCGGCGAGCGCGGAGATCTTGAGCAGTTCGGTGATACCCCCGCACCATCCGACATCCGGCTGGATGATGTCGGCGGCACCCATTTCGAGCAGGTGGCGGAATCCCCACCTGGTCGCCTCGTGCTCCCCGGTGGTGACGAGCATCGTAGGGGGGACGCGCCGGCGCAGCTCGGCGTAGCCCCAGTAGTCGTCGGGCAGCAGCGCCTCCTCGATCCACTTCAGGTCGTACTGCGCTGCGCCGTGGGCGAGCCGGGTTGCGTACTCGAGATCGAGCGACATCCAGCAGTCCAGCATCAGCCAGAAGTCGTCGCCGACTCGCTCGCGCATGTCCCGGATCATCTCGAGGTTCTTCCGCAGGCCCTCCTCGCCCTCGGCTGGGCCGTGGTGCAGCGGCATCTTCCCACCGATGAAGCCGAGCTCCTTGGCCCGGTCGGGCCGGGCGCCGGTGGCGTAGAACTGCAGCTCTTCCCGGACGGGGCCGCCGAGCAATTCGTAGACGGGCACCTGACGGATGCGCCCGAGCAGGTCGTAGAGGGCCAGGTCGACGCCGCTGATGGCGTTCAGGACGACGCCGCGACGCCCGTAGAAGACCGTGGACTTGTACATCTGGTCCCAGATCCGCTCGATGTCGGTCACCTTGGCACCCTCGAGGAACCGGGCCAGGTGCTTCTCGACGATGAACGCGCCGATCTCGCCTGCGGTGGTCACCGAGAAGCCCACTGTGCCATCGGATGCCTCGATCTCGACGACGAGCGTGCCGAGCACGTTGATACCGAAGCTCTGCCGGGACTGGCGGTACTCGGGGTACATCGACATGGGAGTGGCGATGTGGTCGTCGATCCAGTGGCCGGCGGACTGGTCGTGGTAGTCGGCTCCGCCGCCACGCAGCGTGTACGCGCGGACCTGGCGGATCGTGGGGGTTCCCGTCATTTCGTGGTGCTCCAGTCGGTGGGGGTGGGATGTCTCGGGATCAGCGGTCGAACCGCACGAGGACCTTGCCGGGAGTGCCGTCGCCCGAGGCGAGTGCCGCGAACGCCGCATCCGCCTCGTCGGGCGAGACCTCACGGCTGATGAGCGCCCGAACGCGATCTCCCGCCTCGGCGACGAGGGCGGCGGCATCGGCGAAGTCCTCCGCGGAGTAGGTGAAGCTGCCGACGAGGCTGCGCTCCTCCGTACTCACCAGGAACGCGTCGAGGGACACCTGCGGCGAGCCCATGCCGACGAGGCACACGTTCCCGCCCATCCTCGTGGAGGTGAGCGCGTCTCTCAGCGTGGACGTGATCCCGACGGCGTCGAATGAGACGTCGGCGGCGCCACCGTGCGCGGCGAGCTGGTCGACCAGCGGACCGTCGGCAGGGTCGATCACGTCAGCGCCGAGCGACGCGCACAGCTCGCGCCGGGCGGGGTCGATCTCGCTCACGTGGATCCGGTCGAGCCCGGCCGCCCGGAGCGCGAGCACCACGGACTGGCCGATGGGACCGCCACCGACGACGAGGGCTCGCCGGTCGCCGTCCCGGAGGACGCGGCGGACCGCGTGTACGGCGACCGCGACCGGCTCGATGAGCGCGCCGAACTCGATGGGCAGCTCGGACGGCAACGGGACCACGTTCCGCTCGGGCACGATGACGTAGTCGGCGAACGCCGCGGGCACTTCGCGCGCCACGCCGATCACGGTCTTGCCGGGGTGGTGCTGTTCGCGGCCCGCATAGGCCGCGGCGTCCTGCTCGGGCACCACCACCGGGTTGAACGTGACCGGCTGCCCCACGGCGAGAGTGGACGATCGCGGGTCACCGAGCGCCGCCACGGTTCCGGCGGACTCGTGGCCCATGACCTGGCCCGGGAACCGCCGTCCATTCTCGCCCGTGTACCCGTGCACGTCGGATCCGCAGATGCCGGTCGCGGCGACTCGGATCATCACCTCCCCCGCTTCGGGACGGGGGGGCTCCGTGTGGACGACCGCGAGGCGGCCGAGCTGCTCCAGGACGAGTGCGCGCATGAGCTGGGTTCCTTCGATGGATCGTGTGCGGGAGGATCGGCGCGGGTCAGCGCTCGACGGCGAACGTGTCGAGCGCCTGCTTGCCGTCGGTCTGGCGAATGACGCCTGACACCGTGCGGCTGGCCCAGATGAGCACCGCGCCGATGAATGCGATGGCGGCGAGCAGAACCAGTCCGGCGTCGGCGCCGAAGGTCGCCTCGGCCCAGGTCTTCGCGATGGGTGCGACGAAGCCGCCGAGGCTGCCGATGGAGTTGATCAGCGCGATGCCGCTCGCGGCCGCCGCCCCGACGAGGAAGGACGTGGGCAGCGTCCAGAATACGGGCTGCACCGAGATGAATCCGGCGGCACCGAGGCTCATGGCCGCCAGCGCGAGCACCGGGTTGTCGAGCAGGCCGGAGAGTACGATGCCGAGGCCGGCCGCGGCGAGCGCCGCGGTCGCGATGAGCCGCCGGTGTCCGGTGCGGTCCGCGAGCCGGGAGAGCACGAAGGTCACGATGAGCGCGCAGCCCCACGGCACGGCGGTGAGCAGTCCGACCTCGAGGCCGACAGGCTTGCCGACGATCTCAGCGATCTGCGTGGGCAGGTAGAAGGTGATGCCGTAGACGCTCATCTGGATCGTGAAGTAGATGGCGGCGAAGTACAGCACCTTGGGGTTCCCGAGGGCGCGCAGCGCACCGCGAGGCGAGTGCTCCTCCTTCACCTGGTCCTCCATGTCGATCGCCTCGAGCAGGACCGCGCGCTCGTCGTCGCCGAGCCACTTCGCCGTCGACGGCCCGTTGTCGAGGTAGAAGAAGGCGAAGACACCGACCACGACGGTGATGAGACCCGTGACCAGGAACATGATCTGCCAGCCGTGCAGTCCGCCGAGTCCGTCGAGATCGAGGAGGAGACCGGACAGCGGTCCGCCGAAGATGAAGGCGAGGGGTGCGCCGAAGTAGAAGAGGCCGTTGACCCGTCCTCGGTAGTCGAGCGGGATCCAATAGGTGAGGAAGAGGATCACGCCGGGGAAGAAGCCCGCCTCGGTGATTCCCAGGAGCACGCGAAGCAGGTAGAACTGCCACTCGCTCGTCGCGAACATCATCAGGGCGGAGACGATGCCCCACGAGACCATGATCCGGGCGAGCCACACCTTCGCGCCGACCTTGCGCATGATCAGGTTGCTCGGGATCTCGAAGGCCGCGTACCCGAGGAAGAAGATCCCTGCGCCGAGCGCGTAGGCCGCATCGGAGATGCCGGTGTCCGCCTGGAACGACGCCTTCGCGAAGCCCAGGTTCGCGCGGTCGAGGAACGCGAGGACGTACATGAGCAGAAGGATCGGGATCAGGCGCAGGGTCACCTTGCGGACGACGGCGGCGAGCTCGACAGGCTGCACGCGTGGGCGGACGGTCGACTGAGTTGACATAGGGGGCATCTCCATTGACGTGGGTCGGATTCAGTCGCAGTTCATATCCGTGAATTGCGGTTCATGGTCATGAAAGCGCGTGAGTATGGCACACGGGCCCCGGTCGGAGCAAGCGGGCGGTCGTTCCTCCGCCCGTTGCGATCGACCGGGCTTCGTCACACCGCCGGAAGACCCATGCCGCGCCGCACCCGGGCGACGGCACGGCGCAGCGGCTCGTACATGGAGTACGGCCACGCATCGTCGGTCCGGCTCGTGGGCATCGTGATGCTCATCGCCGAGACGATCCCCGTCTCGGTCGTGGTCGTCACCGGCACGGCCACGCACCGGCATCCCGAGATGAACTCCTCGTCATCGACGCTGAAGCCGAGCTCGCTTCCCCGTCGGATCACCTCGACGAGGGCGGGCACGTCCGTGAGCGTGCGCTCGGTGAGCCGGGGCAGCACCACCTGACCCAAGCGCTTCGCGGCATCCTCGGCGTCGAGCGTTCCGAGCAGCGCCTTCCCGATTCCGGTCGCGTGCGCATGCAGCCGCATACCCACGGTCGAAGCCAGCCGCATCGGGTTCGGCGACGGACTGATGGCGATGTACACGTTCTCGACGCCGTCCAGGCGAGCGAGCTGCACGGTCTCGCCCGTCTCGAGCGCGAGTTCGTCCATGATCGGGCCAGCGACCTCGATGAGCAGCCGATGCCCGTCGTACCGCTGGCCGACCTGCCAGCTCCGCAGGCCGAGCGCATAGCGCGCGTTCCGGCGTGCTGTTCCAGCCAGCCGGAGGCGACCAGCGTCTGGAGCAGACCGTGGGCGCTCGAGCGCGGCAGCGAGAAGTGCTCCACGATCTCGAGGAACGATGCGGAACCAGCCTCGGCGAGGTAGTCGATGATCTCGAGTACTCGCGCGGCCGACTTCACCGGTCCGCTCTTGACATCGCTTCCCGTCATCCGACCATTATCCGTTCATCCGGGCACGCGGTCGTCGATGTCACCGGCGTCCGGCAGACTGGTCGATCGCCGACCCGACGGCCGACCCGAAGGAGCCCTCTCCCCCGATGATGGGCATCACCCACGCCACGAGCGGCGCTGCGGCCTGGATCGCGATCACGAGCACCCTGCCCATCGTCACGTCCGGTGCATATCCGCTCGACCCGGTGGGCGTGCTCGCCGGTACGGCGGTGTGCGCGGGTGCGGCGCTGCTGCCCGACGCCGACCACCACAGCGCGACGATCGCGCACTCGGTTCCCGTGCTCGGGCGGCTCGCGACCGCCACGGTCGGCATGCTGTCGGGCGGGCATCGGCAGGGGGCGCACTCGCCGATCGGACTGGCGGTCGTCGCGGCGGCCGCGTGGGCGCTCACGCTCGCGACGATTCCGACCGAGGAATTCGGCACGTTGGCGGTCGGCGCAGGCCTGGGCTCGGCGGCGCTCGCGGCGTTCGGCCTCAAGGCGCGCGACTTCGTCCGCACCTGGGCTGCGGCATGGGTGCTCGGCGCGATGCTGGGCGCGTTCATCGTGCTGTTCGCACCCGAGCAGGTCACGTGGTTCCCGCTCGCGGTCACGGTCGGCTTCGTCGCGCACCTCGCGGGCGACTTCCTCACCACGGGTGGGCTTCCCGGCCTGTTCTGGCCGTGGGTTCCGAGGCCGCCGGAGCCGCTGCATCCGGTGCCTGTGCTCAACCGAGTCTGGATGCCGAACGGCTACGTCGCGCTGCCCCTCCTCGGCGACACCGGCTCGCTCCGCGAGACGCTGCTGGGCGCCGCGCTCGGCGTCTACTGCTTCACGGGGTTCGCGCACGAGGGGCTGCTGTTGCTCGGCGTCGACCTGTACGCGTTCTGGTGAGGCGCGATCACCGTGGTCGCCGATGGCACGTCGCTGACGCCGCGTTCGTCAGTCGCGGAGCCGATCGCACGGCACCTCGACCGCCCACCGCTCCGGAGCGGTCGCGACTGTCACGGTCCCGTCTGCGCCGGCGTCGGTCGCGCACTGCTGGCCGGCCCGTGAGATCCCGGTCGCCCACTCCGGGCCCCCGTCGCGCGGGGAGGGTTGCGGCAGCGCCGCGCTCACGACGGTGAGGGCGAGGGTGCCGACGACCACCACGGCCGCGGTCCTCCGCAGGACCCCGACGCGCCACGCGACCGAGGTCGCGAGGAGCACGAGCGCGAGCAGGTACATGGGCGGCACGACGCCGTACCGCGGGAGGTGAAGGTGGACGGCCAGCTCGACGGGGACGAGCGAGTAGAAGTAGTCCGGGTTCGAGTTCAGCACGTACGCCGCCGACCAGGTCGCGGCGGACCCGACCGCGAGCGCGACGCCGGCGATGCGCTCCACGGCGACCCCGCGCCACAGGATCCACCCCAGGGCGAGCAGGAACGGCACGAGCACGAGCGCGGCCCCCCACCAGCCGAACTCGATCACCCAGATCGCCTTCCACTGCCGTGACGGGAACACCGCCCCCATCGGCACGTGGTACAGGTAGCCCTCCACCGTCGACAGCACCGGAGGCGCCGTGGTCACCCCGGCATCGCGGGGCGCGAGCACGTACGCGGCGACCTGCAGCGCCGACCCGACGAGGACTCCCCCACCGATGATCCACCGGTTCGGGTCGCGGAAGCGCCACGCGAGCAGCGGCAGGAACAGGATCATCTGGATCTCGGTGAGCGCGGCGGTCAGGCCGACGAAGCCCAGCAGGATCGCCGTGCTGCGGCGGCGAGGCGATGCGAGCAGCAGCCACGGGGCGAGCCAGAGTGCGTACCAGTGCAGGTTCGCGGCATTGCCGAGCACCTCGTACGCCGCAGCGGGCGCCAGGAACGTGAGCGCACCCAGCGCGACGCGCGCCGGCAGCCAGACGACCACGTCGCGGGCGCACACGAACACCACCGCCGCCACCCCGCCGACGACGAGGCACGACCCGACGGTCATCGCGAACCCGTATCCCTCGACGGGCACCACGACGACGGCGATGCCGGCGATGACGCGCGGGACGAGATGCAGGTAACCCTGGTACGGCTGGAGCAGCACGCTGACGGGGTCGGCGGCAAGGGCCTCGCCGAGGAAGATCGCGCCGTCCTCGGCCCACAGCGTCGCCCGCGCGACGGCGTCGATGCGGAACCACGAGACCAGGGTGCCGATCACGGCGAGGACGACCGCCCAGACCCAGTCGGGCAACCGTGCTGCAGCCGAACGGATCGGCGCCGCGACCCCACCGGTCGCTCCCGTCGCCGTCGATGTCGCCTTCACCGTGGTTGCACCGTCCGAGGCCGCATCGCTCCACAATACGACCCGAACTCGCGCGCTGAACGACGATGCCCCGGCGATCGCTCGCCGGGGCCGGTGGTGCACCCCCAGGGACTTGAACCCTGAACCCACTGATTAAGAGTCAGTTGCTCTGCCGATTGAGCTAGAGGTGCGTTGCGGTGGGATTCTCTCAACCCCGAACCGAAGATCAACGGTATCAGGTGGGCGCATGGAACGCGAAATCGGGGTGCGGCCGGGCGCGTCGCGACATCCCGGGCTCAGCGACGGTACCGCAGCCAGACCAGCCCGTGCTCCCAGCTCTCGGTCGCGATCAGGCGGAACCGGCCCTCGGGTGGCGCGCCGGCCCCGTACCATCGACTCCCGCCGGACGAGTCGCCGGCGAAGCAGGGGTGGATGAGCAGGCTGATCTCATCGAGCAGGCCCGCCCGAAGGAGCGCCCCGATGAGCCGCCCGCCGCTGTCGACACGCACCACCTCGACCCCGCGTCGGCCGAACTCGTCGAACAGCGCGACGAGATCGACCCGATCGGCGCCGAGGACGAGTTCGTCGACGTGCCGGTCGGCCGGTCGCGCCGGAGTCGTCTCGGAGTGCACCGCGAGCACGTCGGACCAGTATCCCGCGTTGCGCAGCGCCTCCCAGGCACTGACGCGGCCACCGCTGTCGACGATCGCGAGCACCGGTGCACCGGCAGCGGGGCCGGGCGCCGGGGCCGCGGCGAGGGCCGCTTCCTGGGCGAGGATGGTGTCGGCGCCGGTGAGCGTCACGCCCTCGCGCCAGGTGCCGACGAGCCCGTAGTAGCGACCGAGGTCGACGTCGAACCCCCGCGTCGCCCCCTCGAGGGAGACGGCGACGTGCGCGACCGCGTACGGACGCGGCCGGCGCTCCCCGGACGCCGCCATGGCGCCATGGTACCCGGGCAGGTCACGCGCCGCACCGCCACCGTCCGCCGCGGCGATGCCCGCGGCTAGGCTGGCAGCGTGACGGATGCCACGACCGCGCCGGAACCCGGCGACACACCCGATGCCGCAGCCGACGCCGACCTCGACGACCTCGCGCTCGACAACGACCTCGCGCTGGCGCTCGAGCTGGCCGACCTCGCCGACCGGGTCGCGATGGAGCGGTTCCGGGCGGTCGACCTGCACGTCGACACGAAGCCCGATCGCACGTTCGTGACCGAAGCCGACCTCGCGGTCGAGCGCGGCGTGCGCGAGCTCATCGCGCAGCGACGCCCGGGCGACGGCGTGCTCGGCGAGGAGTATGGCACCGAGGGCTCGGGCGCGCGGCAGTGGATCGTCGATCCGATCGACGGCACGTCCAACTTCCTCAGGGGCGTGCCGGTGTGGGGCGCGCTCATTGCGCTCACGGTCGACGGCGCGCCTGTCGTGGGCGTTGCATCGATGCCGGCGCTCGGACGCCGCTGGTGGGGCGCGCAGGGGCTCGGGGCGTTCACGACCGATAGCCCCGACGCCGCGCCGCGAGCCATCCGCGTCTCACAGGTCGGCGGGCTCGCCGACGCGTCGCTGAGCTTCCAGAGCATCGCGCAGTGGCGCGACGCCGGGCAGCTCGACCGGCTGCTCGCGCTCGGCGAGCGCGTATGGCGCGACCGCGCGTACGGCGACCTCTGGTCGTACTGCCTGCTGGCCGAGGGGCTCGTCGACGTCGTCGCCGAGTTCGACCTGAAGCCGTGGGACATCGCGGCGGCCGTGCCGATCGTCGAGGCGGCCGGCGGCCGCGTGACCTCCACCGGCGGCGGCTCCCTCGGCGACGGCAGCGTGCTCGCGACCAACGGGCGGCTGCACGACGCGGTGCTCGAGGTGCTCGCCCGCGACGCGGCATCCGCTCGGGACTGAGCGTGCCGTCGATGGAACTCTGCATCTTCACCGAGCCCCAGGAGGGCTTCAGCTACCACGAGCAGCTCGCGCAGGCGCGGGCGACCGAGCGGCTGGGCTTCGACGGCTGGTTCCGCAGCGACCACTACCTGCGGATGGCCCCGGGAGACCCGCTGCCAGGCCCGACCGACGCGTGGACGACGCTCGCGGGTCTCGCTCGCGAGACCCGCCGCATCCGCCTGGGCACGCTCGTGTCGTCGCTGACCTTCCGGCATCCGGGCATCCTCGCGATCCAGGTCGCGCAGGTGGACGCGATGTCGGGGGGCCGCGTCGAGCTGGGTCTTGGCACCGGATGGTTCGCCGCCGAGCACGCGGCGTACGGCATCCCGTTCCCCGAGCGCCGGTTCGACCTGCTCGAGGAACAGCTGCAGGTCGTCAGCGGTTCGTGGTCGACTCCGGTCGGCGAGCACTTCGACTTCGACGGGCGGCACTACCGGCTCGAGCGTTCCCCCGCGCTGCCGAAGCCTGCGCAGCAGCGGGTGCCGCTCATCATCGGCGGCGGCGGCCCCGCGCGCACGCCCGCGCTCGCGGCACGGTACGCGAGCGAGTTCAACCGCGGCTTCGTCGGCGAGGACGAGATCGCGGCGGCGTTCGGCCGGGTGCGCGCGGCGTGCGAGGAGGCCGGACGCGATCCGGACAGCCTGCGGCTGAGCGTGGCGCTTCCGACGGTGATCGCGACCGATGACGCGACCTACCGTCGTCGTCTCGCCGCCATCCACGCCGACGTCGACACGTTCTCCGAGGTCAACATCGCGGGCACCCCGGCGCAGGCCGTCGAGAAGCTGCAGCGCCTGCGCGACCTCGGCGCCGACCGCGTCTACCTCCAGTGCGTCGACGTGCGCGACCTCGACCACGTCGAACTGATCGGCGCCGAGGTGCTCCCGCACCTGCGCTGATCGCGGCGCGGCGTCATCGCGCCTCCGGACGGTTTACCCTTGAAGGTGAGGGCCGGGGGGCCTCGAGGGGATGAGTTCACGCGATGGCGCGCAGACGACAACGGACGGCGGAGGCACCGCCGCAACTGGGGCCGGAAGACGACCCCTACGTCGCCTACCTGCTGTGGCGCGCCGAGCGCGACGCTGCGGAGGCGGCCGATGAGCCTGCGCCTGCGGAGTCCGCACCGGAGACGGTCCTGCCCGCGCTCAAGTCGTCGTGGGTCAGGCGACTGGCGGTCTGGCACCGCAACGCCGGCGGCTGACCACCGAACCGGACGATATCGCCGAGGTCGTGCTGCCGCCGAGTGTCGGCAGCGGTCCGCCGCTGAGCGCATCGGCCCAGAGCTGGCGGTACGTCCGCCCCGAACGGGGTGTGTCGACGCGTCCTCGCTGCCGAGTAGGGTCTGGACCGAGTCCGGCGACTCCCCGTGACCGATGAAGCAAGCGGAGGAATCATGCTCAAGAAAACTCTCGCAGCGGCCGGATTGGCCGCCGCGTTCGTACTCATCCCGACGTCGGCGCAGGCGCTCGACTGCATCAATGTCAGCAAACCGCCCGCGGCGTGCGGGAACGAATGCACCGCGCCCGTCATCAACGGCAACTGGGCCTGGCTGCCGAGCGTCTTCGAGGGCGCACCAGGGGTTTGGGTGTTCGTGCCGCCCGGAACGGTGCAGGACTTCGGCCTGCCCGGCGCGAACGGCAACTACCAGAACGGCGAGGGCTACGCGCTGCTCGTCAACGCGATCTGCGACTCGCTGGGTCAGGTGAACGAGAAGCGCCAGGCCGAGCACGGAATCCAGCTCATGGAAGGCTGTCCCTGACCCCGGCCGGACGACCGCCGGACACGGCGAAGGCCGCCCCTCGCGGGGCGGCCTTCGTGGCTTCCGAGCGTGCGATGACGGCCGATGGTGGAGATGGGGGGAATTGAACCCCCGTCCATCGCTGCGGTTCCGCGCCTTCTCCGGGCGCATCCTGTGAAGCGTTCTGCTCGGCCCCGACCCTTGCCACAGGCAGCCAGGTCGACGGGCCCAGCCTGAAGAAAGTCCCACGCGTCGCTCAGGCGACGACGCGCAGCGAGTTCCCTAGATGACGCCAGCGACCGGGGCGGGAACCCACCCGGGCTGACGGACTATCGGGCTCGCTTAGGCAGCGAGAGCGAAGTCGGACTGCTTGTTATTGGCAGTTATTGTTTCGCAGGGAGCGTTCACGAGATAACCCTGCATCCTCGGCCCGCTTCTCGCAGTCTCACAGGCGATGTCGAAACCGATCATCCCCATGTCACGCCATCCGAACGCGTCGGATCGCGGGCCGTCATACGCACGCTGTGGAATTGCCAACCCGCATCACCCGAGGGCTCCGCGGCCTTACAGGATACAACATGGCCGTCGCCACTGACATTCCCGGTCCCGGATGGCGCTCCCCCGCGCACCCCGGCCGCCTCCGATCGTTCATGCGAACGTAACCCACGGCCGTCGCGCACCCCGTAGCGTCCCCGCATGGAGCAATTCCACGCGGGAGCCGGATGATCGGCCGCGTCGACCCGTTCATCGGGACCGAGGTCACCGACCTGCCGCCGCGCACGGGCCTCGCCGCGACGTGGTGGTGGCCGAAGCCGCAGGTCGGCAACACGCATCCGGGCGCCACGTTCCCCCTCGGCATGGTCTCGGCGTGTGCGTATTCCGGGGCGTACCCGACAGGCTACGGGCGGTACGACCTCGCCACCGAGGGCATCCCGCCGACCGTGCACGAGCGCGTCGTGGCATCCGGATTCACGCACTTCCAGCAGTCGGGCACCGGCGCCATACGCAAGTACTACAACTACTTCCGCGTGACCCCGATGCTCGAGCCGCTCGACGTACTGGGCCGGACGTGGGACCTGCACGACGAGGTCGCGGAACCCGGGTACTACGCGGCGACCCTCGAGAGCGGCATCCGCGCCGAGCTCACGGTGGGGCCCAAGAGCGCCGTGCACCGCTACACCTTCCCGCGCCACCGCGATGCGCGGATCGTCATCGACTTCTCGCTCGGCGGGCTGGGGATCCCCTTCGGCGAGACGATCCCGCTGCGGGCCAGGCTCGAATCGGTCGGGCCGGGCGTCGCGCAGGGAGAGATCGTCGTCGAGGGCGCTCCCCTCGCGGTGGCCGTCGAGTGCGACGCCAAGGGGCTGGCGGCAGATGCTCTGGTACGACCGGCGGCTCATGCCCGGTGGCACGCGGTTGGCGTTCGACCACATCAGGCCCACGACGCTACGGCCGTTCGGGCTCATGTGGGCCGGGCCGAGCGAGCCCGGGCAGAGCATCGAGGTGCGCATCGGGTTCTCGCTGCGGGGCATCGAGCAGGCCCGCGCGAACCTCCGTCGCGACTGCGACGAGGGTCCGTCGCGTTTCTCGTTCCGACGCGACCGCAGCCGCAAGGCGTGGCGCCGACACCTGCGCTCGATCACCGTCGACGCCCCGTCGGCCGAGCGCGAGACGGTGTTCTCGACGGCGCTCTACCACTCGCTCATCAAGCCGTGCCTCGCCCCCGAGGAGAGCCCGTTCTGGCCGACTGAGGGCCCGTTCGCCTTCGACATCTGCACGATGTGGGACATCTCCCGCACGCAGTTGCCCCTCATCACGACCCTGCTGCCCGAGCGGGCGGTCGAGCTCGCGAACGCGCTGCTGACGATCTGCGAGGAGGAGGGCAACTTCCCGATCGGCTACCGGATGGCGCGCGGCAGCGACCGCTTCTCCCGGCAGGCGAGCGCGCTCGCCCAGACCTTCCTCGCCGACCTGTGCCAGCTCGGACTGCCGGGCATCGACTGGGACTGGGCGCTGGTGCACATGCACTCCGACCTGCGCCGGACTTACGGCGAGGAGTTCCTCCAGCTCGGGCTCACGCAGCCGATCACGCACACGCTCGACCTCGCATTCGGCTACTGGTGCACCGCGAAGGTCGCGGCGCGTGTCGGCGACCACGCGCTCGTCGAGCAGTTCACGGCGCTCGCCGCCCGGTGGCGGAACGCGTTCGAGGACGATTCCGGCCTCCTGCGCCACTCGACGTTCTACGAGGGCAGCCGGTACAACTACTCGTTCCGTCTGCTGCACGACATGCGCAGCCGGATCGCGCTGGCCGGCGGCGACGAGGAGTTCGTGCGCCGGCTCGATGCGTTCTTCGGGTTCGGGGCGCCGCCCGTGTCGCAGCCGGGCATCGCGCCCGACCTGCAGGAGATCGCCGACGGCTATGCGCTCGGCCGCTTCGAGGGCCTGAACAACGAGCCCGACATGGAGGCGCCGTGGGCGTACCAGTACGCCGGTCGACCCGACCGCACGGCCGACGTCGTGCACGCCGCCGTGCACCAGATGTTCGGCACCGGCCGCGGGGGCCTTCCGGGCAACGACGATTCCGGCGGGCTCAGCTCGTGGTACGTCTGGGCCTCGCTGGGCCTGTTCCCCGTCGCGGGCCAGAACCTGTTCCTCGTCAACGCGCCGGCCTTCGCCGAGGCCGAGCTCCGCGTCGGCGAGGGCTCCCTCGCCATCCGGACCGAGCGGTTCGTCGAACCGCGCCCCGACGGCCCGGCCCAGTACGTGCAGTCCGCGACGTTCAACGGCGATCCGCTCGAACGCACGTGGCTGCGCGGCGACGAGGTGCATCGCGGCGGCGACCTCGTCGTGCGCCTCGGGCCCGAATCCGGCGGGTGGGGGCGGATGTCGAGACCGCCGTCATCCTCGGACGCCTGACCCGCGACATCCCACCGGCGCAGCTCGCGCACCGATGCCCACGCCCGCACGCCCACCCGAAACGGAAGGACGAGCCCATGACCACCAGACCCCGACGCCGACTCGTCATCGTCAACCGCGCCGACCCGGTCATCTGCGGTCACTCGGTCGAGGGGCGCAACCTCGCCGAGACGGCGCTCGAGCGCGGCTTCGACGAGGTGCGCATCGTGACCTGGCCGATCGAGCGCCTCCAGGCCACCGGTCTGCCGCTCAAGCCGCTCGACCGGATGCTGCCGTACAGCGAGGGCATCGTCGTCGAGCGCCCGGAGCCGGTCGGCGACTACAAGGTGCCCGACGGCCGGTACCTCGCGGGCATCACGGGCCGCCTCGTCGAGCTGTTTACCGACGGCGTGCCCACCGTGTGCCTCTCGCTCTACCTGAGTCCGCACACGGTCGCCGTGACCGACGCGGTGCGCGCCGCGTGGAGCACGGGCCTGCCCGTGAACGTCACGACGATCGCCGAGGCGGTGGGCTCGGATGTCACGAACGTCGTGCGGTCCTGCGTCGAGGAGGGCCGGTTCGGCGCCGCGGCGCACATTCTCTCGAGCTACCTCGCGCAGGACCACTGCGTCGCCGTCTCGGAGTACACGCGCGACCTCATCGTCGCCGCGGCATCCGAGATCGACGCGTTCCACGGCACCCGCTTCGCCGACCAGTGCCGCGAGCGCATCCGCATCTCGTACCCGGCGATCGACACGTCGCTCTACGTCGACCTCGACCCGGCGCTCGTCGACGGCGTGCTCGCGGCGCGCGGGCTCGAGCGCGACGGCTACGTGTTCTTCCTCTCCCGGCTCACCAAGGCGAAGGGCGTCGACGACCTCATCGCAGGCTTCGAGCGCACGCCGGCGAACACGCGCCTGAAGCTCGTGATCGCGGGTCGGGGGCCGGATGCCGCGGCGCTGCAGCAGCTCGCGGCCGCGTCGCCGCTCGCCGACCGCATCGTCTTCCTCGACGACGTCGACGACGCCGAGAAGCCGTACCTCATGGCGGGCTGCGCCGCCTACGTGCTGCCGAGCAAGCCCCGCCCGGAGTTCGTCGAGACGTTCGGCATCGCGCTCGCGGAGCAGATGCTCGCGGGCGGCGGCGCAGTGATCACGACCGACACGGGCGGCATCGGCGAGGCGGTCGGCGAGCACGCGTTCATCGTGCCGGTCGAGGATCCCGACGCGATCGCCGCGGCGATCGACGCCGCGCTCGCGATGCCGGCCGACGAGCGGGACGCCCGCGCCCGGCGCGCCCGGGCGCATACGCTGCAGTTCGACCGCGGCGTCGTGTTCGATCGGCTGTTCGACGGGGCGGGCGTGCTTCCGGAGCGACTGCCGCTCTGAGCTCGGACGGCGCACGTATGCTGGGCACGGTCGCGTCCGCGCCGTCGCTGCAGCCGAGGGGGTTCGCATGCCCACGATCATCGCCGTCACCGGTCGCGCCGAGGAGCGCGTCGAGCCCGAGCTCGGCGCCGTCTCGCTCGCCGTGAACGCGTCCGGCTCCGAGCGCGACGCCATCATGCGTTCGGTCGGCGAGTCGCACGAGCGGCTGCTCGAGGAGATCCGCGAGCTCGACGCCTCCGGCCTGCTCGAGTCGTGGTCGGCGGGCCAGCTGCGCGTCTGGTCGCACCGCCCGTGGAACGCCGAGGGCCGGCAACTGCCGCTCGTGCACCAGGCGAACGCCGATGTCGAGGTCGTGTTCCGCGACCTCGGGGCGCTCGGCGCGTGGCTCGGGTCGATCTCGGGCGCACCGAACGTCTCGGTCGGCGGCGTCGACTGGCGATTGACGGATGGCACGCGCGACCGCGTGCAGGAGTCCGCGCAGCGCGCGGCGGTCGCCGACGCGGTGCGCAAGGCGGGCGTCTACGCGCAGGCGCTCGGACTCGGCACGCCGACTCCCGTCGAGCTCGCCGACCACGGGATGCTCTCCGAGCAGCCCGTGCCACGGGCGCACAAGGCGACCATGGTGCGCGCGATGGCCGCCGACGTCGGCGGGGCCGCTCCCACCCCGGAGTTCGCCCCCGCGAAGCTCCTGCTCGAGGCATCCGTCGATGCGCGCTTCAGCGCCGAATGAGGGCGCGCGGCGCCGTGCCCGTCAGCCGCGCTCGATGAGCCAGGCCTCGAGCGCGTCGATCTCGTCGCGGCCGAGGCCCGAGGCGAGGAGGAACTCACGGGTCGAGCCGTGCTGCCGCTCGACCTCGTCGAGCGCCGCCTCGAGCGCCTCCCGCGGGCTGCCGCCCATGAGCGTGCGCAGCTCCGGGGTATCGGGAACGCCGTAGCGGCCGATGAGCGCGACCATCTCCTCGAGCCACTCGCCCGCGAGGTGCGACTCGGTGAGCGCGTAGTCGGCGATCACGGCCTCGCGATCCACGCCGGCGGCCAGCAGCGCGAGCGCGATGACGATGCCGGTGCGATCCTTCCCGGCGGTGCAGTGCACGACGACGGCTCGGTCGCCCGCCGCGGAGAGCTCGCGCACCGCGTCGACCACGATCGGCGAGTGCCGCGTGACGATCCGCAGGTAGAGCGACTCGAGCGAGATGCCGCGCTCGCCCTGCGAGGCGCCCGAACCCTCGAACACGGGCAGGCGGCGGACCTCGACGTCGAGGCCCTCGAGGTCGTCGGGCATGAGCCGGGCCTCGTTGTCGTCGCGCAGGTCGATCACGATGCCGACGTCGAGCCGGCGGAGCGCGTCGCGCCCCTCGTCGCCGAGTCGGTGGAGTCCGTCGGAGCGGAACAGGACGCCGCGGCGCACGACGCCGCCGCGAGCCGGCAGCCCGCCGACGTCGCGGAAGTTGTACGTGCCCGGCACGGGGATGCGCGTCGAGATCTCCACGGCCGGAGCCTACCCCGCGAGCCTGTGACCACGGCAGTGAAACTACTTTCCATTCAGGCAAGTAGTTGCTACGCTCGCGGCATGGACGAGAACGCACGACCCGATGCCGCGACCGCCGCCGCCCGTCTCCGCGAGGCCGAGGCGGCCGGGAGAGCGGTCGCCGTTCAGGGCTCCGCCTCCGCATCGGCCTGGCTCACGGGCCTCGCCGCGGTCTCGGCGATGTACCTGTTCTCACTCGGCTGGCACGAGCGCAGCGAGGAGGCGGCGATCCTCGGGCTCTCGCTCGCGTTCGCCGCGATCCTCGGCGCGCTCTCGGTGGTGCACCTCCGGCGAATGCGCGCCGCGAGCCTCGGCTTCTCCCGCCGTTTCGGCCTTGCCGTGGGCGGGTGGGGCGCGGTCTTCGGCGTCTCGCTCACCATCGGCCTGCTGCTCTTCCCCGCCTCGCCGGTCTACTTCGCGATCGCGGGCGCCGCGACCGCCGTGCCGCCGCTGTGGGGGTCGCTGCGCGAACTGGTGGTCGTCCGTGGCTGAACCGGCCCCGGGGCCCGAGCCGGCGGACGGCGCGCATCCGCGTCACCGCCTCGACCCGCTCCTCCAGCGACCCGTCCCGTTTTCGATCGCGGCGCTGCTCGCCGCGGCCGACGAGGCCGAGTTCGCGTTCGTGCGCGACTCGGTCGAGCTGAGCGATTCCGCGCTCAGCAAGCAGGCGTCCGCTCTCGAGGCGGCCGGCTACGTGGCGATCCGCAAGGGGTTCGTCGGCAAGTTCCCGCGCACCTGGCTGTCGATGACCGCGCAGGGCCGAGCCGCGTTCGCGGCGCACCTCGCGGCGCTCCGCCAGATCGCGGGCTGAGCCGGGCGACCAGCGATCGGCGCCTACTCCCCCAGGTGGCGGCGGGAGGCGATCGCGCGGTCGGCCTCGCGCTTGTCCTGTCGCTCGCGCAATGCCTGGCGCTTGTCGTACTCGCGCTTGCCCTTCGCGATCGCCAGCTCGACCTTCGCCCGGCCGTCCTTGAAGTACAGCGACAGCGGGATGAGCGTGTAGCCGCCCTCCTTGGTCTTGTGGCTGATCTTCACGATCTCCTGCTTGTGCATGAGCAGCTTGCGCTTGCGCCGGGGCGAGTGGTTGTTCCACGTGCCCTCGGTGTACTCGGGGATGTGCACCGCATCGAGCCAGATCTCGCCGCCGTCGATGAACGCGTACCCGTCGACCAGCGAGGCCCGACCCTGGCGGAGCGACTTCACCTCGGTGCCCGAGAGCACGATCCCGGCCTCGTAGGTGTCCTCGATCAGGTAGTCGTGGCGCGCCTTGCGGTTGGTCGCCACGACCTTCTCACCGCGTTCCCTGGGCACGGTCCACTCCCTCGCTTCGAATGACGGATTCCGCCGGCGTCGCCGGCAAGCCCTCCAGTCTAGCGTCAGACCCGCAGGTACCGACGGATCGCGATCGCCGCCGACACCGCCGCGAGCAGCACGCCCACGCCGACGAGCAGCGGCACGACGAGCAGCGCGTCGCCGAGGTCGACGAACGTGAACGAGAGCGAGTCGGCGAGGTAGCCCTGCACGAAGAACTGCACGATCGCGACCACGGCAGCGCCGGCGAGGAGCGATCCGATGAGTCCCGCGAAGACACCCTCGAGCACGAACGGCGTCTGGATGAAGCGGTTCGACGCGCCGACGAGCCGCATGATGCCGAGCTCCTTGCTGCGCGAGAACGCCGACAGCCGGATGGTCGTGGCGATGAGCAGCGCGGCCGCGACGAGCATGATCGCGGCGATGGCGACGGCCGTATAGCTCGCGGCGTTCAGGACGTCGAAGATCTGGTCGAGGTAGCGACGCTGGTCCACGACCTGCTCGACGCCCGCGAGCCCGGCGAGGCTCTCGGCGATGACGTCGGACTGGCCCGGGTCGACGAGGTTGACCCAGAACGTCTCGTTGAGCACCTCGGGCGTGACGTAGTCGGCGGCGGGCGTGCCGGCGAACTGCTCCTGGAAGTTCGCGTAGGCCTGCTCGCGGTCCTCGAAATAGTACTCGTCGATGAACGGGGCGAGCGTGTCGCCGGTCAGCTGCGCCTCGACCGCCTCCATCTGCTCGGGCGTGGCCTCGCCGTCGGTGCAGCCCGCGGCGGTCGACACCGACGTGCAGAGGTACACGGCGACCTGGGCCCGGTCGTACCAGTAGCCGCGCATCTGCGCGATCTGCAGCTGCAGCAGCGCAGCCGTGCCCACGAAGGTGAGCGAGACGAACGTGACGAGCACCACGGAGATGACCATGGTGGCGTTGCGCCGCAGGCCGCTCGCCGCCTCGGCCAGCAGCAGACCGAACCTCACTTGACCGGCCCCACTTCCTGGTCGTCGTCGCCCGGGCGCGGGCCGGCGGGACTGCGCAGGCCGAGCCGCTCGGCGAGGGTGAGGTTGGCGGACTTCCTCGGGCTCGCCGGCGGAGCCGGGCGTCCGGGTGGCGCCTCGCCATCGGCATGGGCGTCGGCGTCGCCGTCGGACCCTGAGGCGGCCACCCGCTCGACCGGCGCCGTCGCGGCCGCGGTGATCGCGGCGGCCTCGTCGGTCACTTCGTCGGTCGCCTCTGGTTCGACGTACAGCGGAGGGGCGTCGCGCATCACCTCGGGCGTGACCTTCGGCGCGGCCGTGGCGATCGTGCCGGCGGGCGGCTCGCCCGCAGACGGCGCCCCGGTCGCGGCCGGGGTCTCCGCCGACTCCTCGGAGCGGAGCGCGTCGACTACCGCAGCAGCATCCTCACCCGACGCGGGGATCTCGCCCGCGGCCCGATCGAGGTCGGTCGTCGCATCGGCGGGTCGCGCGGGCGCGGCCTCCGTCGCGGCGGACGGGACCGCTGCGCGGCCGACCGTGGCGCTCGCGCCGGCGATCGCAGCCGCGGGAGCCGCGCCCTTCCGGGAAACGCCCTTGCTGGCCGTGCCCTTGCGCGCGGCGCCCTTGCGGGACGCCTTCGCCGCCGCGGACGCCGGGGGGACGACCGTGGCCGCGGCGGCCGCGGCATCCGTCGCCTGGACCTCGTCGGCGATCGCCTCGGCGCTGATCGCGTACCCGGCCGCACGCTCGTCGCGCACGACCTCACCCGCGGAGAGCTCGATGACGCGCCGCTGCATCTGGTTCACGATGCCGGCTTCGTGCGTGGCCATGACGACCGTCGTGCCGCCCGAGTTGATGCGCTCGAGCAGCGTCATGATGCCGGCGCTCGTCACCGGGTCGAGGTTGCCCGTGGGCTCGTCGGCCAGGAGGACCTGCGGCTTGTTGACGATCGCGCGCGCGATGGCCACGCGCTGCTGCTCGCCGCCCGAGAGCTCGTTCGGCATCCGCTTGCCCTTGCCGTCGAGGCCCACGAGCCGCAGGGTCTCGGGCACCGCCTGGTGGATGTAGCCGCGCGACTTGCCGATCACGCGGAGTGCGAAGGCGACGTTGTCGAACACGTTCTTGTTGGGCAGCAGCCGGAAGTCCTGGAACACCACGCCGAGGTTGCGCCGGAAGTACGGGACCTTGCGCGTCGAGATGCGGCGCAGGTCCTGGCCCAGCACGTGGATCTGGCCCGACGTCGGCTTCTCCTCCTTCAGGATCAGCCTGAGGAAGCTCGACTTGCCCGAGCCCGATGCGCCGACGAGGAACACGAACTCGCCGCGCGGGATCTCGACCGTGACGTCGTCGAGGGCAGGCCTGCTCTGCCCGTGATAGGTCATGGTGACGGAGTCGAAGCGGATCATCGCGTTCGAGCCTAGGCAGCATCGACCCGAAATGGGGCAGCGACACCGGAAAACGCGCTGCCGGCTCCGCGATCACCGCAGCGCGTCAGGCGTTCGACCTCGCCAGGTCGGACGCGACCGCATCCGCCCAGCCCTCGATGGCGTCCCAGTCGCGGAAGTCGCCCTCGGGAAGCGCGTCGTTCTCGGGCATCCAGCTCAGGATGCGATCGGGCCCGCGGAGCCGGTCGATCTCGAGCCGCCCGAAGAACACCATGGTGCCTCGCGGGTGCAGCTCCTCCTCGTACTCGGCGAACTGCTTCGGCTCGGCGCCGGCGAGCACGTCGTTGCCCTCCTTGTCGACGCGGGAGGTGCCGAGGGGACCGCTGCTGAAGAGCCAGGTCGGACGGCTCGCGAGCAGTTCGCGGTTGCGGCGCACGAAGCTCCGCGCCTCCTTGCGCCAGCTGCCCATGTAGGCGGCGCTGCCGATGACGAACGCATCGAATCCCTCGGGGTACTCGACGTCGTCGCACCGTTCCACGTCGACCTCGTGTCCGGCGACGCGCAGCCGCTCGCCGACGCGGTCGGCGATCTCCTTCGTGGCGCCGTACTTGCTCGAGTACGCGACCAAAACGCGCATCACACACCCCCGCTTCCACCGGATCCGCTGCCGGGTTCCGCGGGCGACGCTACGCGCGGGACGGAGGCGTGCCGAGTGCCGAAGGTCCCCCTGTCGCCGGGCGGCGGACGGGCGTAGGTTGGATGGCGAGACCGACCGGGATTGGGAGGCTCGATGACCGTTCCCCTCATCGGCGTCGTCGCCGATCGCAAGGCCGCGAGTTCAGGTGCGTGGGTCGACATCCCGACCGACGCGCTCGCGCACGCGTACATCTCGGCACTGCAGGAGGCCGGCGGTGCGCCGCTGCTGTTCCCGAGCATCGACGTGCACCTCGCCGACCCGGGGCGCCTGCTCGACCTCGTCGACGGGTTGTTCCTCCCCGGCGGCCGCGACATCGACGCCGAGTTGTACGCCAACGAGGCGCACCCCTCGAACGACCCCCCGCTGCGCGTGCGCGACGAGCTCGAGATCGCGCTGGTCAAGCTCGCCCGGGAACGCGGGATGCCCATCCTCGGCGCGTGCCGCGGCATGCAGGTGCTCAACGTGGCGCTCGGCGGCACGCTCGAGCAGCACCTCGGCGACCGGCTCGACCTCACGCCGCACCGCGCGACGGTCGGCGAGAAGACCGAGCATCCGGTCGCCATCCACCCCGGCACGCTGCTGCGCAGCATCACGCACGACGAGGAGTTCGACATCTCGTCGCACCACCACCAGGGCGTCGACCAGCTCGGCGAAGGGCTGCTCGTCTCCGCGAGCGCACCCGACGGGGTGATCGAGGCGATCGAGGCGAGCGACGGCTCGTTCTGCCTGGGCGTGCAGTGGCATCCCGAGGAGCGGCTCGACCCCGAGGGGATCACGCTGATCCGGGCGTTCATCGCGGCCGCCCGCGACCGGTCGCGGGCGAAGGTCGCCGTGGTCGCCTAGCTGTCTAGCCGTACTGGCCCGTGGCTAGTCGACCTGCTTCTGCTTGCGCCACTTGATGCCGGCGGCGATGAACCCGTCGAGCTCGCCGTCGAACACCTTCGACGGGTTGCCCTCCTCGTAGTCGTTCCGCAGGTCCTTCACCATCTGGTACGGCGCGAGCACGTACGAGCGCATCTGGTCGCCCCAGCTCGCGGTGATGTTGCCCGCGAGCTCCTTCTTCTGGGCGGCCTCCTGCTCCTTCTGCAGCAGGAGCAGGCGCGACTGCAGCACGCGCATGGCGGCGGCGCGGTTCTGGATCTGCGACTTCTCGTTCTGCATCGACACCACGATGCCGGTCGGAAGGTGCGTGATGCGCACGGCGGAGTCGGTGGTGTTGACCGACTGGCCGCCGGGGCCGCTCGAGCGGAAGACGTCGACGCGGATGTCGTTGTCGGGGATGTCGACCTCCTGCGCCTCCTCCATGAGCGGGATGACCTCGACCGCAGCGAAGCTGGTCTGCCGCTTGCCGGCGGCTCCGAACGGGCTCATGCGCACGAGGCGGTGTGTGCCGGCCTCGACCGAGAGCGTGCCGAACGCGTAGGGCGCGTCGATCTCGAAGGTGGCGGACTTGATGCCCGCCTCTTCGGCGTAGCTGGTGTCCATGACGGTCGCACCGTAGCCGTGCTTCTCGGCCCAGCGGAGGTACATGCGCATGAGCATCTCGGCGAAGTCGGCGGCGTCGACCCCACCCGCGCCGGCGCGGATGGTGATGACCGCGGGCCGCGCATCCCACTCGCCGTCGAGCAGGGTCTGCACCTCGAGGTCGCCGATGGTCTTCTCGAGCGAGGCGAGCTCGGCGCGTGCTTCGGCGGCCGACTCCTCGTCGTTCGCCTCGTGCGCGAGCTCGACGAGCACCTCGAGGTCGTCGAGCCGCTGCTCGATGCCGCTGATGCGCGTGAGCTCGGCCTGGCGGTGGCTGAGGGCGCTCGTGACCTTCTGCGCCTGCTCGGGGTCGTCCCACAGGTCGGGCGCCCCGGCCTGGTCGCTGAGCTTGGCGATGTCGGCCCGGAGGGCGTCGACGTCGACGACGGCGCTGATGTCGCGGAAGGTGGTGCGCAGGGAGGCGATCTCCTGCGAGAGGTCAAGATCCAACATGGCTCCCCAAGCCTAGTCGTGCGGGATGTGCGCGGGCTGCGCGCCCGAGCTGCCCTTCCCTCCTACGCGGTGCTGCGGCAGACTCGGTCCCGTCCGAAGGCAGGTGCGAATGGATGTCACGCAGTGGCTGCTCGACGCCGACCCGTCGATCCGCTGGCAGGTGATGCGCGATCTCACCGACGAGCCGGCCGGCCGCGTCGCGGCCGAGCGGGACCGGGTCGCGACCGACGGGTGGGGCGCCCGGCTGCTCGCACTGCAGGCCGCCGACGGCCAGTGGGGTGGCGGCGTGTACTCGCCCAAGTGGATCTCGACGACGTACACGATGCTGCTGCTGCGATTGCTCGGGCTCGATCCCTCGAGTCCCGAGGCGCGGGCGGCCGTCGATCGCGTCCAGGAGGGCGTGAACTGGGGCCGCACGAACGATCGGCCGTTCTTCGGCGGGGCCACGGAGACCTGCGTGAACAGCATGGTGCTCGTGCTCGCCGCCTACTTCGGCGTGCGCGGCGACCACGTCGACCGTCTGCTGGAGCGGCTGCTCGGCGAGCAGCTCGCCGACGGCGGATGGAACTGCGAGGCGCCGCGACGCTCGCACGTCGCGTCGTTCCACACGACGATCCTGGCGCTCGAGGCGCTGCTCGAGTTCGAGCGCTCGGTCGCGCCCGACTCCGTCATCGCGGAGGCGCGCGCCCGCGGCGAGGAGTACCTGCTCGAGCGCCGCCTGTTCCACTCGCGTTCGACGGGTGAGGTCGTCAACCCGACCTGGACGCGGTTCTCGTTCCCTCCCCAGTGGCACTACGACGTCCTGCGCGCGCTGGAGTACTTCCGCGCAGTCGGCGCGCCTCCCGACCAACGGTGCGCCGACGCGATCGACCTCGTGCACCGGCGCCGCCGCGCCGACGGGCGCTGGCCGCTCCAGCACACGCACCGCGCTCGGACGCACTTCGAGATGGAGGACGGCGACGGCGAGCCGAGCCGGTGGAACACGCTCCGCGCGTTGCGCGTGCTCCGCTGGTGGGACGGCGACGCGGCCCCGGCGAGCGCGGGCATAGCATCGAGGGAATGACCTCCGACACCGCGCACCCCTTCTCGTGGCGGTCGATCGTCCTCCCGGCGTACCTGCCGACATTGCTGTTCTCGATCGGCGAGGGCGCGATGATCCCAGTGATCCCCGTCGTCGCCACGGAGCGCGGTGCGTCGCTCGCGCTCGCCGGCCTCATCGCGGCGATGCTCATGGTGGGCGAGCTGCTCGGCGACCTGCCCGCCGGATGGCTCGTGGCGAGGATCGGCGAACGCGCGGCGATGATCGGCGCCTCGGCCCTTGCGTCGGCGGGCACGCTGCTCGCCCTGCTCGTGCCGACCACGTTGGCGCTCGGCATCGGCGTGTTCCTGCTGGGCCTCGCGACTGCGGTGTTCGGCCTCGCGCGGCATGCCTTCCTCGCCAGCTACGTGCCCCCTCGGTACCGGGCGCGCGCCCTGTCGACGCTCGCCGGCGTGTTCCGTGCAGGCTGGGCCGTCGGGCCGTTCACGGCGGCGGCGATCATCGCGTGGACGGGGTCGTCCGCGGCCGTGTTCTGGGCGCTCGTCGCGTCGTGCGCGGCGGTGGTCGTGGTGCTGCTCGTGCTGCCCGACCCCGAGGAGGCGTTCGGGGCCGCGCTGCGGGCGCGCGCGGCATCCGTCGCCCGCACCGGCGATGAGGGGCGAGCGGATGCCGCGCACGGCGTCCGGCACGCGATCGTGACGTATCGCGGGGTGCTGGCCCGCATCGGCACCGGCGTGGGGGTGCTGGCGGCGCTGCGTGCCAGCCGCATCGTGATCCTGCCGCTCTGGGCCGTCTCGATCGGCATGCGGCCGGATGCCGCGGCGCTCGTGATCGGCATCGCCGCCACCATCGACTTCGCGCTCTTCTACGTGAGCGGCCACGTCATGGACCGGCACGGCCGGCTGTGGAGCGCCATCCCGGGACTCGTCGGCCTCGCGGTCGGCCACCTCGTGCTCGCGTTCACGCACGACGTGCCCGCCGCGGTCGCGTGGTTCACGGGCGTGGCCATCCTGCTCGGCATCGCGAACGGGCTCTCGAGCGGCGTCATCCTCACGGTGGGCGCCGACCTCGCCCCGGCGGCCAACCCGGCGCCGTTCCTCGGCGCCTATCGCACGATCGCCGACGCCGGCGCGGCCGCGGCACCCCTGGCCGTGTCGGCGATCACGTCGGCCGTGTCGATCATGGTCGCGAGTGCCGCGATGGGCGTGATCGGCCTGATCGGCGCGGCCATGCTGTGGCGGTGGATCCCGCGATACGTGCCGCGCGCGCCACGCCATCCGTCGCCCGATGAAACCGAGGCCGACGAGGGCTGGACGCCCGCGGCCGACACCTGAGCGCCGCGGCCGACGACCCTTCCACAGGCGGGCCACCGCCGCAAGCCCGTGAGCTGACCCGCGTGGCCTCGGTACCGTCGAAGGTGACCGGAGGACCCACGGCATGAGCACGCCCGACACGCCCGACCCCCTCGTCGCCGGCCGGTACCGGCTGGTGACGCAGCTCGGCGCGGGCGGGATGGGCGTCGTCTGGGAGGCGTGGGACGAACGCCTGCATCGGCGCGTCGCGCTCAAGATGCTGAGGCCGCGGCCCGAGCTGAGCGACGAGGAACGCGCGGCCGCGACGCGGCGCGCCATGCGCGAGGCGCGCATCAGCGCGGGCCTGCACCATCCGCATGTCGTTCCCGTGTTCGACGTCGTCGAGCACCGCGGCCAGCCGTGCATGGTGATGCAGCTCATCGACTCGACGCCGCTGTCGGCGCTGCTGGCCCGACACGGCCGGTTCAGCGCGGCGCAGGCCGCACGCGTGGGCGCCCAGGCGGCCTCCGCGCTCGCCGCCGCTCACCGGCGCCGGATCGTCCACCGCGACGTGAAGCCCGGCAACATCCTCATCCGCGACGACGGCTGGGCGATGATCAGCGACTTCGGGATCTCGCACGCCCTCGGCGAGGGCACGATCGCATCGACGGGCCCGCTGTACGGGACGCCCGCGTACCTCGCGCCCGAGGTCGCGCGCGGCGAGCCGTCGAGCTTCGCCGCCGACGTGTTCTCGCTGGGCGCCACCCTGTACGCGATGGTCGATGGCGAGCCCCCGTTCGGCACGGACGGGAACCCGATCGCACTGCTGCACCGGGTCGCGACCGGCGATCCCAGGCCGCCCGTGCACGCCGGGCCGCTCGAACCGCTGGTGCTCGACATGCTCGACTCCGACCCGGAGCGACGCCCCGACATGGCTCGCGTCGACCGTGAGCTGACGGCCCTCGAGGCCGAGCTGCCGGCCGACGTGGACGACCGGACGGCGACGCTGGTGCTCGGCGCCGCGGCAGCCGGTGCGGAGCGTCGGCGGGAGCCCGAGCCCGAGCCGGAGCCGGAACCCGCGCTCGAGCCCGAGCCCGAGCCCGAGCCCGAACCCGAGCCGGAGCCGGAGCCGGAACCCGTGCCCGAACCCGAGCCGGAGCCCGAGCCGGAACCCGTGCCCGAGCCTGAACCAGAGCCCGGCCCTCCACCGACGAGCCGGCTCGATGCAGCGGGCGCGGCCGGGGCGACCGAGCGGATGACGCCGGCACCGCTCTTCCCGTGGATGGCGGAGACGCAGCCCGCTCGCGAACCCGAGGCGCCGGCGCAGCCGCCGGCGGAGCGCCGCCCGAGCCGGCGTCTCGCGCTGGTCGGCGCGCTCGTCGCGGTCGGCCTGCTCGTGATCGGCGGCGTGCTGCTGCTCGGCTTCCTCCGCCCCGGCGACGATCCCTCAGGTCCAGTGGCCGAGCCGGCGCCCACCGAGTCGCAATCCGACTCGTCGACGACCGCGGAGAACGAGTCGGAGGCTCCGGCCGACGACGCGGCCGAGGGCACCGAGGCCGAACCCTCCCCCGAACCACCTCCCGTCGAGACGCCGGCGCCCCAGAGCGGCGAGCAGCGGGCCGTGCAGATGGTCACCGACTACTACGCGCTGATGCCGCAGGGCCTCGAAGCCGCATGGCCGATGATGACCGAGGACTACCAGGTCAACCACGTCGGCGGTTTCGACGCATACCAGGCGTTCTGGGGCGACGTGGCCCAGGTCGAGGTCGCGGACGTCTCGGCGACGTCACCGACCGACGCGCAGGCGACCCTGACCTACACGTTCACCGACGGCCGGGTGGTGCGCGAGGTCACGGCGTACCGCCTCGTCGACGAGGGCGGGACGCTCAAGATCGCGGCCACCACCGTGCTGAGCAGCACGCCCATCTGAGCCCGCCCGCGGGCGAGCACGTTTCAGCCGTCCGAGCGCGGCCGGAAGTGCGTCACCGCGAACCCGTAGAGCACCTTGACCACGAAGAGCCCGCTGGCGGTGACGAGCAGCAGCGGCACCGCCTCGGTCGTGGCGGCGATCACCACACCCGTCACGCCGACGGCGAGCAGGGCGCCGCCCACCGCAGGCTGCAGCCGCGAGCCATGGAGCACGTTCACCGCCGAGGCACCGGCCAGCGTGAACGCGGTGACGCCGAGCGCGTACCATCCGCCGGCGCCGATCGCGAGGGCCATCACGATCAGGTGCCAGTGCACCGCGATGAACACCCAGCGGTTCCGAGGCCGCGCGGCGTAGTACCGGTCGGTGCCGAACGTGAAGTTGGCGACGCAGCCGCAGCAGATGTCGATGAGCAGCAGGATGGCGATGGCCGCGCGCCACCACTCGATCGCGGCGAGCGTCTCCGATCCGACGGCCGCGATCACGCCCGCCAGGCCGAGGCCGACCACCCCGATGAGCCCGAGCTCGACCGGCGTCTGGGTCTCGCCGAGGGCCTCGTGCACCGCCCTCGGCATCGTGATCCCGGCCATCGCCCGCTCCCCCGCTCGCCCCGCCCGTCAGGCTATCGCGCATGCGGAATGCGGCAGGTTCCGGCGTTCCGGACATCGAACCGGGGGACGCCGACGCGCGCTCAGTGGAACACCGAGCGCGCGTCGGCGGTGACCTCGATCGGCACCGTGACGGGCAGGAACGGCGAGCTGATCGGCGCATGCCACACCGATCGCAGGGTGACCGTCGCACTGCGACCGTCGGTCGAATCGGCGCGCACGAGATCGAGCCCGCGGAGGGAGTGCGGCGCCTCGCCGAGGTACTCCGACGCCGCCGCACGGACCGATGCGGCGTCCAGGTCGAAGACGAGCTCGCCGCCCTCGACCCGAACGTCGTCGAGTCGCCACGACTCCGCGGCCGCGAGCGCGGCACCGTCGGCGAGGGTGAAGAGCCGCTTGCGCTCGAGGTAGAGCGAGGTCGCCGACACCACCACGAGCACCAGCGCGAGCCCGAGCATGCCGTAGAGGATCGTCAGCAGCAGCGTCGAGCCCTCCTCGTCGGCAGCGGAGGTCGCGGCGCGGGTCATGTCGCCCCCGCGAACCGTGACACCGTATGCGTGGCGCTCGATTCGAGCCGCACCGTGCCGATCGAGCTCGACGCGAGCACCTGCGGCACGAGCGGCAGTGCAACGGCCGCGGTCACGGTGACCGTGATCCTCGACCCGGGCTCGTCGCAGGCCGCGGAGCAGGTGACGCCGACCGATGCCGCACCCGCGTCGACGCCGTAGTCGGCCAGCACCACGCTCACCGTCCGTTCGATGGCGTCGGCCGGCCCCGCGTCATCCGCCCGGAGCACTGCGGTGCGCGCGGCCTGCCTGGCGGCGCCCTCGACGCCGAGCGCGGCCGCCTGGATCGACGCGACGGCGAGCACGAGATACACGAGCGGCACGATGAGGATCATGCCGACGGTGAGGAACTCGAGCGAGGCCGAGCCGCCCTCATCGCCGAAGTCCGGGCGACGCGCGTCACTCGATGGTCTCGAGCGCCGCATGCCCCGTCACCTCCATGGCGCGTTCGGGACCCAGCAGACCCACGACGGGAAGCGTCGTGCGCACGGTGATCGCGATTGCGGGCACGCCGCCGACCGCGGTGGTCGACGCGCGCACATCCGCCGCGTAGTCGACGGCGATGGCGGCGTCGATGAGGGCCTGCGTGCGTTGCACGCCGGCGTCGGCGGACGATCCGGCGAGTGCCGCGTACCGGGCACCCTCGGCGGCCGCGTCGAGGACGGTGTTGCGCACGTGCAGGGCGAGGGCGAGCTGCACCACCGCGAGGAGCAGTGCGGTGAGCAGCACGCCCACGAGCGAGAACTCGGCGACCGCCGAGCCGGTCTCGTCGCGGAGCCGCCTCAGAAGCCGGTGACCCGGCTGATCGCCTGGTCGAACACGCCGGAGAGTGCCGGACCGGCGAGTCCCCAGATGACGATCACGAGACCCGCGGTCATGAGCGTGATCAGGACCCAGCCGGGCACATCGCCCCGCTCGTCGGTCAGTCGTCGGGCGATCCACTGCGGCATGGGGAGTCCTCTCGGGATGGGTTGGAAGTCGCATGCGCATCAGAAGCCGGACTGCAGCACGAGGTATCCGGGGAACAGCGCGAACGCGATGGTGACGGGCAGGATGAGGAAGATCAACGGGACGAGCATCGCGATCTCCTTGCGCCCGGCGAGCTCGATGATGGTGCGCTTGGCTTCCGCGCGGGCGTCGCCGGCCTGCGAACGGAGTACCCCGGCGAGCGGGGCGCCGCGATCGAGCGCGCCGAGCACCTGGTCGAGCGCGCGGGTCAGTGCGGGGTGGTCGAGGCCGTCGCGGAGTTCGGTGAGCGCCGTCGGAAGCGGAACCCCCGCACCCACCGCCGCGACGACGCGCGCGAACTCGGCGGGCAGCTCCCCCGATCCGGCGCGAGCGACCCGGCGCAGCGCGTCGAGCATGCCCTCGCCGGCGGTGAGGCTGAGCGTGAGGAACTCGAGCATCGTCGGCAGCTCCGACGAGATCCGTGCGAGGCGGCGCCTGGCCGCACGCTGCAGCGCCCAGTCTCTGGCCACCGCTCCGGCGACGGCGGCGAGGAACGGGAGCGCGGTTCGCACGATCGACGGCATCGTGGCGAAGGACGGCGCGAAGAGGGCGAGACCGGCTCCGAGCCCGAAGGCGAGTCCGGCCCACGCGAGCTGCTCGCCGCGGAATCGCTCGACCGTGGCACTCGCGCCCGCCTGCCTGAGCCGGCGCGCGATGGTGTCGTTGCCACCGAGACCGGCGCTCAGGAGCGTCCTGATACGCCTGAGGGCGGGCTGGACGAGGATGCCGAGGACCGATCCCGGATCGGCGTCGGGACGGGAACGCATCGCCCGCGCTTCCGCGGAGAAGTCGGTGATGTACGGGGCCACGCGTTCGACGAGCCGTGCACGCCCGAGCCTCGGCGTCGAGGCGGCCACGAGCCAGATGCCCAGCCCCAGCACGGCGCCGAGCGCGACGGCGATCGCGGGAATCGCGCTCAGGTGAACCATCGTCGCTCCTCGGGGAGCCGGCCGAGGCCGAGCATGAGGCGGTACGCGACGATCGTCACGCCGACGCCGAGGAGGATGAGCGCGGCGCCTGCGGCCGAGTCGTACGCCTCGAGGGTCTCCGGGCGGCTCGCGAGGACGAGCAGCAGCAGCCACGGTGCGGCGACGCCGAGACGGGCGGCGTTGCGGATCCAGGACTGCCGGGCGACGATCTCGGCACGCAGCGCAGCATCCTCGCGGAGGTAGGTCGACAAGCCGCGGAGCACGGCGGTGACGTCGGTGCCTCCGACTTCGCGCGCCATCCGGAGCGTCTCGAGGATGCGATCGGAGACGGGGTCGGCCAGCCGCGCCTTGAGCGAGTCGACCGCCGATCCGAAGTCGCCGGTGCGCCGGAACTCGTCGTCGAATCCCGCGAACGCCGGCCGGCTGGCCGCGGGACCGAGTTCAGCCAGTGCGCCGATGCTGTCGGGCAGCGACATGCCGGCCCGGACCGACGCCACGAGGTGATCGACCACGTCGGGCCAGATCGCACGATTCGCGGCGCGGCGGCGGTTGGCACGCGCCCTGATCGTGGCGGCGGGGAGGAGCGCGCCGAGGAGCCCCGCGACCGCCGTGAGGACCGAGACGGCGAAGATCGCCTGCGCGAGCGCCGCCGCGACGATGCCGAGCACCGCGGCCAGCACGACCACGGCGCCGACGGGCACGCCCGGGATGCCGGCGAGGGCGAGCTCGTCGGCGACGGTGGACCGCCTGGTCGCCCGTGGCGAGGCATCGGCTCGCCTCGGCCAGAGCCACGTCGACGCGATGAGGAGCAGCCCGACCCCGAGTGTCGCGCCGAGCACCACGCTCATGCGGCCGCCCCCAGTACGATCGCGGGGTCGAGGCCTGCCGCGAGGAACTTCTCCTGCCGGACGGGGTGGGTGCCGGTGGCGACGAGTTCGCCGCGGTCGAGCCGGAAGATCGGGTCGGCCGCGACCGCGGCCCCGACGGTCTCGCCGGTGGGCGCGGCGATCTCGGCGACGCGGCGACGGCCCTGCCGGTCGATGGTCAGGTGTACGACGAGGTCGATACAGCTCGCGACCGTCGGCACCACGAAGGCCGCGTCGATGTTGCGGCCGGCGAGCAGGGGCAGCGTGCAGAGCTTCGCGAGCGCGTCGCGCGCCGAGTTCGCGTGGATGGTGCACATGCCCGGGAGTCCCGAGTTCAACGCGATGAGCAGGTCGAGGCTCTCGGCCGCGCGCACTTCGCCGACGATGAGCCGGTCGGGCCGCATCCGGAGGGCCTCCTTGATGAGGCGGCGCAGCGTGATCTCGCCCGACCCCTCGAGGTTCGGTTGCCGGCACTGCATCGACACGAGGTCGCGGACGTCGAGGTCGAGCTCGAACGTCTCCTCGACCGTCACGACCCGGTCGGAGGTGCGCGCGCTCGACATGAGCGCGTTGAGCATCGTCGTCTTACCGGTGTGCGTGGCGCCCGAGACGAGGATGTTCGCGCCGGCGAGCACGCTCATGCGCAGATACTCCGCGGCCTGCCTGGTGAGCGAGTCGAGCTCGACGAGCTTCTGGAGCGAGCGGATGCGCTGCTGGAACTTCCGCACGTTGACCGACCAATGCGCGCGCGTGACGTCGGGGATCGCGACGTGCAGCCGCGACCCGTCGGGCAGGGAGGCGTCGACGAACGGCGACGACAGGTCAAAACCATATAATTGACATATGAAGCGAACAGCCGAGGCTACTCCCCTGCCCGCTGCGATCTACGCGCGGATTTCGCGTGATCGGGAGGGCGCTGGACTCGGTGTCGAACGCCAGGAGGCGGATGCTCGAGCGCTCGCAGAGCGTCTGGGCTGGGAGGTCATAGGTGTATACGTCGACAACGACATCAGCGCCTACTCGGGTGCTTCACGCCCCCAGTACCGTGCGATGCTCGACGCCGTGCGGGCGGGTGATATCCGCGCCGTGGTGGCATGGCACCCTGACCGGCTGCACCGTCGAGCGACGGAGCTCGAAGAGTTCGTGACGATCGCCGAGGCACACAATCTGCAAGTGCAGACCGTGACCGCAGGCACAGTCGACCTGACAACCGCCTCGGGTCGAATGGTCGCACGCATGCTCGGAGCGGCGGCGCAACACGAGGTGGACCACGCGCGTGAGCGGATGAAGCGTGCAAAGGCGCAGATGGCTGCGGACGGGAGGTATCGCGGAGGGATGCGGCCGTATGGCTACGAGGCTGATGGCGTGACGATCCGCGAGCGCGAGGCTGCAGTGCTGCGCGAAGCGACTCGCGCCGCCATCGCGGGGCGATCGCTCGCCGGAATCGCGAGGGACCTGAACGAGCGCGGTTTGAAGACCTCGACCGGGAAGCCGTGGACCTACGCCCGGCTGCGGGACGTGCTCGTGCGCCCACGGAACGCGGGACTCCTGTCCCGTGGCATCCCAGGTCGGACGCTGGAAGAAGTCGGCCGCGCTACGTGGCCCGCCGTCGTGCCGGTGGACGAATGGCGCGCGCTCTACACGCTGCTGACCGACCCCTCGCGCCGCCGCCAGAACGGCAACGAGACGCGGTGGCTGGGCTCGGGCATCTACCGCTGCTCGAAGTGCGGCGGCACGATGCGGCCCGCACCTTACGGCGGCACCGCTCGAAGCGCATCGCGCACGCCGAAGCACCTGTACCGCTGCACCGAGGCCGCCCACATGACGGTCACGGCGGAGTACACGGACGAGTACGTGCGCGGCGTCGTCGCCGAGATGGTGCGGGACCCGCGCGTCGTCACCGCGATGCACCCCGGAGACGACCACCTCGCGGCCGAACGCGAGCGCCGGACTGTGCTCGCAGCACGGCTCGACGCATTCGAGACCGACTACGCGCTCGGGCGGATCACCGGCGCACAATTGCAGAAGGCGACCGCGGCGGTGGCCGCCGAGCTCGTCGATGTGGACGCGCGATTGGCGAAAGCGCTCAGAAGCTCGTCGGCATCACCGATCATCCGGGCGGCCGACCCGGGGCAGGCCTTTCTCGATGCTCCAATCGACGTGCAGAGGGCCGTGCTCGCGACCGTGCTGCGCGTCGATGTACTGCCGTCCGCGCGACGGGGCGGCGCGTGGACATCTGAGCGGCTTCGGCTGACGCCCGCTAACGCCGCGTGATGGAACTCAGCTCGCGTCTCTAGATCGGAGATTTGCGGAACCGGTGGTCATCGAAGAATGCGTCCTCGAGCTGACGCCGCGTGTCGCGTCGCCTTCTCCCAACCTTCAACATATTTCCCAGGCCCCAACCCGCCACGCCTCCGCCGGCCGCTAGGGCAACCACCGACGCGAGCAACAGTCCATATATCACCTCGATCGACGCCAGCGGCGGCTCACTCGTCACCCGACCGGCAGCGATCCAGGATGCAGCGAACAGTGCAACACCAGCGAGGGTCAGCACGGATCCGATCGTGAGCTGTCTGCGCAGCGCAAGGGTATCTGGATGTATTAGGTGCTCCAATCGCGCTTCCTCGCGGGCGATGTAGCGCAGGATCACCGGCCGGGCCGACCTGACTCGCAACTGCTCTAGCGTTTCGCCAGCGAGCTTCAGGTTCTCGAGGCGGTGGCGCGCGCCGCTGCGTGCCGCTACTGCCAACCATGTGGACGACGCAACACCTAGCACTGCAACGATCGCGCTGATGATCCCGAGCACCGTTTCGTCCACAACGCAAGTCTGCTTGCGGGGGTCGCGATGACCTGCTCAACGCGCGGGGCAGGAGGTCAGAAACGTGCACCTCGCGCTGGTGGATCAAATGAGCATGAGCGAGGACCGGCATGCAGACCCCTGCAAGCTCGTGACGCCCCCTCTCGGACACGAGAGGGGGCGTCACGGCAAGGGCGTTCGTTCTAGGCGAAAGCCTCTACTTTGCTCGACTCCACGTCTATGGCGTGATGTTCCGCGGAGTGACCGTCTGCGTCGTCGATTGCCTTCGAGAATGCATCTTCTGCAATTCCGAGCACAAGCTCTTCGCTATCCAGTCCCTCCGAGCATGAAATACCGAACAGGACTCCGATCGAGTTGGAGTCTTCCCGAAGGAACACATCCGCATTCACGATGGCCATGTTGCCCTCAAGGGACGTGTAGAACCGATCAACCCATTCGTCTGTGAATGATCGCGGCTCGTGGAACTTTGCATCGAGCCTGATGCCTTGTGTGTTCATCACTTCCCTCCTTCGCTCTCCTTGATATCCAACGCTAGACCAGTGTGCTCCCGATACTCATCGAGCTTGTGCTCGTTGAGCGGATAGCGCGTGTCGACTACGATCTGTCGTCTCCGGCCGTTTTCGGGCCAGCATGCGACGCCGAAGGTTCCTCGGCGTCCGCGGGCAAGCCACCCAAACCGTTCGAGTTCCTCGAACAGGTCGGCGATGCCGTCCGGGAGGTCCCGGTCGCCGAGAATGTCGCGGAAGGTCGGTGGCATGGTCCACAGTATGGCATACGCCTGTGGTACGCCTGAGCGCCGGGGGCGCCCCCACAATGGGGGTCTTCCAGAGGCCAATCCGGTCGGTGATCCGGAGCAGAGCACAGGGATGGAAGTGGCTGTTCGACTATCCGTTCGCGTGCCTTTGGGCAACATACACAACGTCACGGGTCAGGTGCTCCCCGTCGACGCTTCCCGCCTCGTGCTCGGCGATCCAGAGCCTGTGATGGTCCTTCTCCGAGGGGTACCACTGATTCCGCCAGTGACCACGAACCGTCCAGCGTGACGAACGCGACGCGGACTCGCGGCCCTCTGATGCGCCGTCCCGGGTGCCGCTACCGCCCAGGTAGACCATGGACACGCTCCCGTCCTCGCGCTGCCTCGGCGCGACCGCCCGAGAATGCGACGAGGGCCCTTTGACGCCGGAGTCTCGGGCCTCGCCGCGCTCGCGGGCCATCTGCCGCAATGCGCACGGATACCGGATGTCGACAGCGAGACCCGATTCGGACCCGTGACGATCTGCAACGATGCCTTCGGTCATAGCCAGGCGCTCGAAGTCGACGGGACCGGACGCAGCCCGCGTCGGCTCGCCGTTCCGACCGTCGCGGATCCACAGTTTCGACCTGCACATCATCACCGATCGGTCGTCCGGGGAGTTCCAGAACACGAGCCTCCAGTGTGCGGGTGACTCGGAGACTGCCATCACGCCGGACGGCGCCGGAAGCTCCAGCGTGCTGACGTCCGAGACCGACGGCATCGGCGGGGGCATGTAGGCGAAGAATCCACCGTCGAGACTTGCGCGGAGCAGGGTGGCGGCTCGGGGCGAGGTTGTCGCCCATGCGTCCGCGACCATGCGGGTTACAGGCGGCAGTGACCGAGGGAACTCGCTTATCGGGTCGAGGAGAGCGAGCGCATCGGAGCGCTTGAGACCTGTGCCGACGCTCTCGTACGTGTTCGCAGGTCCGTACGGGGCAGCGCGCTTCCCAAGCCCCGGATCTCCTTGTCGCTCGTAGCCGCGCGTCTTGAGCGCTGCAACGAGCCGACGCGCTACGGGCGGCTCGATCGAACTCGATGGACCCTTGACGAACTCGCCCATCTCCTTGAGGAGTTTCAGCACGACCTTGCTGTCCGCCCCCATCGCACTGGCGATCTCATGAACTCTCGGCTTGGCTGCCACTCGTGCTCCCCCCTCGACGCGAGCAATAGTGGCATGTCCCGCCGACAGCATCCGCCTGCTCGCGCGCGGGCCTAGTCGCAGAGAAGTCGACGACCCTGCGATCGACGTCATCCGCGGCGCGAAAATCCGCGATCTACGGGCATGTGGGGCATCCGTGGAACCTCGTGCCGAAGGACGATTTCAAACCGGTAAGGATGGCGCATATGCCCGTAGATCGGGGGTTTTGGCGCTAGTCCGAAACTCCAGAATCCGCTAAAATCGAAATAGCGAGGCAGGCACGCTGTGCCGCCTCGCCACCACGCGAAGCAAGCGCTGGCTCTCCTCCTGGTGACTGGTCGTACATTCAGTGTGACGGCCGGGCGGAGAGACGGAAGAGTGCTCGGCTGGGGGTACGACCGCCACAGAGGCGCGGTCCCGAAGCCGAGCAGCCCGTCAGCAGACCAACAGCGGGCGTGTGGTCCAAGAGACTTGGACCCACCATCATGGCTCGCTATCTGGCGAAGGACCGCGCCGCCGAACAGCTCGGCTGCACGATGCTCACCATCGAGAACTGGATGAGCCGCGGCTTCATCCACGGCTACCGCGATGCGTCGAAGCCTCGCGTCGTGCTCGTCGACCTCGACGAGATCGAAGCCGCGTTCAAGATCCACTACCCGAAGATGCGCGACCCGCGGAAGCGCCGCGGAGTGAAGCTCATCACGCTGCCCGTTCGCGCCGAGGTTGTCGGTCCGACCGAAGGCGGCGACCGGTGAGCGGGCCGACGCCTGCAGAGGCGGCGCATGCGCTGCCTCGGCTCACGGACGCCCAGGCGGCGCGCGTGGCGGCGCTGCTCAGCCTCACGAGCGGGAAGGCACGCTGATGGTCGGCCAAGACGAGTGGCGCACGGCACGGCGATACAAGTGCCGGAACTGCGGCGGACCGTTCCATGCCAACAAGGGCGGCAAGAAACTGTTCTGTGGCAATCCCTGCCGGGCGGAGGCGAACCGATACCGGCACAAGCGCCTGCGCGAACTTCAGGACGGGGCGTATTACAAGACGATGACGCCGGAGCAGATCGTCGCCGGGCTCGCCGTCCTGCACATCGAGCCGGAACTGTGGGACGAGATGGAGGTCCGCCGTGAAGACTAGACCGTCCTCAGTCCCGGACGTCTTCGACTACTTCCCGGAGCACCGAGAGCTCGGCGAGGGCGTGCACATCGCCCTCTGCCCTCTCCCCGACGACGACGGCGACGTGTGGAGGCATTGGGCCGTCTGGGATCCGAGTCGGCACCCGCACGATGAGCGAAAGCCGTGGAGTTGCACATGCGACTGCCACCCCGCGAGTGATGCTCGCGCGATGGTCGAGGGATACCGGGGCGCTCAGCTTCCTGCTGCGTCGCCTTCGGGCGCTGTGCTGCCGCCTATCCCTGACTGGGTGAGCGACCGTCCCGAAGCGATCCGGCGGCAGCGTGCGGCCGCGACCGAGGGCGCCAGAACTCGCGCGCGCGGGCTGATCGTCGTTGCCCCGGGGACGCCGAATGAGTTCGTGATCGAGCCCGAGGAGTGGATGGATCGCCCGTTCGTCGGCCAGGGGATGGACGAGCGGGAGACCAAGCGCACGCTTGGCCTGCTGCTCACCAGTCCGCTCTCAGTCGACGGACGCGTGCTCGACCCTCGCGAGGCCGAACGGCTACGCGGACAGATCACCCACCGGCACAACGCTCAGCCCGCGCTATACGACGCGTCGCTGGATCCGCCTCCTCGAGAGCTGATCCCCGGACTGCTGAACCACGAGCAGGTCCCGGGGTTCGTCGCCCCGAAGGGCTGGGGCAAGTCGACGGTGCTGCAGGGCCTCGCCGCGTCGTTGATCGTCCCGGAGAAGCGACTCCTGGAGCATTTCGATCCGGCAGAGATGACCGATGCGGAGCGCTCGCGCGACACGTGGCTCATCGTCGCCGAGGGCAGGCCTGCCACCTGGCACCGGTACCTGGAGCTGCACGGACTCACCTTCATGCTGCTGGACGGGGTGCCGTGCTACGTCGGCCCGAACGGCGCGGACGCGGGCGTGCTCTTCGTGGACTTCCTGAAGCGGACGGGCGGCGCGCGGTCGGCCGACTTCTCGAAGCCCGAGCGCGTCGGATTCTGGGAACACCGGCTGACGCACTGGCTGGGCCGAGACTCGCCGTTGACCGTGATCCTGGACGGGGTGACGAGCGTGCTCGGCTCCCAGACCGAGCGAACGGGAGAACTGCTGAGTGGGTTCCTCGAACTGCTGAGTGGATGCGGCATCCCCAACGGGGTGTTCGGCGGGATGCACTCGCCGGCCGGCGTGCACTCGAACATGCCCATGCAGGGCGTGGAGTCGTCCGCTGAACTGGAGGGACTCTGGATCGGCGCATCGCCTGACTACCCGATTCTGCCGACCTCCAAGCGGTCGTTCTTCACGGCGGTGCCGAGGCAGGACGACCCCTTCGTGCTCGGGCATCCGGTGGTGCTGAACGATCAGGGCCTGCCTGTGCTCTCGCACAACGCGGCGGACAGGCGGCGGGAGGACCGGCCCGCTCTTGACCGTGGCGACCTCGCGGCCGAGCGTCGCGTGTGGCAACGGCTTCCTGAGGATGGAAGTTGGGTTCTTACCAAGGTCGCCGTGCCGCGGCAGGACGGCCCGGCATACAACGCGGAGAAGGCCGTTCTGGAATCCCTGCTGGCTCGCGGGCAGGTTGAGTCGAGACGGTGGAGCAGCGGCCGAGCGCGGGGAACGGAGTACCGCCGGAACCCTAACGCTACGGCGGACATGCAGACGACGGATTCCCTCCCGCTGAACGGATAACGGGTTAGCGGGTTCCTAGGGAGTGGTGACGGCGTAAGCCGTCACCCCTAGGTACCCCGTAACCCGTAACCTGTCAGCTCGGGGCCGTCCGTAGTCCGTCGAGTCAGGCGAAGCGGGCCATGTGACGCTTGAACGCCTGCGCCCTCTCCTCAGGGTCGCTGATCGAGTCGACGGCTCGCAGCGAGCGCGTGGCGAGAGCCTGAGGCGAGAGCCACGCGGGCAGGGCGGAAGCCGTGAGGCTGCGCGCAGTACTGGGCGCGCATGATGCTGTCAGCGATCGGCTGGCCGTGAGGGACTGGGCGGGGTGGTGCTGGTTGAGCTTCATCGGGCGACGTCTCCTTGTAGCGGCACTACATCTTCAAGGTGCATCCGTAGTACGCTTCTTAATATACGCCTCCGGGCGTCGCTGCTGGCAGTAGGGCCGGGCCGAGAGATTGGACCGCCGCTATGCCCGCTGTCGAACCGTCCGCCGACCTGTCCCGCTCAGCGCCTCGCAGGGCCGTTCAGGATCTCCGTGGTACAGCCGTACTACTCGACGCCGCGCGCCTGTCTACGGCTGCGCAGGCGCGCGGGGGACCTGTCCAGAGCCCGCCGCCGCCGAGTCCTGCGCTTGAAGCCCGCGCCGCGCAGCGCCGAGCGCTTGACCTCGCGCTGCAGGTGCGCTGCCCCGACTTGCGGCACTGGCAGGCCCAAGTCGGCGTGCCGTGCAGGCCGCCGGACGTCGCGCACGAGTGGGGCTGGGTCTGCCTCGCCCGGATCGAGCACGAGGTGACCACCCGTGCCGACCGGCAGCGGGTCGCGGCCGCTCGTCGCGCCCGTGCTGTCCGGCGGCAGTGGCTCGCCCGTCGGGCCGCCAAGCGATCGGCGGAGCGAGCGCGCATCACTGCGCTGATTCACGAGGCGGCACAGCGATGAGGTACGAGCCGAGCCCGTGGGAGATCGCGCAGGACGCTCGAGAGCGTGCGGCAGCCGCTCGTCGCGCGGTGGAGAACCGCTGGGCTCCGCCGCCCCCGCCGGAGCCTCCGGCTCCGAAGCCTGTGCCGAAGCTGAACCTCAAGCCGAGGCGGAAGCCCGAGCCGCCGCCTCCTCCCCCGCCGCCCCCCGCGCCGACGATCCCTGAGGGCTCGGTGATCCTCTCGCGCGAGGAGTACCAGGCAGTGAAGCGGCTCATGCGCGCAGTGCCCGAACTGAACACCGAGAACCGTGCACGTCGCCACCGCGGCCGCACCCAGCGATTCTGAGCGAGGAGCCATGACCACCACCGCGAGCATGACGATAACGACTACCGTGTCCATCGGGGCCGACGACCTCGCCTGCCTCGCGTGCGGGCAGGCAGTGGCGCCGCCGCACGCCGAATCGGTCGAATTCGACGGATGGCACTCGGCGGCGCTAGACGACCCGAGGCCCCGCGCCCCTCAGACCGTCACCATGACGAGGTGCGCACACTGCCGCGAGGTGCACGACCGCGCCGCCAGCCTGCTCGACGCGCACCCGCGGGTGCAGGCGCAGATGGGCAGCCGCAGCGTGGGCATGCACCGCGTGGAGGCCGCGCTGAACGCGCTCGACGCGCTGAAGCGCGACCTCCCCATCCACACCGACGCGAGTCTGCGGCTCCTCGTGGAGCACATGACCGCGGTCGGCGTCGCCACCCGATGGGCAGCCCGATACTCCCCGGTGCGGGCCAAGGAAGCGCGCGATGCCGAGGCGGCGTCGCAGCCGTGGGGCCACGTCATCGATTGGCAGTGGCATGACCTCCGCGCGGCATTCGCAGGGCTGCTCAACGCCCGCGTAGAGCGCCCGCTGCCGTACTCGTCGCCGATCGGCGGCGGGTGCATGCTCTGCGGCGTCGAGACCATCTCGGTCCTGCCGTCGCAGGCCGCCGGCCTGTGGACTCCAGCCACTGTCAGCCCGACCGCCATTGGTGGACGACCGTCGCCGGAACTCCTCGCGGGCTACCTCTGCCCGACCTGCGAGAGAGCGCACGAGGAGATCGGCGCGATCGGTCCGACGACGATGGAGCGCAGCATCATGCTCCACTTCGACGTGCGCCGCCGGTCCCTGACCGCCACGGAGCTCGTCGGGCTCGTCGGCTGGCTCGCTGCTGGGCTGGACGAGCCGAACGAGCGCCCCTGGCAGCATGTCCCCAACGTGGACGCGCTCACGGTGGCGCTTCGGGGTTAGCCAACGCGACCGGCGATAGAGTGCGCCAATGGGTGAGTGCAGCGACCGCAGCATTAGTTGTCGGCTCGACCAGATCGTGGAGGTGCTGAATGCACCGCCCAGCCCATTGGAAGTCCTGGGAACGGTGGTGGTGCCCCTTGTTCTCGGTGTCGCGACGATCATCGTCGGCCTCGCATCCCTCCGCGTATCGCGGCGTACGCATGAGCTCAGCGCCAGTCTCGCGGAGCGAGAGGCCAATGCGGCGGCGAGCGCGGACCGTCGAACGATAGGCGAAGCAGTTCTGGAGTGGGCTTACGAGCGGTACAGCCCGTTAGAGGTCGATGACGCGTCCGCGCTGACGACAATGCGAAAGCAAGCCGCTCTTCTCGTGAGACTTAAGGCAAGCGGTCTTCCCGCCTACGAGCAACTGTCCGAGGCGATCGAACGGCTAGAGGAAGCAGCGGCGAAATCCTACGGTCCTGAAGTGCGTCCAGAAGCATGCGGCTGGACCCTAGGTGTCGTTGCCGGATGGATCGAGGATTGGGTCGAGGATCCATCGCAGGTTCGTACTGATCAGCTGACTGAACTGCTCGACAGATTCGAGACTCAGGTTCTGCCGGGGATCCAACGCCTGCAGGACGAGAACAAGGTCCCCGACGAACTGAGTCCGTCCCCCTCGAACTCAAGAGCCGAAGATGGACAGAATCCCTGATCAAAAATATGTCAAATCCTTGGTTTTGACAGGTCGACCCGACGGCCCGAGTGCTGCAGCATCCGCTCGACCAGGTCGCGCACCTCGCGATCGGAGAGCACCAGCGTCGTCAGTTCGGACACGCCGGCGCGGGCCACGAAGACGCGCGTCGGCGAGTTGATCCAGATCTCCTCCACCGTCGGGTCGTCGAAGAACGGCTGCAACGGGCCGTACCCGGTGATAGATGCCACGACCTCTCGCGCCGTGCCCGGCTCGTCGCCAAGTGGCGCGTGCGCGCCGGCGAGCGCCCGCTCGGAGTAGCGGCGCACCTCCTCGTGCGCGTACCGTGCGGCGAGCGCCTCGTCGCGGGCGAGGTCGACGCCCTCGCGGAGCACCCGACCCCGCACCCGCTCGGCGATGCTGCGCACGGGATCGGTCATGCGCTCCATCATGGAGAACCGGCGCGATCGGCCCGCGAACTTATCCACATGCCCGCGGCGACGGGCGGCTACAGCAGCCCTTGGCGGGTGAGCTCCTCCCAGATCGCCGGGGCGATCTTGACGGCGTAGGCGGGAAGCATGTGCACGTGGTCGCTCTTCGTGGGCACGCCGCCCGCGAAGCTGGGGCAGAGCCCGTCGACGCAGAACCAGCGCTCGGAGCTGACGTAGGCGGCGCCGAGTTCGCCGGCCACCTCGGCGTCGGCCTGCGCGTAGGTGGCCCACTGGTCGGTGACCCGGCTGATGCAGTCCGCGGGGACCGCGACCTGGGAGTAGCAGATGGCGATGTGCACGTCGTTCGGCGGCGGCGCGAGGAACACGATCCGGCCGACGGAGTCCTGGAAGCGGGCGACGATGTCGGTCATCGCCGTCTTCCATCCGTCGGGGGTGAGCGGCTCCTCCTCGCCGACGGGCGTCCGCGGGTCGTAGGTGTTCGTGATGAAGACGAGGTCGGGCTGCAGTTCGTTGATCGCGTCGACCGCGGCATCCTTGCGGGCTTCGCAGTTCTCGACCACGTTCGGGTCGTCGTTGTCGATGAGGGGCTCCATGAAGGAGCAGCCGAAGGTTCCGTAGCTCCTGACCTGCCAGCCGTCGCTGCCCATGGCGGTGCTGAGCGCCTCGACGTAGGTCATCGAGGTGGAGTCGCCGACGAGCACGGCGGTGCGGTCGCCCTCGGGATCGCCGAAGGTGCACGCCTCCTCGTCATACGGCTCGATGAGGCCGCACGGGAGGATCTCCTCCGACGTGTCGCCCGTGGCGATGGCGTCCTCGATGGTCGGCTCCAGCTCCGGCCACTCTTCGGCCGCCAGGGCCTCGGCGATCTCGGCCTCGAGGGCGGCGGTCTCGGGGCCGACCTCGCTCGCCGGCACGTCGACGACGGTACCGGCGTCGGAGTCCGGCACGGGCTTCGCGGGGGTCGCGTCGGCGCCGTGCGTCATCTGCGGGGTCAGTTGGAACACGGCGACGAAGGCCGCCACCACGGCGACCAGGCTGACCCAGCCCCACGCCCGCCGGGCGGGCGCCCGGCGCGGGCGGGCGCGTTCGGCGCGCTTCGCGCGCGTCGCCCTGCTCTCGAGCCAGTCGGAACGCCGGATCGGGTCCTCGACGAGGTGGTAGCTGTACACCGACGCGAGCACGATCGCGACGATCAGGATGGCGTCGTCGAGGAATCCGAGATCGCCGAGCAGCATGCCGCCGAAGATGATGATGGGCCAGTGCCAGAGGTACATCGAGTAGGAGATGTCGCCGACGTACCGGCTCACGGGATTCGTGAGCACCGCGAGCCCCCGATGCTCGGCGGCACCCGATCCGGCGGCGATCACGAGCGCGGTGCCGAGCACCGGCATCATGGCGGCGGGCCCGGGGAACGGCGACTCGGGTGAGATGAGGAACAGCGACGCCGTCATCACGACCAGGCCGAGCCAGGCGATCACGGGACGCAGCGCCGCGGGCAGCCGGGTCAGCAGCGGGAGGAGCACCGCGAGGCCCGCGCCGATGCCGAGCTCCCACCCGCGCGTGAGGGTCGCGTAGTACGCGACCGTCGGGTTGTCTGCGGTCTGCCACAGCGCCCACGCGAACGACGCGATGGACAGCACCGCGATCGCGACGCCCGCGACCAGCCGCGCGCCGTCGGCCGACCCCGCCCGACGGCCGCGCAGGAAGATCACGAAGGCCAGCAGCATCAGCCACGGCCACACGAAGTAGAACTGCTCCTCCACGCCGAGCGACCAGTAGTGCTGCAGCGGCGAGACCGGCCCGGATGACTCGAAGTAATCGCTGCCCGTCGAGGCGAACCGCCAGTTCGCGGCGAAGAGCAGCGACCAGATCGCGTCGACGACGGTCGAGGCGAAGCGGGCCTGCGCGAACAGGAACCAGGCGGCCACCACGGTGACGGCGAGCACCAGCACGGCCGCCGGCATGATGCGCTTGACGCGTCGCCGGTAGAACCCGGTGAACGAGATGCTCCCGGTGCGCTCGTACTCGCGAAGCAGCAGCCCGGTGATCAGGAAGCCCGAGACGACGAAGAACACGTCGACGCCGACGAACCCGCCGGCGGGCCAGCCGAACAGGTGGTCGAGCACGACGACGAGCACCGCGAAGGCCCGCAGCCCTTGGATGTCGGGCCGGAACGACGGCTTGCGCTCGGGATCGGGGCGGCGTCGGCGCGCACGGGCGTGCTCGGCCGAACGATCGGGCTCAGATCGTTCCCGCGTGATCTCGGTGCTGCTCAGCGTCGTCCCCTGTCATCCACGAGTTCCCCCAATTGTCACCCCGAAACCCGCCGGCCCCGCGTGCGGAGCCCGAACTGGGGGGATGGCACCGCGCCACGCGCGCGAGTCGACGCCCGGCAGCGCATGATGGTGGCATGCCGGGACTCCTGCTCGACCTCGACGGCGTGCTCTACGTCGGCGACGTGGTCGTGCCGGGCGCTGCCGAGGCGGTGGCGTGGTTCGCGCGCGAGGGCGTGCCGTACCGCTACGTCACGAACACCAGCTCGCGTCCGCGCAGCGCGATCGTCGAGAAGCTGCGGCGGTTCGGCATCGACGCGGCGCCCGACGACATCCTCACGCCGGCGGTCGTGGCCGCGGCGTGGCTGCGGGCCGAGCGGATGGCGCGCCCCGCCCTCTTCGTGCCCGAGGCGACCGCGACGGAGTTCGCGGGGTTCGCGCCGTCCGAGCACGGCGATGGGCCGGACGCCGACGCGGTGATCATCGGCGACCTCGGCGACGGATGGGACTTCCGGACGCTCAACCGAGCGTTCCGCCTGCTCATGGCCGACGCGGCCGTGCCCCTGCTGGCACTCGGCACCACCCGGTACTGGCGCGCCGAGGACGGGCTCCGCCTCGACGCGGGGCCGTTCGTCCGTGCGCTCGAGTACGCGACCGGGCGCACGGCGATCGTACTCGGCAAGCCCGATCCGGCCTTCTACCGCACCGCGACCACCGAGCTCGGCCTCGAGCCCGGCGAGGTCGTGATGGTCGGCGACGACCTGCGCACCGACGTCGAGGGCGCCCAGCGCGCCGGCCTCGCCGGGGTGCTGGTGCGGACCGGGAAGTTCGCGCCATCCGACCTCGACGCGGGCGTCACTCCCGATGCGGTGCTCGATTCGCTCGCCGACCTGCCTCGTTGGTGGCGGGAGCGGACGTCGCGCTCGGATGGCTGACCACGACCCGCAGCTCGGGCGCCCGCGTCACGAGCAGCCACGCCGGCAGGATGATCACGCACAGCCACGGCAGCAGCCCGATGTCGTCCGAGACGGCGGCGGCCATGAACAACGACAGCCAGCCGTCGCGCGTCGCGACGAGCAGCATGCCGATGAGCCCGCACGCGATCGCGAGGCCGAGCGGAAGCGACGGGATGAGCGCGTGGCCGAGCATGCCGATCGCAACGCCGATGAACGTCGCGGGGAACACGCGCCCGCCGCGGAAGGCGGCACTCGCGGCCACCGTGAGGGCGCCGAGCTTCACGATGACGATGAGCGCGAGGTCACCGGCCGAGTACGCGTCGGGATCGGAGAGCAGCTCCCCGATCTGGTCGAGCCCCTTGAACAGCGTGATCGGGCCGCCGAGCAGGCCGAGCAGGCCGAGCACGAACCCGCCGAGCGTCGCGATCAGGATCGGGCTGCGCAGCGCGTGGAACGCGCGGTGCACGAGCGGCAGCGCGAAGACCGCGAGCAGCCCGATGAGCACCGCGGCGCACGCCACCGCCACGCCGACGAGCACGTCGAGCGGGTCGACGTCGCTCTTCGGCACGGTGAACGCGAGCGGCGGCACGCCGAGCGCGTGCATGGTGGCGGAACCGGCGGCCGCCGACGCGAGCGGCAGGAAAAGCTTGTCCCACAGTGCGCCGCCGCCGCGCACCGCCGCGAGCGCGCCCGTGAAGAGCAGCGCGGCACCGACGGGCGTGCCGAACAACGCCCCGATCGTGCCCGCCGCCGCCATGAGCATGGCCAGCCGCGGCGGCACCATGGTCATGAAGCGGGCGAGCAGTGCGACCGCGAGCGAGACGTTGATCGCGATGATCGGATTCTCCGGGCCGAGGCTGACCCCGCCCGCCAGGCCGAGCACGGTCACGACCGCGATGCTCGGCAGCGTCCGCAGCTTGACGGGCGGCTCGAAGAGCTCGGTCGTCGCCGAGTCGGAGCCGCCGTGTCCCGGCAGGAACTGCAGGCCCAGTCCCACGAGCAGCCCCGTCGTCGTGAGCACCGCGACGATCCACCATCCGCTCGGATCGACGCCCAGCGAGTCGGGCAGCGTGGTCCACACGTAGTCCTCGATCACGCCCGCGATCGCCTCGAGCGCCCAGAGCATGAGCGCGGCGATGATCCCGATGACGAGTGCCGGCACCGAGAGCAGCGCGAGCTGCCGCGGGGTCGGTGCCGGGAGCTCCTGCTCGGGTTCCTGCGTCGTCGTCATCGTTCCCCCACCCTGCCTCCGTGCAGTCTCCCGGGTGCGCCCCGCGGCGGGCGGGGCCGAAGGTCCCGGTCGGCTCGCCGGAGCTCAGTCCAGCCGCTCGAGCTCGGCCTCCGCGTCCTCGGCGTCGACGTCGGCGCGGTCGCTCGCGTCGGCGGCCGATTCGCGGTCGCGCCGCGCCGTCCTCGCCTCCCGGTCGGCCTCGGCGAGTTCGTCGCGCACCTCGTCGAGGCGGCGTTCGAGCTCGTCGCGCTCCGCGCGCAGTTCGTCCAGGCGGCGCGCAGCGGCATCGAGCCGTTCCTCGGCCTCGGCCAGCGTGCGCCCCGCCGTCTCCGCGTGCTCGCGAGCCTCCCGGGCGGCGGCCTCCGCGCGTTCGCGCGCGGCGCGGCGCTCGTCGCGCGTCTTCTCGTCGGCGGCGGCGTCCTCGGCCGCAGCGTCCTTAGCGGCGGCCCCGGCGCCCCCGGCGGCCCCGGCCGCGCCATCCGCTGGACGTCTCGATCGCGCCGGCGGCGGCGCCGACGCCTCACCCGCGACGGCGCCGTCGACCTCGACGTCGAACCCCACGGCCTGCAGCGCGCGCACGAGCCGCCCCGTGCGCACGGCCGCACCGGCCTCGTCCGAGACGGTCGCCGCGACCAGCGTCTGCTCGACCGCGTCGAGCACCGCGCGCGACGGCGTGCGGTCCGCGGCGTCGGCGAGCGCGACCGCCGCCCGCACCAGGTCGCCGACGACCTCGCGCCGCTCAGCGGCGAGCGCCGTCATCGCCCGGCCGTCGCCCGAGGCCTGGGCGTCGGCGAGCTCCCCGCCGAGGCCCACGAGGTCGCCCAAGCGGTCGGCCTGGTCGCGCGCGAGCCGGTTCACGATCCACGCCGCGGGCGAGGGACGTTGCAGCGCCGCGATGCGCTTCGCCAGCGCGGGGTCGGCGGGCTTCGCGTCGGCCGCGCGCGCGTTCCGCGCCGCCGTGAACTCCTCGGGGACGAGCGCGTAGAGCGCGTCGGCCGCCTCGGTGAGCCCGTCGGTCGCCACGCGGTCACACCGTCTCGAGGTACTTGTGCACGACGCTGAGCGCGACCGAGCCCTGTCCCACCGCCGACGCCACGCGCCGCATGACGCCCGCCCGCACGTCCCCGGCCGCGAAGATGCCGGGCACGCTCGTCTCGAGGATGAACGGGTCGCGCTTCAGGGTCCATCCGCGCGGACGCCGGCCGTCGTGCACCAGGTCCTGGCCGGTGACGACGAACCCGTGGTCGTCGAGCTGGACGAGGTCGCGGACGAGGTCGGTGCCGGGAACCGCGCCGATGAAGACGAACATCGCGTCGGCCGGGAGCGTCTCCTCGGCACCCGTGACCGTGTCGCGCACGGTCATCGACTCGAGCCGCGTCTCGCCGTCGAGCGCGACGACCTGCGCGTGCGGGCGCACTGTGATGTTGCGGGTCGCCTCGATCTGGTCGATGAGGTACTTCGACATGCTGCGGGCGAGCGACTCGCCGCGCACCAGGATCGTGACCTCGGCGGCGTACCGCGACAGGAACATCGCGCCCTGACCGGCCGAGTTCGCCCCGCCCACGACGACCACGCGGGATCCGGTGTAGCTCACCGCCTCGCTCGCGGCCGCGCCGTAGTAGACGGATGCCCCGCTCAGCCGCTCCTCACCGGGGATGCCGAGGGTCCTCGCCTCGACGCCGGTCGCGAGCACGATCGCCCGCGAGCGGAGCTCGCTCCCGTCGTCGAGCGTGAGGATCTTGTAGTTGTCCTCGACGCGGATGCCGGTGACGGCCTGCGGGTTCAGGATCTCGGCGCCGAGTCGCTTCGCCTGCGTCACCGCCCGCCGCGCCAGGTCGGCGCCGCTGATGCCGTGCGGGAAGCCGAGGTAGTTCTCGATGCGCGAGCTCGTGCCGGCCTGCCCGCCGGGCACCTCGCGTTCGATCACGGCGGTCCGGAGCCCCTCGGAGGCGCCGTACACCGCCGCGGCCAGGCCGGCGGGGCCGGCGCCGATCACGATCAGGTCGTAGAACGGCGCCTGGGGCGGCGCGCGGAGGCCGATCCGCTCGGCCAGCTCGTGCAGGTCGGGGCAGGCGAGCACCGTGCCGTCGGGCAGGAACACGACCGGCAGGCGCGTGCTGCCCTGCAGGGTGGCCTCGACGAGCGCCTTCGCGCCCTCGTTCCGCTCGATGTCGAGCCACTGGTACGGGATCTGGCTGCGCGCGAGGAAGTCCTTGACGGCGTGCGTGGTCGGCGACCACAGCGTGCCCGCCACGCGGATGCCCTCGTACACCGGCGGCGTGTTCGCGTGCCAGTCGTCGAGCAGGTCGTTGAGCACCGGGTAGAAGCGCTCGTCGGGCGGATCCCACGGCTTCAGCAGGTAGTAGTCGAGGTCGATCGCGTTGATGCTCGTGATCGCGGCATCCGTGTCGGCGTAGGCGGTGAGCAGCACGCGCTTGGATTCGGGATAGTGCCGGATCGCCTCGGCGAGGAACTCCGTGCCCGTCATGCCGGGCATCCGCTGGTCGACGACGAACAGCGCGATGGGGGTGTTCCGGCGTTCGAGCTCCTCGATCGCGTCCAGCGCCTCCCTGCCGGAGCCGGCGCGCACGATGCGGTACTCCTCGCCGTAGCGCGACTGGAGGTCGCGGGCGACGGCGTTGAGCACCTGCGGCTCGTCGTCGACGGTCATGATGACGGGTTTGGCCATCGGATCACGCCTCCTCGGGCTGCGGGGGGATCGGCAGCCGCACCGTGAACCGCGTGCACCCCGGCCGGGACTCGAGGTCGAACTCGCCGTGGTGCTTCTTCACGATGATGCTCCGGGAGATCGCCAGGCCGAGGCCGGTGCCCTCCCCCGGTGGCTTCGTCGTGAAGAACGGATCGAAGATCTTCGAGCGGATCTCCTCCGGCACGCCCGGTCCGTCGTCCTCGAACTCCACCTCGACCCAGTCGCCGGCGCGGTGCGCGCGGATGGTCAGCGTGCCCTCGCCGTCCATCGCGTCGATGGCGTTGTCGATGAGGTTCGTCCACACCTGGTTGAGCTCGCCCCCGTACGACTGGATCGGCGGCAGGTCGGGATCGTATTCGCGCACCACCGTCACGCCGTGCTTGAGCTTGTTCTGCAGGATGACCAGGGTGTCGTCCAGTCCCGACCGGAGGTCGACGTCCTGGATCGGCGCCTGGTCCATGTACGTGTACCGCTTGAGCGCCCGGACGAGCTCGACGATCCGGTTGGTGCCGACCACGATCTCGGTCAGCAGCGTGTAGACCGCCGACTTCAGCGCCAGCCATTCCACGACCACGGGAAGCCCTTCGCGGCCGAACACCTCGCCGATCGCGTCGAGGTCGTCGGGCACGACGCCGAGACCGGCGAGCGACGCCGCGAGCTCCCCCACCGGCATGCCGTGCGCGTCCAGCCAGTCCTCGAGTGCGGCCTCCCGGTCACCGCGCTCGAGCGGGCCGAGCTGCACGGGGTCCTTCGCACGATCGGCGGCGAGCGCGTCGAGTTCCCGGAGGCGCTGCAGTTGGTCCTGTCCCGAGTACCGGAGCATGCCCAGCCGGATCTGCGCGTCCTGCAGGCGCTCGAACACGCTCATCGCCTGCGCTGCACCGCGTTGGGCCGCCGATGCGGGGTTGTTCATCTCGTGCGCCAGTCCGGCGCTGAGCCGGCCGAGCGAGGCCATCTTCTCCTGCAGGACGAGCTGGTCCTGCATGGTGCCGATCCGATGCAGGGACTCCTCGAGCGCGGCGTACCTGGCGTGGAACTCCTGTTCCTTCTGACGGAATTCCTCCTCGCTGCGGCGCAGCGCTGCCTCCGCAGCCCTCCGCTCGCCCAGGTCCCGGAGGATGCCCGTGTAGTAGCGCTCGTCGCCGACCGTCCACGTCGAGAGGGAGAGCTCGATCGGCACCTCCTCGCCGGACTTCCTGAGCGCGGAGAGCTCGACCGTCCTGCCGATGACGTGGGCCTCGCCGGTCCTCGTGTAGCGCTCGATGCCGGCCCGGTGCAGCTCGCGGTAGCGCTCCGGGATGATCAGCTCGAGCCTCCGGCCCAGCGCCTCCTCCTGCGTATGGCCGAGGATGCGGGTCGCGGCGGAGTTCCACGACATGATCCGGCCGGTGTGGTCCACCGAGATGATCGCGTCGATCGCCGATTCGGTGACCGACCGGAACCGCTGTTCGGCCTGCACGCGTTCCCGTATGTCGCGGATGATGCCGGTGTAGTACCGATCGGAATCGAGGAACCAGGTCGTCAGGGAGAGCTCCACCGGGAACTCCGTGCCATCCGCGCGGATCGCCGCGAGCTCGACGGTCGAACCGATCACGCGCGTGGGTCCGCCGCTGCTCACGCGGTGCAGGGCGGCGCGGTGGCGCTCGCGGAACCGCTCGGGAATGATCAGCTCGAGCTTCCGGCCGACGGCGTCGGCTTCCGCGTGGCCGAACAGGACGGTCGCGGCGCTGTTCCAGCTGCGGATCACCCCCTCCGAATCGGCGGAGATGATCGCGTCGGTCGCCGAGTCCATGACCGATCGGAAGGTCGCCTCGGACTGCCGGAGCGCCGTCCGCGCCTTCGAGGCCGTGGCCTGTCGTTCGATGCGCGCGAGCACCTCGGCGGGGTCGAACGGCGTCGAGATGAGGTCGTCGCCGATCTCGAGGCCTCGCGTGCGCGTTGGCGCGTCATCCTCGCCCGCGACGAACACGACCGGCAGGTCGTCGCCGTCGCCGTGGCGATGCAGGTCGGCGACGAGGTCGAACGGGTCGGCATGGTGCAGTGAGGTGTCGACGACGATCAGCTCGGGGTCGTGGGCGAGGGCCGCACGGGCGTGCACCGCGTCGCCCTCGGCGGCGATGAGGTCGTACCGGCCCTGTTCGAGGATGCCGCGCAGGCGGGTCACCGCGTCGGCATCGTCGGAGACGACGAGGATCACGCCGCGATCGGTCGTCATCCGTCCGCCTCCTCGTACTCGTCCGACCGGGCGAGGCGGATCGGCAGTCGCACGATGAACCGCGTACGGCCGGGCCGCGAGTCGACGTCGAGCTCGCCATGGTGCTTCTTCACGATGATGTTCCTGGAGATGGGCAGCCCGAGTCCGGTGCCCTCCCCCTGCGGCTTGGTGGTGAAGAACGGGTCGAACAGCTTCGAGCGGATGTCGTCGGGCACCCCCGGACCGTCGTCCTCCACCTGCACCTCGATCGCGTCGCCGTCGCGCCGCGCCCTGAGGGTCAGCGTGCCGTCGCCGTGCATGGCGTCGATCGCGTTGTCGATGAGGTTCGTCCACACCTGGTTGAGCTCGCCGGCGAACGCCTGGATCGAGGGCAGGTCGGCGTCGTACTCTCGCACCACGCGGACTCCGCGCCTGAGCTTGTTCTGGAGGATGACGAGCGTGTTGTCGAGTCCCGATCGCACGTCGACGTCCTGGACGGGCGTCTGGTCCATATAGGTGTAGGTCTTCAGCGCCTTGACCAGCTCGGCGATCCGGCTCGTGCCCACCCAGATCTCGGAGAGGAGCGTGTAGATCAGGAACTTCAGCCCGAGCCACTCCACGACGACGGGCAACCCCTCCTGATCGAAGACCTCGCCGAGCGCGTCGAGGTCATCGGGCGCGAACCCGAGGCTCGCGAGGGACTGCGCGATCTCGCCTCCTGCGGGAACCCCGTGCCGGTCGAGCCACGCCTCGAGGTCGCCCTCGCGATCGCTGCGGGCGACGGCGCTCAGCTGGGCGGGCTCGCGTGCCCGCGCAGCGGCGAGCGAGTCGAGCTCCTGGAGCTGCTCGAGATGCCGACCGTGGAAGCCCAGCCGCCCCAGCTGCAGCTGCGCGTTCTGGAGTCGGGCGAACACCGCCATCGCCTGCGCCGACCCGCGCTGGGCGGCTGCCGCGGGGTTGTTCAGCTCGTGCGCCATGCCCGCGCTGAGCTTGCCGAGCGAGGCCATCTTCTCGTGGAGGATCAGCTGGTCCTGCATGGCGCTGATGCGCTGCAGGCTCTCCTCGAGTTCGGCGTTCTTTCGGCGCAGCTGCTCGCTGCGCTCCCGCAGCTCCCGCTCGCTGCGGCGCAGCGCGTCCTCGGCGGCCTTGCGATCGCCGATGTCGCGGATGATGCCGGTGTAGTAGCGATCCTCGTCGAGGAACCACGTCGCGAGCGAGAGCTCGATCGGGAACTCGGTGCCGTCCTTGCGGATCGCCGCGAGCTCGATCGTCGAACCGATCACGCGCGCCTCCCCGCCGCTGCTCACGCGATGTATCCCCGCCCGGTGGAGGTCTCGGAACCGCTCGGGGATGACGAGCTCGAGCCTGCTGCCCACCGCTTCATGCGCGTCGTGGCCGAACAACGCCGTCGCGGCGCTGTTCCAGCTCCGGATGACGCCGCCGGAGTCCGCCGAGATGATCGCATCGATCGCCGACTCCATGACCGACCGGAACCTCGCCTCGGACTCGCGGAGCGCCATCCGCACCTTCGAGACCGTCACCTGCCGTTCGATCCGGGCGAGCACCTCTCGCGCGTCGAACGGCAGGGAGATGAGGTCGTCGCCGACCTCGAGGCCGCGGACCCGCGACTCGACATCGTCGTCGGCGGCCACGAAGACCACGGGCAGGTCGCGGGATTCGGCGCCGTCGCGGAGCCCGGGAACCAGGTCGAAGGGATCGGCCTGCGCGAGTCTCGCATCGACGACGATGAGATCGGGCCCGACGCCCAGCGCGGCGCGGGCGGTGGCCGCGTCGCCGGGCGCGGGCACCACGGCGTAGCGGTGCTCATCGAGGATTCGGCGCAGCCCATCCACGGCTCCGATGTCGTCGGAGATCACGAGGATCACGCCGCGCTCGACCACGTCAGTCCTTTCCTCGCGCATCGCTGCGGTCCGGACGGCTTGCGGCCAGCGTAACCACGGTCGATCCGGTGGGCCAGCACCCCGTCCGGGGCGCGGGCCCCGGATGCCGGCGCAGTGCGCTTCCTGACACGCCCCGAGGCCGATCGCGCCGCTGCGCAGAACCGTCCCATCGGTCCAGTACATTCGGCCTCGAGCACCTGCGCTCGGGGGACGACGAGGAACGGAGGACGGATGATGCCAACCGGATCGGCGGAATCCGGGGTCGCGCTCGGCGACCTGCACCCACTGCACGAGACCGACGCGCTGGTCGAGCGGATCGTCGCGCGCGAGCTCGACGCGCTGCGACAGGCGTTCGGCGAGGGCGCCGAGTTCGCCGTCACGCGGGCGGGCCGCCGCGACGAGACGCTGCACCGGCTCGAGTGCCCGGCGCTCGAACCGCACCTCGACCGACGGGCACGCTGGACGGAGGACCATCGCCGGCGCCTCGCGGCCGACCGGGAGTACCGCATCCCGCTTCCGGCGCTCATCACGCGCGAACGCGCCCGCGCCATCGCGGGCGTCCGCGGGTGCAAGGTGTGCTGGCCGAACATCTCGGGCGCCGAGCCGCGGCCGCTGAAGCGGATCACGGCGCGCGGACTGCGGGCGCATCACGCGGGGCGGGTCCTCGCGACCGAGACGGGCGACTCGCTCGGCACCATCATCCGGGCGACCGCGCACACGGGTGCCGACCTGTTCGGCGTCGTGCACGACGAGATCGAGGTGGCGACCTCGACGCGCACCATCCGGTATGCGCCGACCGACACCGTGTATCTCTGGGACCTGCCGACCGACTCGGAGGCCATCGAGCGGAAGATGCGGCTGTTCACGCAGCTGGGCTCCGGCATGTCGCCGGCGCACTGATCCGGGGCGGATGCCGCGTCACGACCAGGGTTCGCGCCAGCCGCCGTGGTCGGCGGTGAGCGCTGCCGCGGCATCGGGGCCCCAGCTGCCCGGCGCGTACGGCTGCACGGGCGGCGGGGCGTCGATCAGCGGCTGCATGACGCGCCATGCCGCCTCGATGGCCTCCTGCCGTCCGAAGCGGATGCTGCGGCCCTCGAGCGCGGCGTGCAGCAGCACCTCGTACGGCGTCGGGCCTTCGCCGCCCTTGTGCGCGAACTCCATGTCGAGCTCGACGGGACTCGGCGTCGCGGCATCCGCTCGCTTGGCGTTCAGCATGATGCGCACGCCGGTGCCGGGGTCGAGGCGGATGACGAGCTGGTCGGGCTGGCTGTCGGGCGTGCGCAGCCCGAAGCCGAGCTGCGGCGACGGCTTGAACACGAGCCGCACCTCGGTCTGGGTGATCGGCAGCAGCTTGCCGGTGCGGATGTAGAACGGCACGCCGGCCCAGCGCCAGTTCTCGATGCCGAGCTCGAGCGCGCAGAACGTCTCGGTCGTCGAGTCGGGGGCGACCCCCTCGATGTCGCGGTAGCCGTCGAACTGGCCGCGCACGTAGCGCGCCGGGTCGGCGTCGGCCATCGAGCGGAACAGCACCGTCTGCATCGTGCGGATCGACTCGACGTCGCCGTGCGCCGGCGCCTCCATCGCGACGGCCGCGAGCAGCTGCATGAGGTGGTTGACCACGACGTCGCGCAGCGCCCCGACCGGGTCGTAGAACCCGCCGCGGCCGGCGATGCCGAAGTCCTCGGCCATGGTGATCTGCACGCACTCGACATGGGTGCGGTTCCACACGGGCTCGAGCATCGTGTTCGCGAATCGCAGGTAGAGGATCTCCTCGAGCCCCATCTTCCCGAGGTAGTGGTCGATCCGGTACAGCTGGGACTCGTCGACGACCTCGTGCAGCTCGGCCGCGAGGGCCCGCGCCGAGGCGAGGTCGTGGCCGAAGGGCTTCTCGATCACGAACCGGGCGTCGCGGGCGACGCCCGCTCGCGCGAGACCCTTCACGACGAGGGCGAACAGGCTGGGCGGCGTCTCGAGGTAGAACACCGGATGACGCGCCTCGCCCATCGCCGCGGCGACCCGGTCGTACGTGGCGGGGTCGGCGAAGTCGCCGTGCACGTACGAGAGACGGTGGCAGAGCCGTTCGAAGACGCGGATGTCGAGCCGCTCGCCGGTCGCGACGATCGACTCGCGGGCCCGTTCCTCGAGCTGCGACAGGGTCCAGTCGTCGAATGCGACGCCGAGGATGCGGCAGTCGAGGAGGCCCCGCTGCTCGAGGCGGTAGAGCGAGTGGAACGTCATCACCCGCGCGAGGTCGCCGGTGATGCCGAAGATGACGAGGAGGTCGCCCCGCGGGGCCTCCGACCCTGAGACCTGCATGGTCGAAAGTCTGGCGGACGGGGCCGCTCCGCAACAGGGGCGGGCGACCTCCCGCCTAGACTGAACAGGCACTCGCGGGAGTGGTGAAACCGGTAGACACGCAGGATTTAGGTTCCTGTGCCTTCGGGCGTGTGGGTTCGAGTCCCACCTTCCGCACTGGCTGGAATGCGTCCGGGGAGGTGGGGGCATGGCCGATGAGGCTCCGTCCACCGGGACCCGACGTCCGGCGGCGCCGGTCGACGAGCGTCTCGTGCTGCCGCCGCCCGCCGCCGCGGCGACGGTCGCGGGGATCGCCGCCGGGATCCTGCGCCGGGTCGCTCCCCGCCTGCTGGTGCGCATCGCCGGCCGCACGGCCGACCGCGCGCTGCCGCCGTTCACCGACCTGCTCCGGATCGTCGAACTCGCCGGCGCGCTGCCGGCGACCGACGAGACCGCCTCGCCCGCCGGGATCCTGGAGCGCTTCCCCCATCTCGCGGCCGTCTCCACGCGCGAGGTCGTCTTCCCCGGACCGAACGGCCCCGTCGTCGCCCGCATCTACCGGCCGCCGAACCCGGTCGGGGTCGGCCTGGCCTGGGTGCGCGGGGGCGCGTTCATCGGCGGCGACCTGGACCGCGCCGACGCGCACTGGCCCGCCCTCGAGCTCGCATACCGCGGGGTCGCGGTGGTGTCGCTCGACTACCGCCACGCCGTCCGGGGAGCGCACTACCCCGTGCCTTCCGACGACGTGCTGGCCGGATGGCGCTGGGCGGCGTCCCACGCCGCGGCCCTCGGCGTGCCGGCCGGCGCGCTGCACCTGGGCGGCTCGAGCATCGGAGGCAACCTCGCCGCGGGGGTCGCCAAGCGCGTCCGCGACGCGCGCCCCGCCGGCCCGGCGCCCGCGAGCCTCGTGCTCGTCGCGCCGCTGCTGCACCCGTACGGCGATCCGGTCCCGGCCGACGTGCTCGCCCGCATGCGCGCCGAGACCGGCGGCGCGGTGTTCCGGCCCGAGGACCTGACGCACATGGCGTGGAACTACGCCGGCCGGCGCAGCGTGCTCGACGACCCGTACGCGTTCCCCGCGAACGGCGAACTCGCCGGCCTCCCGCCCACGCTCGTGATCACCGAGGAGTTCGACACGATCCGCACGTCGGGCGAGGACTTCGCCGGGCGCCTCCGTGCGGCCGGGGTGCCCGCGGTCGTGCGCATGACGCCCGGGGCCGCGCACAGCTCGCTCGGCCGCCCGTCCGAGCCGACGGCGCGCCTCACGATCGACGTGATCGCCGACCACCTGCTCGGTCCCTGGTCGCCGCGCAGCTGAACCTGCCGCGTCAGTCGCCCCAGAACGGCCCGGTGAGCCCCACGCTCGCGAAGTACTCCTTCGCCTCCGCGGGTTCGCGGCGGCGGTAGGGCGAGTCCAGTCGTCCCTCGTACCAGCGCGACGCGAGCCGCCAGAGCGCCGGCAGGTCCATCACGTAGCCGCGCGTGTTGCCCGTGCGCGCGAGCCAGTCGTCGACGCATCCGGTCGAGCAGAAGATGCGCTGGTTCTCGCAGGTGTGGATCACGTCATCCCAGACGTGCGCCACCGGCGTGAGGAAGTGCGCGACCTGCGGACCGTCGGGTTCCGCCGCCCGCGTGACCGTCCAGGAGTGCGCGGTCCCGCAGGCCGGGCAGGTCGTCGCGACGAGGGCCGACGGCTCGTCCGGCACGAGGTGCGGGATCGCGAACGCATCCCACGCGCAGCCGCCCCACCACAGCGTCCGCTCCCCCATCACGGAGAACCCGAAGTTGCGGGTCGCGAACGGGTGGGCGAGCACGATGCGGTGGTCGCCGTCGAAGACGACGTGGCGGGCCGCGGCCAGCGCCTCGAGTGATTCCGCCACCTCGCTCGGCTCGAGGGACGTCGTCTCCGCGAGCTCCACGAGCGTGGGCAGCCGCCCGGTCGTCGCCAGCCCGGTGTAGACGGCGAGGCGCACTGCCTCATCGTTCTCGTTCACGATGCACCCCCACCGTCTGCCTCACCTTCCGGCCGGACGGTCGGGCCGGTCCTGCGCCGGCCCGCCGTTCCCCGCGACCCAGTCCAGCACGAGGCGCCACAACCGCGACCCCACCTCGTCGAAATCGGCGGCCGGTGACTGCGGGGCGGTCTCGTTCGTCCCCTCGGGCTCGGGCGTGTTCTCCGTGATCATCGCCACGAGTTCCTGGCGCGCCTCGCGGTACTGGGCGGTGCCCAGGTAGTCGCTGTGGGTCGCGATCTGGCGCGAGTACGCCGACGGCACGTACTCGCTCGCGCCGCGGTCGATCGGATTCCCGACCTCGTTGTAGCCCTCGACCGGGAACCCCAGGTAGTCGGTGCGTCGCCACAGCGAGATCCAGCGCGGTGGCGTCGTCGAGGTCATCCCGAGCAGGCCGCTGAGTGCGTACTCGCGCCCGTGTCGCTCGTTGAACCCGGTGTGGACCCAGAACGGGGCACGGGCGGTCGCCGCCGGCGCGTCGACCGATTCCGGCCACTCGCTGAGCACCTGCGCGGTCCACGGGTCGCGACGCACGAGCGATGGTCCCCGCGTCCCGGTGATGCCGAGATCCGCCGGTCCGAGGATGTCGGGGAAGAACCGGCTGAAGTACGCGCGCAGCTGCGTGCCGTACGTGATGAGCCCGAGCCGGAGGATCGCGGGGGTCCGCTCCTTCTCGTCGTTGTCGGTCAGCGCGAAGATCGCCGCCGCCGAGACGACCGACCCCATGGAGTGCGCCCCGATGATCACGCCTCGTCGGTTCCCGCGCCGAGTCCGCTGCGTCTCGTCGGCGGCGTCGAGGTCGGCTGCGGAGTACCACTTCTGCATCCGCGTCGTCAGTTCGGGCACCGCTCGTTCGGCGTAGCACGGTGGGGCGAACGGGTGGCCGGCGCGCGGGAAGAAGCACATGACATCCCAGAACAGCGCCAACGGGCGTTCGGCTTTCGTCGCGGCGAACGCCACCACCGCGCCGACGGCCGCCACCGCGACGGCGGCGAGCACGCCGATGCTCGCCTCCCGGACCGCCGCCCGCTGCTCCTCGCTCAACGACCAGTCCGCGACGATGCGGTATCCGGTCGGCGAGGCGAGCAGGAGGAACCCTGCCGCCGAGAGCCCCGCGATCCACCCGAGCAATGGCTCGCCGCGGTGCAGCAGCGCGGCGGTCCGGCGCGACGTCGCCTTCTGGCGCACGTGCCGGTCGGCGCCGTCGGGCTCGCGTCCGGCATAGGGGCGCGTGGGGGTCGGCTCGCCGCCCTGTTCCTCGCCCGGCAGGTTGTCGGGGTCGTCGAGCACGACCTGCGGAACGGTCAGTCGTGGCAGCCGGGTGAGCAGCTTCAGCAGCACGAACGCGAGGATGGCCAGCACGCCGAGCACGATGCCGGTCAGCACGACGGCGAAGCGCCCGTACGCGACGGGTTCGACGAGGACGGTGGGCAAGCCCGCGGCACCCTCCGGATAGACGCGGCGTCCGTCGACGACCTCGGCCTCGGCGGCCGGATCGAGCCACCGCTCGACGCCGAGGACCAGCAGGCTCGAGATCATCATCGCCACGAGCAACGCGCAGAGCATGCCCACCGCCAGGCCGAAGCCGCGCCACCCCACGGTCGCCAGGTCGTACGAGCGCCACGCTCCGTCGGCGCGCGACCAGAAGTGCAGGACGACCGCGGCGACGATGGCGACGAGCAGCACCCACCACCACCCCACCGTGAAGACCACGGCGGCGCCGAACGCGAGTCCGAGCGCCGTCATGAGGATCCAGCGCACGCTCCGGGACTGGGGGGCCTGCGTGCCGATCGCCAGCGTGAGGATGACGAGCCCCAGGGCGAGCGTGAGCAGGACGGACGGCGTGGCGACGAGCCCGGAGAATGTGATCGGGTCCGGTTCGGGAGTGCGGCCGGTCGTCGACGGTCGCCAGACCGCCGCGAGGATGACGTACGCGACGTACACGCCGGCCACGAGCCCGAGCGACCAGGCCGCGAGCGCGCGCTTCGCGCCATCCGACCGGTCGCCCCCGGAGTGCGAGGCGAGGCCGACCTGCAGCGCGATGAGGGCGAGCATCAGGGCAGCGAAGACGCCGGTCCACATCGCCACCGACTGGAGTCCTCCTCCGGAGGAGGCGCCGACGAGGCACGCCTGGAACGCGTCGACGACACCTCGCACGCTGAACGGATCCACCACGAGGCACGCCTCCCCCACACGCGCGAACGCGGCATCCCAGCAGAGCAGCAGGAGGACCAGCGCGACGACCGCCGCGAAATGGAGACGCTCGGACGTCGGACCGGTGCGCGCCCGCGTCCAGAAGCCCGGGGTGGCGAGCAGGGGCCGCGGCACGGAGGGCTCGGGCTGCTCGTCCGCGGGCGCCGGCGCGCGCTCCACGCCCTCTTCGCCGACGCCGGCGGGGGGCTTCCACGCCCCGAGGTGCTCCTTGGCGAACGCGGTGAGGCTCGGCTCCCACGTGACGCGCCCGCTGCGCGCGATGAGGTAGATCACGAGCATCGCGATCACGGGTGCGAGGCTGAACACGGCGGCGCGCGCCGCGCGCGGCCAGTCGCGCAGTCCGTCGAGGAAAGCCGGGATGGTCTCGCACACCGCCCCGCCCGCGAAGCACTGCACGGCGACGAGGTCGACCGAGACCGACATGAACGCCGTGACGTAGATCAGCGTGAGCACGAGTGCGAACAGGCGCAGGGTCGCCGCGCCCGGGCCGCCGCGCCACTGGTCGGTGCGGTCGGGATCCTGCTCCGGGATGGGCCGCACCCAGTACGCGAGGTTGCTGATGCCGAAGGGCAGGATGAAGAGCCAGCCGATGTGCACCAGCACGCGCTGGATCACCGCGAGCGCTGAACCGCCGGTCCGCGCCATCGCGCCCCACGAGTACGCCTCCGTCCGGCTGATGCCGGTCGCCGGGTCGGGTGCGTCGTCGGCCCGACGCCAGAACGAGCCGAGCTCATCGCCGTAGCCCCGCACGATCTGCGACGCATCGACCTCGAGCATCTCCGCCGGCGGCGTGTTCGCGATGCCGTGCACGCGGATCTCGAGGATCTCCGGATCGAGCAGCGGCCCGGACGGATCATCGACGAGGACGGGTCGTCGTCGAGTCGACTCGGACGACGAACCGGTGGCCGGTGTGGAGCGCGCACCCTGGACCATGATCCGTTCCTTCCCCCATGGACGGACGGCGCGATTCTAGTCCTGAGCGATCCTCGCTGTCACCGTTCGGGCCGCGACACGCTTGGGGCGAGCCGGCATCACGCGAGCGACAGCGTGAACGACAGCACGAACCCCGCCGCGGTGCTGAGCGCGACCGCCGGCCCGCCGTGCTCGTACGCCTCGGGCATCAGCGTGTCGGCGAGCGAGGCGATCACGGCACCGGCGGCGAACGCGAGCGGCAGGGAGATGGTCTCGGGATCCGTGTTCGCCAGCGGGCCGGCTCCGACGACCACGGCGATGACGAGCAGTGCGGCGCACCCCGCCCAGAGCGCGATGATGCTCCCGGCCGAGCGCCCCTGGCTGCGCATCGACGAGGCGCCGACGAGCGCCTCGGGCAGGTTCGACACGAAGATCGCGGCGAGGAGGGCCAGTCCGCCCGATCCGGCGCCGCCGAGCGCGACGCCGAGCGCGAGATTCTCCGGCACGCCGTCGAGCGTGACGGCCGCGAGCAGCGCCAGCCCGGCCGCACCCCGCGTCGAGGCCGAGGTCGCCGGACGGTCGGCGGCCGCGGCATCCGTGTCGAGCTTCACGCTGCCCTCGACCTCGGCCGTCGGCTTCGACCGCGACCCGGGCTGCGCCCATCGATCGAGCAGCGCGCTGAGCACGGCGAACACGACTGCGCCGACGAGCAGCCCGAGGGATGCCCGCAGGATGCCGCCCTGCTCGTACGCGTCCTCGAAGAGCTCGAAGGCGAGGGCCGTGATGAGCGCCCCCGCCGCGAACGACAGCAGGATCGCCAGCACGCGCTTGGGCAGGCGGAAGCGCACGCCGATCAACGCGCCGATCACCAGTGCGCTCGACGCCACGAGTCCGAACCACAATGCGGTCATCACGGCGCCAGTATGGGCCCGAACGGCCGACCGCGTGAGGGGATTGACGTGGGGCGGCGCGGGGCGCCATCCGTACCATCGAGGGGTGACCCGACCCGAGATCGAACCCGGCGTCTACGAGCACTACAAGGGCGCCCGCTACGAGGTGCTGCTGGTCGCGCGCCACAGCGAGACCGAGGAGCCGTTCGTCGTGTACCGCCAGCTGTACGGCGACGGCGCGGCGTGGATCCGCCCGCTCGGGATGTTCGCCGAGACCGTCGAGGTCGACGGTCGCGTGGTGCCGCGCTTCCGCCGCGTCGGAGGCGAGGACGGCCGGTCCGACGGTCAGCCCGCGTAGTCCGACACCGCCGGCCCGAGCCGGGCGACGTCGAGCCCGAACGCTGCGGCCGCGTCGCAGATCGAGCGCGCCCGGGCGAGGCGCGGCAGGTCGCTGCCGTCGCGGATGCCGTGGCGTTCGATCGAGTCGAGCACGTCGAGCGCCCAGGCGACGTCGGCCTTCGACGGGCTCATCGCGGCGTTCACGGCCGTGACCTGCTGTTCGCGCAGGCAGAGCCGGCCGGTCATGCCGAGGGATGCCGCGTGGCGCGACGCCTCCGCGAGCGTCGCCGGGTCGCGCGCCACCGTGGGCCCGTCGATCGGCCCGGGCAACCCGGCCGCACGACTCGTCGAGACGAGGCGGGACCGGGCGTAGAGCAGCGCCATCGGATCGTCGGCCGCGCCGGTGTCGCGGCGGAAGTCGCCGCTTCCGAAGGCGACGCGTACGACGCCCGGCGCCCACGCGATCTCGAGCGCGGCCTCGACGCCGCGTGCGCTCTCGACGAGCGCGACGACGGGCGGCGCGGCGCCCTCGCCGCCGAGCGCGTCGAGCGTGCGACGCACCTGCTCCGACGACTCGACCTTCGCGAGCACGACGCCGGCGGCGAGGTCGCGACCGCGGAGCAGCGCGACATCCGCTCGCCACTCGTCGGACGCGGCATCGGCGATGCGCACCCAGGTGCGACCGGCCCCCGTCGAGCCGGTCTCGGCGACCGCCGACATCGCCGCGACGAGCCCGCGACGCGCCTCGCCCTTGCGGTCGGGCGCGACGCCGTCCTCCAGGTCGACCACGACCACGTCGGCCGCCGACCCGGCGATCCGGTCGGCGAGCGCGTCGGCCGTGCCGGGCACGAGCAGCCAGGACCGCGCGATCGCGGCGGGGACGGCGGCGGGCGCCGCCGGCGCGGTGCGACCCGCGTCGACGGCGCCCGAGGCGATGCCCGCAGTGTGCGAGCTCACCGGCGGCCGGCCTTCTCATGCTCGAGCTCACCGACGATCGCGGCGATCGCCTCGGTCGAGGGGCGCTGCTCGCGCTCCACCTCGGCCTGCTCGTCGGTCGAGAGGTGGTCGTCGACGCTCATCGTGGTCTCGTCGAAGGGCCGCTCGCCGGCGAGCACCGACCGCAGCTGCGTGCGGTCGAGCTGCTTGGTCCAGGTTCCGACGAGCAGCGTCGCGACCGCGTTGCCGGTGAAGTTCGTGAGCGCCCGCGCCTCCGACATGAACCGGTCGATGCCGACGATGACGCCGACGCCGTCGACCAGGTCGGGCCGGTGCGCCTGCAGGCCGCCCGCGAGGGTGGCGAGGCCGGCGCCGGTCACGCCGGCAGCGCCCTTGGAGGCGACCATCATGAACAGCAGCAGGCCGATCTGCTCGCCGATCGAGAGCGGCGTGCCCATGGCCGAGGCGATGAACAGCGACGCCATGGTGAGGTAGATCGCCGTGCCGTCGAGGTTGAACGAGTACCCGGTCGGAATGGTGATGCCCGCGACCGGCTTCGAGACGCCCGCGTGCTCCATCTTCGCGATGAGCCGCGGCAGGGCGACCTCGCTCGACGAGGTCGAGACGATGAGCAGGTACTCGCGGCCGAGGTACCTCATCATCGAGAAGAGGTTGACCCGCGCGACCGCCCAGAGCAGCGACCCGAGCACGACCACGATGAACAGCACGCACGTGATGTAGAACGCGATCATGAGCGTGCCGAGCGAGATGATCGCGGCGACACCGGTGTTGCCGACGACCGCGGCGATCGCGCCGAACGCGCCGATCGGGGCGACCCACATGATCATCGCGAGGATGCGGAACACGAGCGCCTGGATCTGGCGGATCGCGCCGAGGATCGGCGTGCCCTTGGAGCCCATCTTCTGCAGCGCGAAGCCGACGAGCAGGGCGACGAACAGCACCTGCAGGATGTTCCCGTCGACGAGCGATGACAGCAGCGAGGTCGGGATGATGCCGAGGATGAACTCCTGCGTGGTCTTCGCCTCGCCGGTGCCGGCGTCGTACGAGGCGCCCGCGATGTTCAGGCCCTCGCCCGGGTGGATGAGGTTGCCGACGACGAGGCCGATGCCGAGCGCGAACGTCGACATGACCATGAAGTAGAGCAGCGCGAGCCCGCCGACCTTGCCGACGGTGGCCGCCTTCGCGATCGAGCCGACGCCGAGGACGATGGTGCAGAAGATGATCGGGGCGATCATCATCTTGATGAGGAGCACGAACGCATCGCCGATCGGCTTGAGCCCGACGGCGAACTCGGGGGCTGCGAGGCCCACGGCGATGCCCGCGGCGACCGCCACGATCACCGCGATGTAGAGGTAGTGCGAGGAGTCGATCCTCCGCCGCGGCTTCGAGCCGTCGACGCGAGACTGGAGCGCCATTGCCGTCCCTGCCTTCCTTGGTCGTTCATCGCCGGTCGCGACGAATCGGGGTGTGGAGACAGCATGCGCGGGCGGATGTCGCGCCATCCGCTTGTGTTCATACTGTTCGCGGCACGACCGGTCGCAGGCCGCCGCGACCGCCGTATGGTGGCAGCAGACAGCGACGTTGCGAGGTGGACATGGTGCGATGGGTGCGCGAATGGAGCATCGCGGCCAAGCTGTTCGCCCTGCAGCTCGCGGTCATCGTGGTGCTCGCCGTTATTGCCGTCGCGCTCATCTGGGCCGACGCGCGCGCCGACGTCGAGCGCGACGCCGGAGTGAAGTCGATGGCGGTCGCGCAGACCATCGCGAACGACCCGTTCGTCGTCGACGGGGTGCAGGTCGACGACCCGACCGCCGAGCTCCAGCCGTACGCGGTCGACATCATGCGCGAGGCCGAGGTCGACTTCATCACGATCATGGCGCCCGACCGCACCCGGTACACGCACCCCGATCCGACCCGGATCGGGCAGCAGTTCCTCGGCAACATCGACCGGGCGCTCGCGGGCGAGCCGTTCAGCGAGACGTACACGGGCACGCTCGGGCCGTCGGTCCGGTCGGTCGTGCCGATCGAGGATGCTGCCGGCGAGGTCGTCGCGCTGGTGGCCGCGGGCATCACGGTGTCGAACACCCAGGTCGCGCTCGGGGCGCGCATCGCGACGGTGATCGTCGCGGCCGCCGTCATGATCGCGCTCGGTGCGCTCGGGGCGTGGCTGCTCAGCCGCTACCTGCGGCGGGTCACGTGGGGTCGCGGCGCCGAGGAGATGAGCCGCATGTTCGCGTACTACGAGGGCGTGCTGCACTCGATCGGCGAGGGCCTCGTGCTGCAGGACGACCGCAACCGCGTCGTGCTCGCCAACGACCGTGCGGCCGAGCTGCTCGGCATGCCGAAGCCCACCGGCCGGGATGCCGCCCCGGCGCCGCTCGAGCGGCTGGGGCTCGCCCCATCCCTCGCCGACGTCCTGGCGCGCACCGACGCCGTCGTCGACGAGATCGTGATCACGCCGACCCACGTGCTCGTGGTCGACCGCGACGTGATCGTCTCGCGGTTGCGCCCCGGCGACCCGCACGCGCGCCGGGTCGGCACGGTCACGACGCTGCGCGACCACACCCGCCTGCAGGAACTCACGGGCGAGCTCGCCACCATGACCACGCTCTCCGACGCGCTCCGCTCGCAGGCGCACGAGTTCGCCAACCGCCTGCACACGATCATCGCGCTCATCGAGCTCGGCCGACCCGAGGAGGCCGTCGAGCTCGCGTCGAGCGAGCTCGCCCTCAGCCAGGCGCTCGCCGACCGGCTGCTCTCCGCGGTCGAGGAGCCGGTGCTGCTCGCGTTGCTGCTCGGCAAGGCCGCGCAGGCGGGCGAGCGCGGCATCCGCTTCGACGTCGACCTGCCCGAGCGCCTCGCGGCGACCGGCATCGACCCCCGCGAGACCATCACCATCGTCGGGAACCTCATCGACAACGCGCTCGACGCCGCCGCCGCGACGCCGTCGCCCGCGGTCGACGTCTCGATCGGCACGCGAGACGGATGCCTCGTGGTCGCCGTTGCCGACAGCGGCCCGGGTCCGCGCGCCGGCGCGCGCGTGTTCGACCTCGGGGTGACGGGCAAGGCCGATGCCGCGCGCGGCCCATCGCACGGACACGGCATCGGGCTCGCGCTCGTGCGCCAGTCGGTCGCCCGCCTCGGCGGCGACATCCGCGTCGACGGTTCGCGCTTCGAGGTGAGCCTGCCGCTGCCCGCCGTCGCCCGGGCGCCGGGAGCCGCCGATGGCTGACAGCCCGATCCGCGTGCTGGTCGTCGAGGACGAGCCCGTGACCGCCGAGGCGCACGCGGCCTACGTCGGTCGCGTCGCCGGCTTCGAGGTCGCCGGGATCGCGCACACCGGCGCCGAGGCCGTGCGCCGGCTCCGCGACGCGCGGCAGCCCGACGGCGCCATCTTCGGCGTCGACCTGATCCTGCTCGACGTGAACCTGCCCGACACGACCGGGATCGAACTGTGCCGGTCGCTGCGGGCGGCGGGCATCGAGATCGATGTCATCGCCGTGACCGCGGTCCGCGAGGCCTCCGTCGTGCGCTCGGCGGTGTCGCTCGGCATCGTGCAGTACCTCATCAAGCCGTTCGCGTTCGCCGCGTTCGCCGAGAAGCTCGGCGCCTACCGCGACTACCGGGCGCGCGTCGGCGCCGCGACCGTCACCGACCAGCAGGAGGTCGACGCGTCGTTCGCGGCGCTCCGCACCTCGGCGGGCGGCGACCTGCCCAAGGGGCTCACGCGCGAGACGCTCGACCGCGTGCGCGCCGCCGTGCGGGAGGCCCCCTATGGCAGCGGCGTCTCGGCGGCCGAGCTCGCCGCCGGCCTCGAGCTCTCGCGCGTGACCGCCCGCCGCTACCTCGAGCACCTCGCCGACACGGGCGCCGTCGAGCGCGCCAACCGCTACGGCACCCCGGGCCGCCCCGAGGTCGAGTACCGCCGCCGCTGAGCCATCCGCTCGGTAGACTGCACGGACACCACGCCGCCAGCGACCCGGCCTCCACCGTGTCCGTCGACAGGAGCACCTGCCGTGATCCACACCGCGCTCATCCCCTGGCTCGACCCCGAGACGATCATCCAGTCCGCCGGGCCGTGGGCGCTCCTCGTAGTGTGCTTCATCGTGTTCGCCGAGACGGGCCTGCTCGTCGGGTTCCTGCTGCCGGGCGACACGCTGCTCGTCATCTCCGGCCTGCTGTCGAACCCCGAGCTCGTGCCGCCGAACGGCGTGTTCGGCGTGTCGGTCTGGGTCGTCGCGCTGCTCATCGGCCTGTCGGCGTTCGTCGGCGGCGAGGTGGGCTACGAGATCGGCCATCGCGGTGGGCCGAAGGTGTTCGAACGGAAAGAGAGCGGGCTCTTCAGCGTCAAGAACGTCGAGCGCACGAACGCGTTCTTCGAGCGGTTCGGCGGACTCACGATCATCCTGGCCCGCTTCGTGCCGATCGTGCGCACGTTCGCCCCGGTCGCGGCCGGCGTCGGGCACATGAACCGCGGCCGCTACACGCTCTACAACTTCATCGGCGCGGTCATCTGGGGCTTCGGCCTGACGATGTTCGGCTACGTCGTGAGCTTCATCCCGCCGGTCGCGTACCTCGTGCGCGAGTACATCGACGTGATCCTGCTCGTCGCGGTCGGCGGCACGGCGCTGATCACCGCGTGGCACTACTTCAGCGAGCGCCGCAAGGCGAAGAAGGCCGAGGAGGCCGGCCTCGACGTCGTCACCGACGAGGAGGAGGCCGAGGAGCTCGTGCTCGACCCCGACGTGTTCGACCGTCCCCCGCACCTCGACGGCGACCACGGCCACGACGGTCGCGGCCACCACGGCGACGAGCACCCGCCCGCTGACCGCTGAGCGCGCACCCTGCGCGTCGGGCTACGCGTGCGTCGCGTGCTCGTGCCGGCCGCGGCCCGAGGGCTCGAGCTGGAACGTCGAATGCTCGACGTCGAAATGGTCGCTGAGGCATCCGCCCAGCTCGTCGAGCAGCTCGCCGACGCGCGCCTCGGCGAACACCGCGGGCTCGACCTCGACGTGCGCACTGAACACGTGCGCGCCGGTCGTGATGGCCCACACGTGCACGTCGTGCACGGCGACCACGCCGCGCGTGCCAAGGATGTGGTCGCGGATCTCCGCGACATCCGTCTCGGCCGGCGTCGACTGGCTGAGCACCCGCATCACGTCGCGCAGCAGCATCAGCGCGCGCGGAACGATGAGCGCCGCGATCGCGAGGGACGCGACGGGGTCGGCGGCGTCCCATCCGGTCGCGAGGATCACGGCGGCCGCGACGATGACCAGCACCGAGCCGACGGCGTCGCCGAGCACCTCGAGGTAGGCGCCGCGCAGGTTCAGCGAGTCCTTTGCGCCGCCGCGCAGCACGAGGAGCGCGACGACGTTCGCGACGAGCCCGGCGACCGCCACCGCGAGCATGGGCCCGCCCGCGACCTCGTGCGCCTCGCCCTGCGCGCCCGACACGAGCCGGCCGATCGCCCCGGCCGTCACCGCGACGGCGACGACCACGAGGATCACGCCGTTGGCGAGCGCGCCGAACACCTCGAACCGGCGGAACCCGTAGGTCTGTCGATCGGTGGCCGGGCGCGCCGCCACGAGCGCGGCGCCGAGCGCGATGACGAGCCCGAGCAGGTCGCTCGCCATGTGGCCCGCGTCGGCGAGCAGCGCGAGCGATCCGCTCAGCAGGCCGCCGACGACCTGCACGACCAGGAACGCCCCGATGATCGCGATCGCGATGACGAGCCGGGTGCGGTTCGCGGCCTGCGCGTCGTGGTCGTGTGCGTGTCCCATGCTCCTTCAAGGGTAGGCCGGATGTCGCGGCGCCGCCGGTGACGGGAATGAGACGCGTTCTCAACCGCGACCGGGCACCACGACACGGCGGGGATCTCGGCCTTCCGGACTCAGCCGAGTCCCTCTCGGAAGCCGTCGCGCCACGACGCGTACCGCGGGGCCCAACCGAGCTCGCGCTTCGCCTTGGCGTTCGACGAGCCGCGGATGGTCGTCATGATCGCGATGCCGTGCTCGCCGATCAGCGGCCGTGCCGCCCACGCAGGCACCCGCAGCGGCGGTTTCGCCCCCACGAGTCGCGCGAGCTCCGGCAGCCACTCGGAGACCGGCGCCGGCTCGTCGTCCACGATGTTGTACACACCTGGGGCTCCACGGGTCAGCGCGGCGGCGGTCGCCGACGCGGCATCGTCGACGTGGCAGAACGACCAGACGCCCGCGCCGCTGCCGACGACCGGGAGGCGACGTGCCTGCACCATCCGGAGGATCTCGCCGTCTCGTCCGAGCAGGTTCCCCGGTCCGTACAGGCCCCCGTACCGCAGTGCGAGGCCGCCGGCGTCGACGGTCCTCGCCTCGACGTACATGATCGCCGCCAACGTCTGCCGCGACGGTGTCGTCGGCGACGGGTCGAGCGGATCCTGCTCGGTCTTGACCGGACCGCCCGTGCGCTGATTGGGCCATCCGGTGAAGCTCTGCGCGATGAAGCGCACTCCGCCGGCCTCGGCCGCAGCGGCGAGCAGGTGGTCGGTGCCTCGCGTCCGGAGTTCGTTCGTCATCGCGAACCCCTCGTCGAAATGCCGGAAGTCCGGCATCGGGCCGCCGAGTGCGGTGAGCTGGTGCACGATGACATCGGGTTCCGCCTGGAGGACGGCCGCCCTGACCGATCCCGCGTCGAGACCGTCCATGACCACGCCCCTCGCGCCCGCCCGCTCGACCGCACCGAGCCGGGCCCCGCTCCGCGAGGTGCCGACCACGTGGTGGCCTGCCGCGGTCAGGAGCGGGACCAGCCTGGATCCGACCGCCCCGGTGGCGCCGGCGATGAAGACTCGCATATCGATTCCTTCCTTCGTCCTACTCCCTCCGACGGATGAGGCCGTCGCGGCGTGACAGCCCGAAGCCGGCGGGGTTGTGCCATCCTCGGTACATGACGGAGTCCGGCGGCGCGCTGGGCGACCTCAGGCCGCTCATGTTCTCGATCGCCTACCGGATGCTGGGGAGCGTGACGGAGGCCGAGGACGTCGTGCAGGACGCCTTCGTGCGCATCCAGGAACGCCGGCTCGGCGGCGACGAGATCAGGCGGCCCGAGGCGTTCGCCACGACGGTCGTGACACGCCTCGCGATCGATGCCCTGCGGTCGGCGCGACGGAATCGCGAGGTGTACCCGGGCCCGTGGCTTCCCGAGCCGCTTCCCGACGCCGACGCCGACCCGGCGCACCGCGTCGAGCGCGACGAGACGCTCTCGTTCGCCTTCCTGGCCGTGCTCGAGCGTCTCGGCCCAGTCGAACGGGCCGTCTTCCTCCTGCGAGAGGTGTTCGACGTCGACTACCCCACGATCGCCGGGATCGTCGAGCGGCCCGAGACGACCTGCCGGCAGGTGATGCATCGCGCCCGCGCCCGGATCGCCGATGGCCGGCCCCGCTTCGACGCGGATGCGGAACGGGACGCCGCGCTGCTCGATCGCTTCTTCGCCGCGCTCTCCGCCGGTGACGTCGACGCGCTCGCTCGGACGCTCGCCGATGACGTCGTCTTCTACGGCGACGGCGGCGGCAAGGCCCCCGCGATCCGCCGGCCGATCCACGGCGCGGTCGCCGTCGCCCGATTCCTCGCCGGCCTGGTCAGGCGCGGCGAGAGCCTGCCCGTCAGGACGGAGCGCACGCACGCCAACGGCGAGGCGGCGCTGCGGGTCTCGTCGGAGGGCGTGACCCTGAGCGTGCTCATGGTCCACGTGGCGGGTGGCCGGGTCGCGGTCGTGGGCAACCAGCTCAATCCCGACAAGCTGCGCCATCTCGGCCCGGTGGGCGACCTGGACGCGCTCGTCGCCGACGGCGGGCGACCGGGCGACCGCAGCCGTGGCAGCTGAGCCGGCGGTTCCCGGGTCAGCTCCCGGAGCGCGCCGCGGCGACCCGTTCCAGCTCGGGGAGCAGCGCTCGGAACGCGCGCGCCCGGTGGCTGTGCGCGTTCTTGACCTCGGGCGCGAGCTCGGCGGCGGAGACGTCGAACCCGTCGGGCAGGAAGATGGGGTCGTACCCGAAGCCGTTCACGCCGGCGCGCTGGGCCGCGATGCGGCCGGGCCACGTGCCGACGGCGGCGAACTCGTGCGGCGGCCCGCCCGCGGCATCCGGCACCACCAGCGCGATGGTGCAGTGGAAGTGTGCGGTGCGGTGGGGGTCGCGGATGTCGGCGAGCTGGGCCAACAGCAGCTCGAGGTTCGCCTCGGCACCGCGGCCCGGCCCGGCCCAGCGGGCGGAGAAGATGCCCGGCGACCCACCCATGACGTCCACCGCGATGCCCGAGTCGTCGGCGAGCGCGATGCGGCCGGTGTGGGATGCCGCGGCGCGGGCCTTGATGAACGCGTTCTCGTCGAACGAGGTGCCGTCCTCGACGGGCTCGGGTCCGTCGTACGCCAGCACCGTGATCCCGGGCACGTGCTCGCCGAGGATGTGCTGGAACTCCGCGACCTTGTGCGCGTTGTGCGTGGCCAGCACGACCTCGAGCCCGGTCTGCGACATCCGCTCGCCCCCGTTCACCCGGCGCGGCCGGGGAGCGGCGCCTCGAGCGCGGCGCGCTGGACGGCGGTCAGCTCGGCCGTGCCCGCGAGCGCGAGCTCGAGCAGGTCGTCGAGCTCGCGGCGGTCGAACGGCGCGCCCTCGGCGGTGCCCTGCACCTCGACGAAGAGGCCGCGGCCGGTCGCGACGACGTTCATGTCGGTCTCGGCGCGCACATCCTCGACGTAGGCCAGGTCGAGCATCGGCGTGCCGTCGATGATGCCGACCGACACGGCCGAGACGGTGTCGATGAGCGGCGTCGACTTCTGGCCGATGAATCGCTTGCCGCGCGCCCACTCGATCGCGTCGGCGAGCGCGACGTACGCGCCCGTGATCGCGGCGGTGCGCGTGCCCCCGTCGGCCTGCAGCACATCGCAGTCGATCTGAATGGTGTTCTCGCCGAGCGCCTTCGTGTCGACGACGGCGCGAAGGCTGCGGCCGATGAGGCGGCTGATCTCGTGCGTGCGACCGCCGATGCGGCCCTTGACCGACTCGCGGTCGTTGCGCGTGTTCGTCGAGCGCGGCAGCATCGCGTACTCGGCGGTGACCCAGCCCTTGCCCTGGCCGGTCATCCAGCGCGGCACGCCGTTGGTGAAGCTCGCGGTGCACAGCACCTTCGTCTGGCCGAAGGAGATGAGCGCGCTGCCCTCGGCGTGGGCGCTCCAGCCGCGCTCCACGACGATGTCGCGCAGGGCGTCGGGAGTGCGGCCGTCGGCGCGCACGAGGTCGGGTGCGGGATGCTCGGTCACTGGGATCTCCTGTCGGTCGGAAGCGTGAGGGCGCCGGTCTGCACGAGCTCGACGCTCGAGATGTCGGGGCCGATGAGCCGGTGCGCGAGGTCGAGGAACGCGGCGGACGAGTCGCCGGTCGCCTCGAAGCGGTGGAACGGCGCGCTGGGACTGCGGCGCTCGAGCCCCTGCGAGACGAGCACGCGGTAGACGTCGTTGGCGGTCTCGACGTCGCTCGAGACGAGCGAGACGCCGTCGCCCATGACGTACGAGATGGCGCCCTTCAGGAACGGGTAGTGCGTGCAGCCGAGCACGAGCGTGTCGACCCCGGCGTCGCGCAGCGGCGCGAGGTACTCCTCGGCGACGGCGAGCACCTCGGGCCCGGTCGTGACGCCGGCCTCGACGAACTCCACGAAGCGCGGGCACGCGGCCGAGGAGAGCTCGAGGTGGGGCGCGGCGGCGAACGCGTCGTCGTACGCGCGCGACTGGACGGTTCCGGCCGTGCCGATCACGCCGACGCGGCCGGTGCGCGTGGTGGCGACGGCGCGCCGCACCGCGGGCTGGATGACCTCGACGACGGGCACGTCGTACCGTTCGCGCGCGTCGCGCAGCATCGCCGACGACGCGGTGTTGCACGCGATGACCAGCATCTTCACGCCCTGGGCGACGAGATCGTCGAGCACGGCGAGCGCGTAGCGGCGCACGTCGGCGATCGGCTTCGGCCCGTATGGGGAGTGCTCGAGGTCGCCGACGTAGAGGATCGCCTCGTTCGGGAGCTGGTCGCGCACCGCCCGGGCGACGGTCAGGCCGCCGACGCCGGAGTCGAAGATCCCGATGGGTGCGTCCGTCACGGTCATCCAGCCTAGACCGGCCGATCGCGCCGTCAGGCGGATGGCTCGGCGAGCGCGGCACGGATCGCCCGCGCGATCCGCCCGGTCGCGGGGTGCCGGTGGTTGCGGTGCCACGCCAGGCGGACCTCCATCGGCGGCGCGTCGGCGAGCGGGACGAACACGACACCGGGTCGCGGCAGGTGGTGTGCGGTCGCCTCCGAGGTGACGCCGATCGCGTCGCCCGCGGCGATGAGGTCGAGCCACTCCTCCACGTCGCCGGTCAGAACGAGCCGGGGCGCCCTCGCGCCGGTCGCCTCCCAGAGGTCGGGGGTCGTCGTGCCCGACCGCCGGTCGACCCCGACCTCGTACGGGGTGAGGTCGGCGAGCCGCACTGCGTCGTGCTCGGCCAGGGGATGGTCGACCGGCACGGCCACGACACGGCGCTCGCGCCCCACCACCTCGGCGTCCAGTTCGGGTCGGTCGAGCGGATGGCGCACCACCGCGAGGTCGACGTGGCCGTCGAGGAGCCCGACGTCGCGGGTGTTCAGCCGGACCAGCCGGAGCGGTCCAGCCGGATGCGCGCGATTCCAAGCGCGCAGCACCGGCGTGGTGTGGGCGCCGAGCGCCGCCCACGCGTACCCGAGGCGGATGACGCTGCGCTCGCCGCGCAACGCGGCGACCGCGCGGTCGAGCTCGCCCAGCACGCGCCGGGCGGTGCCCGCGAGCGACGCGCCCTGCTCGGTCGGCTCGACGCGGCGGGTGGTGCGATGCATGAGCGGCGCACCGATCTGGTGCTCGAGGGCCGCGAGCGAACGCGAGACGGCGGCCTGCGACATCCCGAGCCGGTCGGCCGCCGCGGTGAACGAGCGCTCCTCGTCGATCGCGACGAGCACGCGCAGGTGTCGCAGCTCGACATCCATGCGCTCAGCGTATCAATCGACCCGGATTGCATTTCTCCGGGCATCGATTTCGAACTAGCGTTGCCGCATGACCGCTGCACGCCGCGACCGACTCGACGCCGCGTCCGTCGTCGGCGGCGCCGCCTCCGTGCAGGTCGGCGCGGCACTCGGCGCCACGATCTTCCCGCTCGTCGGACCGGCAGGCGTCGTCGCCCTCCGGCAGGCGTTCGCCGCGGTGGCCCTCCTCGCCGTGTCGCGTCCCCGCGTACGCGGCCTCAGCTGGGCAGCGACGCGCCCGGCGATCGCGCTCGGCGCGGTGCTCGTCGTGATGAACTTCTCGCTCTACGCCGCCGTCGAACGCATCGGGCTCGGACCGGCCGTCACGCTCGAGTTCCTCGGCCCGCTCGCGCTCGCACTGCTCGCCTCGCGCCGGCGCCTCGACCTCGTCTGCGCCGTCATGGCCGCCGCCGGCGTCGCGTTGCTCACCGGCAGCGTGCCCGGCATCGACGTGCTCGGCGTCGGGCTCGCACTCACGGCCGCGGTGGCGTGGGCCGCCTACATCCTGCTCAGCCAGCGAGCCGGGCGCACGCTGCCCGGCGTGCAGGGCACCGCGATCGCCACGCTCGTCGCGGCCGTCCTCACCTCGCCGATCCTCGTGCTCGCCCTCGCCTCCCTCGAGGCGCACGAGATCCTCCTCGTGCTCGCGGTCGGCGCCGCGGCCGCCCTGCTCTCGTCGGCGCTCCCCTACTCGGTCGACCTCGTGGTGCTGCGCCGGATGCCACGACAGCGCTTCGGCGTCCTCCAGAGCGTGCACCCGGCCGCCGCCGCTCTCGCCGGGTTCGTGGTGCTCGGCCAGGCGCTCGCTGCGTGGCAGGTCGCCGGTCTCGCGCTCATCACGGTCGCGAACGCCGTCGCAGTGGGCGCGGCGCCCGCGGCCCGGGCGACGGCCGCTCCGCGGCATCCGGAACCCGCCGCACTAGGCTGAGCGGCGTGACCGGCTCCGCAGCGCTCTTCACCGACCGATACGAACTCACGATGGTGGACGCCGCCCTGCAGGACGGAACCGGCCACCGCGAGAGCCTCTTCGAGGCCTTCGCGCGGAGTCTGCCGAACGGCCGCCGCTACGGGGTCGTGGCGGGCACGGGCAGGCTGCTCGAGCTCATCGAGCGATTCCGATTCGACGACGCCGAGCTCGAGTTCCTCCGCGACCAGCACGTCGTGAGCGACGCGACCCTCGACTGGCTCGCCGACTACCGGTTCCGCGGCGAGATCTGGGGCTACCGCGAGGGCGAGGCGTACTTCCCGGGCTCGCCGCTGCTGACGATCCAGGGCTCCTTCGCCGAAGCCGTCATGCTCGAGACGGTCGTGCTGTCGGTGCTCAACTACGACTCGTCGGTGGCGAGCGCCGCCGCGCGCATGGTCTCCGTGGCGCTCGGCCGGCCCATCGCCGAGATGGGCTCGCGTCGCACGAACGAGGGGTCCGCGATCGCCGCGGCCCGAGCGGCGTACATCGCGGGTTTCGACGCGACGAGCAACCTCGAGGCCGGGCGATCCTGGGGCATCCCCACGATGGGCACGGCGGCGCACGCCTTCACGCTCCTCCACGACTCCGAGGAGGCCGCCTTCCGCGCGCAGGTCGACGCGATGGGAACCGGCACGACCCTGCTGGTCGACACGTACGACATCCCCACCGGCGTCGAGACCGCGATCCGGGTGGCCGGCACCGGCCTCGGCGCCGTGCGGATCGACTCGGGTGACCTGCCGACCGTCGTCGCCGACGTCCGCGCGCAGCTCGACGACCTCGGCGCGGTGAAGACGCGGATCACCGTGACGAGCGACCTCGACGAGTACACCATCGCCGCGCTCTCCGGCTCGCCCGCCGACGCGTACGGGGTCGGCACGTCGGTCGTGACGGGCTCGGGATCGCCCGCCGCCGGCATGGTCTACAAACTCGTCGCCCGCCGCGGCGACGACGGCGAATGGGTCGACGTGGCCAAGTCGTCGGCGAAGAAGCTGAGCATCGGCGGGCGCAAGAACGCCGCGCGGCGACTCGACGCCACCCGGACCGCCCGCGAGGAGCTCGTCTTCGTCGGCGACGGACCGGGCGGCACGGCCGAGTTCGAGGCGGGCGACGAGCTGCGCCCGCTCATGGTCCACCTCATGCACGAGGGCCGGGCCGACGCGGCGCACACCGGGCACGCCGGCGTCGCGGCCGCGCGCGAGCACCGCGCCGAGGTCATGCAGGAGCTGCCGGTCGATGCGTTCCGCCTGGGTCGCGGTGAGCCGGTGATCCCGACGAACTACCGCTGAGCCGGGAGCAGCCGAGCCGAGCTCAGCCCTTCTTCATGCGCTCGTAGATCTCCTTGCACGTCGGGCAGACCGGGAACTTCTCGGGGTCCCGGCCCGGCGTCCACTTCTTGCCGCACAGCGCCCTCACCGGCTTTCCGGTAACGGCCGACTCGAGGATCTGCTCCTTCTTGACGTAGTGGGAGAACCGCTCGTGGTCTCCGGGCTCGATGCCCTCCTCTTCGAGGAGCTTCTCGAGTTCGCGGTCGAGCACGGACGTGCCGCCGCCGGGCGCATCGGGGTCGGCGATGCTCGCCTGCACGGGTCGGATCATGCGGTCGAGTCTACGCCGCGATCACGCGCGCACAGCCGCCGCGAGGATCTCGGGACCGCGCCGCTCGAACACGCGGCCGCCCGCCCAGACGCCGAGCCCGAGCACGAGGATGCCGAGGCCGACGCCGGCCGCGAGCGACGCCGCGTGCCAGGACGGGTCGTCGAAGATGCCGAGCCACGCGAAGGCGATCGCGGGCGCCGCGACGAGCAGCGACCCGAACATCGTGAACGACTGCACGAGCGCCGTCACCGCGCCGGTGGACTGCGGTGCCTGGAACGGGCTGTCGCCCGGCTTCACGACGGGGTACGGCATCGCCGCCGAGGTGATCGACCCGATGCCGAGCCCCGCGAGCAACAGCGCCGTGCTCACTCCGAGCAGCGAGGGCAGCAGCCGCCAGTCGTCGAGGATGAACACCGTCACCGCGCTGCCGAGCCCGATCACGAGGATCCCCGAGATCAGCACGGGCACGAGCCGGCCGACACGGTCGGCGCCGCCCCGCACACCCGAGGCGACGTGGAGCCACACGGCCGTGCTGTCGTAGGCGGTGTCGTTGTGCAGGCTCCACCCGAGCAGCAGGCAGATGAGCGGCACCGGGATGAGCCCGAGGTACATGGCGGGCACGCCGGCGATGCCCAACGGCACGGCCACCAGGACGGGCGTGATCGGCACCATGAGCAGCGCCACCCAGTACCGCGCGTCGCGGAACCAGTAGGTGATGCTGCGGGCCGCGATGGCGCCGGTCGCGCCGTGCGGCATGCGCCCGAACCATCCGAGGCCGTGATAGCTGCGAGCGGATGCCTCGCGCCCCGGCGTCACGAGCATGCGGGCGACGAGCAACTCCCAGGCCTTCCAGGCGACCAGCACGGTCGCCGCGGCGATGACCAGCTTCAGGATGGCGGCGCCCCACTCCCCTGCCGCGGCATCGCCGGGCACGGCGAACGCGGCGCCGAGCGGCGTCCACGACAGCGCGCCGGCGATCGCCCCGATCGCCTGGGGAACGGAGGTCGCCCAGTCCACGGTCGTCAGCGCCACGAGGACCGGCGCGGCCATGACCACGAGCAGCACCCCGATCACCCCGGCGACCTCGCGGCTGCGCCGGGTCTCCAGCAGCATCCCCGCCAGGCCCGCCGCGAGGCGCGCGGCGAGCAGGCACGTGGCGAACGCGAGCACGGCGGAGAGGAGGGCGAGCAGCGTCTCGCCGACGCCGCGGGACCAGGTGACGACGGTGCCGCTCAGCGCGATGGCGAGCGCCAGCCCGGGAACGCCGATCGCCGCGGCGAGCGCGAGTCCGAGCGCGAGGGTGCGGTCGGGCATCCCGAACAGGGCGAACCGGCGCGGATCCATCGTGTCGTCGACGCCGAAGACGAGCGGTACGACCAGGAACGCCACGACCGTCGCGGCCCCCGCGACGACGAGGACGTCGCGGAGCAGCTCGACGTCGTCGAGCCCCCGAGCACCGGCGAGCACGGCGAACGCCAGTACGGCGGCGCCGAGTCCGTAGATCAGGCCGACGGCGATCCCCACGACCTGCCACGCGCTGCGCCGGAAGATGTTCCCGAGCAGCCGCAGCTTCAGTCGGAGAAGCTGTGCAACCATTCCATGCCTTCCGCTGCCTTGCGTCCGCCGGCGAGCTCGACGAAGCGGTCCTCGAGCGTCTGGCCGACGCGCACCTCGTCGAGGGTGCCGGAGGCGAGCACGCGGCCGCCGACGATGATCGCGGCCGAGTCGCACACGCGCTCGATGAGGTCCATGCCGTGGCTCGAGAGCAGCACGGTGCCGCCGCCGGCGACGTAGCGCTCGAGGATGTCGGTGAGGTTCGCCGCCGACACCGGGTCGACCGACTCGAACGGCTCGTCGAGCACGAGGACGCGTGGCGAGTGGATCATCGCGCAGGCGAGCGCGACCTTCTTCGTCATGCCGGCCGAGTAGTCGGCGACGAGGCGGTCGAGCGCGTCCTCGAGGCCGAACGCCGCGGCCAGGTCGGCGCTGCGCTCGAGAACGGTGCGGTGGTCGAGCCCGCGGAGCGAGCCGGAGTAGTACAGGAGTTCCGCACCCGTGAGCCGGTCGAACAGTCGCAGGCGGTCGGGCAGGACCCCCGTGACCCGCTTGGCGGCGCGGGGCTGCTTCCACACGTCGATGCCGTTCACGTGCACCGAGCCGGCGTCGGGGCGCAGCAGGCCCGTGATCATCGACAGCGTCGTGGTCTTGCCCGCTCCGTTGGGCCCCACGATGCCGTAGAACGACCCGGCGCGGACCTCGAGCGAGATCGCGTCGACCGCGGTGGTGTCGCCGAAGCGCTTCACGAGCGCGTCGACGGTCAGCACGCGGGGCGCATCGGCGGGCGGCGCCCCGCGAGCCACGCGCAGCGTCCGCTTCTTCCTCGGCGCCTGCCGCGCTGCCGCCAACGGGATGACGGCCACGCCGCGCTGGGCGCCGACCGCGCGGTCGCCCGCAGCAGCCACGTCGTCGGACGCCACCTCGGCGCCCTCAGCTGCGGGCTCGGAATCGGGCGCGGCGGCCGGCTCGGGCTCGGGCGCGGCAGGCTCGACGGCGTCGGGCTGCAGGGCATCGCCGGCGGCCACCGCAGCTGTCGACACCGACGCCGTCGCGGCCGCGAGGATCGCCGGGCCGACGTGGTCTTGCGCAGCCTGCGGTTCGGCCGCAGCCGGTCGATCAACCGCAGGAACAGGCTCAGCCGCGGGCACGGCGGGCGCGGGCTCAGCCACGGGAGCAGGCACAGCGACGTGCGCGGGCTTCGCGGCCGGCGCAGGCTCGACCGCAGTCGCCGGTTCGGCCGCCGGCGCAGGCTCAGCCGCCGGAGCAGTCTCGACGTCGGGAGCGGGGACCACCTCGGCGATCACCGCGGTCGTGACCTCCTCCGGCTGGGGCGCCGATTCCACGGCAGGAGCCCTATCGACGAGAGGAGCCGTATCGACTGCAGGAGGTGGGTCGACCGCGGGAGCAGGCTCGACGGCCGGCGAGGACGGCACGCCCGCCGCGCTCACGACGGGCTCCGTGGCATCCTGCCTGCGCGGGTTCCGCTCGGCCGCCGTCGTGTCGGTCGTCATCGCGGCCGCGACGCGTTGACGGGCCGGCGCGGCCTTCTGACGGGCATCGGTCGTGCGGGCGCGGGACTTCGCCGCGGACGACGACGGCGTCCGAGCGGCCTTCGCCGCCTCGCCGCGCGCCGCCGCCGCGCTCGCGGACGCCGCTCGCGAGGCCGCACTCCGCTTCGACGCCGGACGGGACTCGCCGGTCTCCGACGCGGAATCGGCGGCAGAGCCATCCGTCGCCGCCTTCGCCGCGCCGCGGGTGCTGCGAGGCGCCCGGGGCGTACTCGGCTCGGCGGCGCTGGACTTCGAGGGGTCGCTCGTCGCCGCTTCGGCGTGCGCTGCCCCGTCGCCCGACGGAGCGGTCCGTGACGCGGGCGCCTTCGACGCGGGCGCCTTCTCGGCGGAAGGCTTCTTCACGGCCGGCTTCTTCGCTGCCGGCTTCTTCGCTGCCGGCTTCTTCGCGGCCTGCGTCTTCGCGGCGGGCCGCTTCGCCGCGGCCGGCTCTCCGGCCGACGTCCCGGCGACGGCACGCGACGACCGCGTCCGCGGGGCTCGCGACGAGGCCGCGCGCCCCGGCGCGGGCGCGGCCAGATCCCCCCGATCGGCGGGCACCCCCGTGCCGGTGCCTCCGGGAGTCTCGTCGTCAGGCCCTGATCGCGAAACGGAAGTCACCCCGACAACCTACCAACCAGCGCCGTCCGCACGCTTGCGGGCTCGCGTGCCTGAGCGGAAACTGGGTGTCGCATCACGATCGGGCTACGGCTTGTCAACGGAATCGTCGGTCGCAGGAAGCCTCCGGTATCCTGTGAGTCGGCATAACGGCGTGTCCAGAAGTGAACTTGCGGATGAACTCCCGGCGAACTCGTGTGGAAACGAGGGCGTCGCGCCATCCGATCGACGAAGGAGATGCAGTGACCACGCAGATCGTGATCCTCGCAGCCGGCATGGGGAGCCGGCTCGGGCGTTCCCTCCCCAAACCGCTCACCGAGCTCAGCGACGGCCGCACGATCATGGGCCAGCAGTTCGACAACATCCACCACGCCTTCGGCCGCAACGCCAGCGTGACGATCGTCGTCGGCTACAAGCTCGAGCACATCATCGAGGCGTTCCCGCAGGCGTCCTTCGTCTACAACGAGGAGTACGACCAGACCAACACGTCGAAGTCGCTCATGCGCGCCCTGCAGGCGTCGCAGCCCGGCGGCGTGCTCTGGATGAACGGCGACGTCGTCTTCGACCCGCGCATCCTCGACCGCGCCCTGCCCTACATCGCGCGGGACCAGTCGTTCGTGACCGTCAACACCGCCAAGGTGTCCGACGAAGAGGTGAAGTACACGACGAGCGCCGAGGGCTACATCAAGGAGCTCTCCAAGACGGTCAAGGGCGGTCTCGGCGAGGCGGTGGGCATCAACTACGTGTCCAGCCGCGACAAGGCGACGCTGCTCTCGCACCTCGCGCGCGTCGGCGACCAGGACTACTTCGAGCGCGGCATCGAGCTGGCGATCGAGCAGAACGGCATGCTCGTCGAGCCGATGGACGTGTCCGACCTCTACGCGGTCGAGATCGACTTCGCCGAAGACCTGGAGCGCGCGAACCACTTCGTGTGACCTGCGACGCAATCCCACAGCACGAGAAGCGGATGCCACGAGGCATCCGCTTCTCGCATGTCAGGGCGCGGCACGGCGGGCCTCTACGATGATGAGCGTGATGAGCTACGCGGACTCGCATCCGTTCTCGCGGACGCCGTGGGCCGGGTACCGGCACTCCCTGTGGCTCCTCACCACCCGCGACCTGAAGGTGCGGTACTCGACGTCCGCCCTCGGGTACCTCTGGTCGATCCTCGACCCGCTCGTGATGGCCGGCATCTACTGGTTCGTGTTCACCCAGGTGTTCCAGCGGCCCGTCGGGACCGAGCCCTACATCGTGTTCCTGCTCGCCGCGCTGCTGCCGTGGATGTGGTTCAACGGGGCGGTGTCGGACTCGACGCGCGCGTTCCTGAAGGACGCGAAACTGGTGCGCTCCACCAAGTTGCCGCGGACGATCTGGGTGAACCGGATCGTGCTGTCGAAGGGGATCGAGTTCCTGCTGTCGCTGCCGGTACTCGCGCTCTTCGCGATCCTCTTCGGCGCTGAGGTCGGGTGGGCGCTGGTCTGGTTCCCGCTCGCGATCGCGCTGCAGGCCGCGCTGACGGCCGGCGTGGGCCTCGTGATCGCTCCGCTCGTGGTGTTCTTCCGCGACCTCGAGCGTGCGGCCAAACTCGTGCTGCGGTTCCTGTTCTACGCCTCCCCCATCGTGTACGGCACGAGCAACCTTCCCGAACAACTGCACTTCTGGGCGGCGTTCAACCCGCTCACGGGCATCTTCGGACTCTACCGGGCGGCCTTCTTCCCGTCCGAGCTCGACTGGTTCGCCGTGGCGGTCGCGGCCGGAATGTCGCTGGCCATCCTCGCGCTCGGGCTCTGGATCTTCCGCAACTCCGAGCGCCAGGTGCTGAAGGAGATCTGATGCCGGACGCCGCCATCCGAACCCACGACCTCGGCATCCGGTTCCGCCGCAACCGGCGGGGCCGGCGCTCGTTCAAGGACCTGCTCTCACGCCGCCGCCGCCGCGTGCAGCCCGACGAGTTCTGGGCGCTCCGCGAAGTGTCGATCGACGTGCAGCCCGGCGAGGCCATCGGAGTGGTCGGCCGGAACGGGCAGGGCAAGTCGACGCTGCTCAAGCTCGTCGCGGGCGTCATGCTGCCCGACGAGGGCGCCGTCATGGTGAACGGGGGCGTCGCGCCGCTCATCGAGATCACCGGAGGGTTCGTCGACGACCTCACCGTTCGCGACAACGTCTACCTCACCGCCGGCCTGCACGGCATGACCCGCCCGCAGATCGACACGCGGTTCGACGAGATCATCGAGTTCGCCGAGATCGGCGACTTCCTCGACACCCCGTACAAGCACCTCTCGAGCGGCATGAAGGTGCGGATCGCGTTCGCCGTGATCTCGCAGCTCGAGGAGCCCATCCTGCTCGTCGACGAGGTGCTCGCCGTCGGCGACAAGGCCTTCCGCGAGAAGTGCTACCGCCGCATCGAGGAGCTGCTCGCCGGCGGCCGGACGCTGTTCTTCGTCTCGCACAACGAACGCGACCTGCGCCGGTTCTGCACCCGCGGGCTGTACCTCGACAAGGGCAGGCTCGTGCTCGACGCCCCGATCGACGACGTGCTCGACCGGTACAACGCCGAGTACGGCACGGCGAAGTAGCGTCACCCGGCGCGGGGGCGGTGCTGCGGGTGCGTGGTGATCGTGCGCCCCGACGGACTTCGCCAGTGCACGACGCCGTCGTGGTCTTGATGGACGCGCCAGGCGGTGTGGTGCTTCACGCGGTGGTGCCTGCGGCAGAGGCTCGCGAGGTTGTCGTGGTCGGTCGGACCGCCGTGCTCCCACGCGCGTGTGTGATCGAGGTCGCTCCGCTCGGCCGGCGCCGTGCAACCCGGGAAGCGGCACCGTCCGTCGCGGTCGCGCACCAGGCCGGCGAGATCGGCGGGCACCCGACGGGTCGTGCGGCCGTACCGCAGCGTCGCGCCGGTCTCGGGATCGGTGAGCAGCCTGCGGAGGCTCGGGGCATGGGCGGTCAGCGCGGTCGCGGTGTCGATGTCGATGGGCTCGCCGTCGAGCGTCGCAGCCTGGTCGCCGTACCCGAGCAGCGTGAGCACGGGCACGGTGAGGTGGACGACGGGACGCACCGCCCCGAGGTCGCCTCGGGCGGGCCGAGTGGCGGGATCGTCGATGCCGAGCAGGAGCGCAACCGCGGCGTCGGCCGACCGTTGGGGTCGGGTACGTTCGTCGCCCTCGGCCCGGGTCGTCGTGATCGCATCGAGGCGAGCCCGGATCGCAGCGGCGTGCTCGCCGGCGCAGAACACCGACACCCACGCCATGCCGTCCGGAGCCGACTCGATCGCGACGCGCCGTTCGGTGACCGCACGCGCATGGCGGATCTCGGCCGCCTCCTCGACGTATCGGTGGCCGAGCCGGCGGAGCGCGGCCCGGAATGCGGGCGGCGTCATGCGTCTGGCCCGCTCGAGGGCCGCCGCGGCGAACTCGGCCTGACGGTCGACCGGCACGAGCTCGGCGGCGTCGGCCAAGTCGCGGAGGTGCCGCATCGAGATCTCGCCCGCCGCGAGCGCGGCACCGGCCTCGGGGAATCGGACCACGACGGTCTCGGCGTCGCGAAGCATCACGTGCGCGGTTCGCTCGTGCACGCCCACCGTGGTGGCGAGCTCGGCCGCGACCGAACGGGTCGCCCATTCCCGGTTCTCCCGCTCACTGCGCGAGGGATGCGCCTCGACGACGAGCGCGGCCGCGTGGGCCTCGTGGATGGCGGCACACTGCTCGGCCTGCAGACCCCGGATGGCACGCTCGAGCTCGGCCACACGCTCCAGCGCGGCGGCGAGTCGGCTCTCCGGATCCATGGCGACATCGCACCACGACCCGCCGACATTCGATTCGTGACCTGACCGGCTATTTTCCTGTGAACATCACGGTGCCGAAGCCACCTGTGGAGGACCAGTCGAACGGCGGCGACACGTGACGCCCCGCCCCGTCAAGCCCCCGAGCCGGATGGCGCGTCCCCGGGGGCTTCACACCCGATCGGCCTAGGATCATCGGCATGTCCGATCGCGTCCACCGCATCACGTCGATGAGCTCCGGCGCGCCGCACGAGGGCGAGTCGCCGCAGGGATCTCAGCCCGGTCCCGTCGGGTCCGACCCGGCCGACCGGGCCGCGGGCCTCGAGCGCAGCCTCGACCGCCTCCTCGCCATTCAGCGGCCCATCGTGATCGCACACCTGCGCAGCATCCGCCGCAACCACCCGGCCGCGACGCCTGATGAGCTCGTCCGCATCCTCGAGCGCCGCTACCTGACAGCCGTCACCACGGGCGGCGCGGCCGTCGGGGCGACCGCGGTCGTCCCGGGCATCGGCACCGGCGTCACGCTCGCGCTCTCCGGTGTGGAGACCGCGGGCTTCCTCGAGGCGACGGCGCTGTTCGCGCAGTCCGTCGCCGAGGTGCACGGGCTGCACATCGAGAACCCCGACCGCGCCCGCGCGCTCGTGATGACGCTCCTGATGGGTCGCGAGGGCGTCGACCTCGTGCGCCAGTTCGCGTCGCAGGCCACCGGTACGGGACTCAGCCGCAACGCGTACTGGGGCGAGGTCATCACCAGCGGGCTGCCGAGGGCCGTCATGGGCACGGTCGTCGACCGGCTCCGCCGCCTGTTCATCAAGCAGTTCGCCGTGCGCGGCAGCGCCGGCATCATCGGGCGCGCCATCCCGTTCGGCATCGGCGCCGCGATCGGCGGCGTGGGCAACCACGTGCTCGGCCGACGCGTGATGCAGCAGTCGCGGGTCGCATTCGGCGCGGCCCCGCCGGTGCTGCCGATCGAGCTCGAACCGCGGGGGCCGCGCGAGCCGGGCGCCGCGCGCGCCGTGCGTCGCGGTTCCGAGATCAGCACGGCGATCATCGCGGCGTCGAGCCGCGGCATCCGCTCGGCAGGGCGCGCGATCGGTCGCCGACGCGGCGGGCGAGCCGACGGCGGTCACGGCGAGATCGCCGCCGACGCCCCTCCTCCGACGGTACCCCCGACCGTGCCCCCGGCCGGCGACCGCCCCTAGTCGACCTCGAGTTCGTCGGACTGCTCGGCCGCCTCGCCCTCGGCGTCGTGGTCGTCGATGTCGGGATCGGCCGCGTGCAGCGCGGCGAACCGCTCCCACTCGGCCATGAGGTGGTCGACGGCGTCATGGAAGCGCGCAGTGGTCACGCCGGGCGTGGTGTCGCCGAAGTACCGCTCGACCCAGTAGCCGAGGCGGTCGAGCGCGGCCGGATCGTGCGCGACCTCGTCGACGCGGGCCGCCATCGCGTCGCCGTCGGCGGCGTCGAGCCACTCGCACGCCGACAGGTAGCCGCCGGTATCGATCTGGGCGTCGGGGTTCGCCGGCCGGGTCACGAGCAGGGGCTTCCCGGCGGCGAGCCGGTCGTAGACCATCGCGGAGATGTCGACGATCGCGACATCGGCCGCGGCGAGCTGCCAACCCAGGTCGGGTCCGGTGTCGACGACGTGGTGCGCGGATGGGTCGGCGGCGTTCGCCTGCTCGAGCATCCGCATGATCTCGCGGTTCGCGGCGCCGTAGTCGTGGTCGACCACGCCCGACCGCGGGTGCGGACGGTAGATCACGCGGTGCCGGCCGGTCGCGATGAGCGCCGTGACGAGCCCGACGCCGTGCGAGGCGATCGACCCGTACGCCGCGGCGCCCCGGTCGCCCTCCCACGTCGGCGCGTACAGCACGACATCGCGCTCGTCCTCGGGATAGGGCAGCGGCCGCCCGTCGAGGTAGTGGTCGGCCTGCGGACGGCCGATCGGAATGGCCCGCTTGTCGAAGTCGTAGTCCCACAGCACCTTCTCGAGACGCGCCCGAGCGGCGTCGCCCGCGATCAGGGCGTAGTCGTAGGCCTTGAACTGGTTCGTGGTCATGTACATCTTGTCGGACTCGCCGTGGTTGATGAACACGTGCCACCGCCGCCCGTAGCGCATCATCTGGAAGTTCTTGGCGTTCTGGTTGACGTAGAACACGACATGCAGGTCCTGGTCGTGGATGACCTGTTCGAGATCGGCGACGCGCCGCACGTAGGCGACGGGCAGCGGCGACTCCTCGAGGAGCTCGAGCGCGGCGCCCGAGGCGCGGCTGAGGATGAGCACCGGATGGCGCTGCGCGAGTTCGACGAGCGGCTTGTACCACTGGCGCAGCTGGTAGAGATTCACCTTGCCGTCGGCGAAGTAGACGCCGATGCGGTACCGGTGCGGCTCGGGCGCGGGAATGTCGGCCAGCCTCCGCTGGGCGCGGCGTGACCGGACGACGTTCTGGACCAGCTTCACGGCACGACGCGCGTCTCTGCTCAAACCCACCGTCCAAGGGTAGCCGTCGCGTCGGCGGGCGGACGGCTCAGATCACCGGCGGCCGCCCGGCACGCGTCATCCGCCACACGGTGCGCCAGCGCAGCGGATGCCGCGGTCCCGGGTCTTCGCGCCAGCCGGCGCGCCATCCGCCGAACCACGCCGTCAGCGCGGCCGGATCGCGGAACCAGCGCAGCACCTGGATGCCCGTCCACGAGCCGACGTAGAGCGGAATCAGCACCGCTGGCAGGTTTCGGCGCGCGAGCCACACGCGGTTCCGGGCGTTGAGCCGGTGGTAGTAGGCGTGGCGGGCCGGATCGATCACGGGGTGCGCGGCCTCGAGGTCGCCCGCGTACCAGGCTCGGTGGCCGGTGTCCCAGACCCGCCAGGCCAGCTCGATGCCCTCATGCGCGTAGAAGAACGGGTCGGCCCAGCCGCCGGTCGCCTCGAACACGGCGCGGGGCATGAGCACGGCGCCCTCCCAGCACGAGAACACGTCGCTCGAGTGCGCCGGGTCGCCCTTGCGGATGCGCGGGATCCAGCGGCGCGGCGCGGTGAGCCCGGTGGGGTCGACGACGCGCGGCTGCACGAGGCCGAGGTCGGGGTGCTCGGCGAGGAGGCGGCATCCGTCGGCCAGGAAGGTCGCGCTCGGCAGGAACGCGTCGTCGTCGAGGAAGAACAGCACGTCGCCCGTGACGTGCGGCACCCCTCGGTTTCGGCCCGCCGGGATGCCGAGGTTCTCGGGCAGGTGCACGGTGCGCACCTCAGGGGGCAGCGGCGGGTCGGCGGTCGCGGGGTCCCATCCGTTGCCGACGCACGCGACGTCGACCTCGACGCCGACCTGGTCGACCACGCTCCGGATGCCGCGCGCGAGCTCGGCCGGCCGTCGCCCCATGCTCAGGACGACGACGCCGACGCGCGGCAGCGGCGCGACCGGGTCAGGCGCGGACACGGCGGGACGCCATGATGGCGACGAAGTGGCCCACGAGCGCGAGGGCGGCCAGCGGCAGCAGCGCGCCGACGACGAGCCGGTCGACGAGCGGCTGGCCGGCGAACAGGCCGACGATCGCGGCGGCCAGCGCGATGAGGGTCAGCTCGACCGAGTGGTAGAGGCGGTGGAACGGGACGAACCGCGCCGCGCGACGCAGCTTGGCGACGAGCCCGGCGCGCGGCGCCGTCTCTCCGTGCGTGTCGGCGAGCTTGGGCAGGCCGGCGTTCGCGCGGGCGACGTGCACCATGTCGTTCAGCGCCTTGTTCAGGACGATCACGAGGGCGAGCATCGCGCCGACCGTGGTCCAGAGGAAGTCGGCGGGGAACTCCAGCGGGTAGGCGGCAGCACGGATGCCGAGCGCGAGCGGGATGAGCGCCTCGGTCGTGTAATGGCCGACCTTGTCGAGGAAGACGCCGGCCGGGCTCGACGTGCGACGCCACCGGGCGACCTCGCCGTCGCAGCAGTCGACGAGCATCTGGAGCTGGCCGAGCACGACCGCGAGGAGCGCCCCCCAGATGCCGGGGATGAGCAGCGCGGCGGCGGTCGACCACCCGACGAGGATCATGAGGCCGGTCACGCCGTTGGCCGAGATCCGAGTGCGCAGGAGCAGCCACGTGAGGTACGGCGAGAGGTCGCGCAGGTACAGCGACGCGGTCCAGTGCTCGGCGTTGCGTCGGCCCCGCACCTCGGGCGGCTGGGTCACCGCGCGGAGCTCGGCGATGCTCGTCGGCTTGCCGCGGTCGGGCTCGGTCTGCGTCATGCTCACCTTCCCGTGTGCGTCGCGATGTTGCTCGTGAGCGACAGGTAGCCGAGCACGAAACCGGTGCCCCAGGCGACGTGGATGCACGGCAGCACCACGAGGAACCACCCCGCGGTGCCGGGAGCCCGCCCGCGAGCGTACACGAGCGTCGCCACCACGACGAAGAGCAGGTACACGAGCGGCACGGCGAAGCCGACGAGCAGCCACGGCGTCTCGCCGAGCGCCAGCTGCACGAGGCCCGCGATGCCGAGGAGGATGCCGAGGACCACGCCGATCACCATGGCCGGCGGGATGAAGTAGCGGATGCCGTTGGCGGCGGGGAAGCGCCGAGCGAGCTCGCCCCGCCACAGGCCCGTGGAGAACATCTGCCTCGCGAGTCGTTCCACGGTGGACCGGGGGCGGTAGGTCACCGCGAGACGCGGCGTGAACCACACGGTGCCGCCCGTGTCGCGGAGCCGCCGGTTCAGCTCCCAGTCCTGTCCGCGCTTGATGGTCTCGTCGAAGAGGCCGACCCGCTCGAGCGCGCTCTTGCGGAAGACGCCGAGGTACACCGTGTCGACGGGGCCCTCCTCACCCCCGACGTGGAACGCCGAGCCGCCGAGGCCGACGGGGGTCGTGTAGGCGAGCGCGACCGCGCGCTCGAAGGGCGTCTCGCCGCGCGCGTCCATGATGCCGCCGACGTTGTCGGCCCCGGTGCGCACGAGGGTGTCGACCGCGAGCCGCGCGTAGTCGCGCGGCAGCATCGAGTGCGAGTCGACGCGGATGACGATCGGGTGCGTCGCGGCGCGGATGCCGATGTTGAGGCCCGCCGGCGTCGATCCGACCTCGTTCTCGAGCACGCGGACCCGCGCGTCGCGCGCCGCGAGGTCGGCCACCAGCTCGGTGGTGCCGTCGATCGAGGGTCCGAGCGCGATGAGCACCTCGACGGGGCCGTCGTAGTCCTGGTCGAGGATGGACTCGACCGCGGCGCGCACGTGCGAGGCGTCGTTGAGGACGGGCATGACATACGAGACGCCGATCGGCGGCGCCAGGTCCGCCGGATGGTGCTGATCGGGCATGTTCCTCATTCGTGCACTGGGTCGATCGAGCCTAGCAGCCGGGTGCTGCGCCGCCGCGGGCGGCACGGCGACGGGGGCCGGCCCCTCGCGGGTCCGGCCCCCGTCGGATGGGAGCGTGCGGGCGATCAGCCCTCGAAGGTGCCGAGCGTGACCGTGGTGGTCTGCGACTCGCCGTCGCGCGTGAACGTCACCTCGGCCTCGGCGCCGCCGGGCAGCGCCCGGACCTGCGCGGTGAGGTCGGTCTGGTCGCTGACCGGGATGCCGTTCAGCGCCGTCACCACGTCGCCGGACTGGAGGCCCGCGGCCTCGGCCGCGCCGCCCGGGCTGACCTCGGAGATCAGGGCGCCGACCGTGTCGCTCTCGCCGCTCGCCTGCGCCGAGGTCACGGTCGCACCGAGCAGGCCGTGCGTGGCCGCGCCGTTCTCGATGATCTCCTCCGCCACGCGCTGGGCGAGGTTCGAGGGCACCGCGAATCCGACGCCGATGTTGCCGGCCTCGCCCGAGGCGCCGCCGGTCGAGAGGATGGCGACGTTGATGCCGATGAGCTTGCCCTCGGAGTCGAGGAGCGCGCCGCCCGAGTTGCCCGGGTTGATCGCGGCATCCGTCTGGATGACCGGGATCGAGATGAGCCCGCCGCCCTGGGACTGCTGCTGCCCCGGCTCCTCGCCGTCGTAGTTCCAGAAGTCGAACGGGCTCTGCTGCGAGCCGTCGCCCTCACCCTGGTCCTGGCCGTCGTCGGGCGTCGTGGGCGCCGCCGACGACTCGACGTCGATGCTGCGGTTCAGCGCGCTGACGATGCCGTCGGTCACGGTGCCGGAGAGGCCCAGCGGGGCGCCGATGGCGATCGCGGTGTCGCCGACGTTGAGCTCGTCGGAGTCGGCGAACTCGATGGGCGTGAGGCCCGAGGCGTCCACCAGCTTGATGACCGCGAGGTCGCTCAGCGGGTCGGTGCCGACGAGCTCGGCCGAGTAGAGCCGTCCGTCGTCGGTCTTGACCTGGATGGAGGGGTCGCCCGTGGCGCCGTCGAGCGTGACGACGTGGGTGTTGGTCAGCACGTAGCCGTCCTCGGAGAGGATGACGCCGGAGCCCGTGCCCTGGCCCTGGCCGCCCGCGACCTCGATGGTCACGACGCTCGGGCTCGCCGACGCGGCGACCGCGGTCACCTGGTTCACGGACTCGGTGTCGTTCACGACGATCCGCTCGGCACCCGACGTGGTCTGCGTCGTCGCGTCGTCGTCGCCGCCCGTCACGAGCGCGGTCACGCCGGCACCCGATGCGCCGCCGATGAGTGCGGCGGCCACGATCGCGGCCGCGACGCCGAAGCCGACGCGCCGCTGCTTGGCGGGCGCGGGGGCCGGTGCAGCGGATGCCGCGGCGGGCCCGCCGAACGCGGGCGGGACGCTGCCCGACCCGCCGGCGGCGGGGTACTGCGGCGCCGACGTCGGCGCGGCGGCACCGGCGGCGCCCGCCGTGAGCGGGGTGGTCGGTGCGGTCTGGCCCTGGGCCGGCGCACCGGCGGGCTCGTGGTGGTACTGGCCTGCGAGGTACGGCTGCGGCGCCTGCCCCGGCGTGTAGACGGTGCCCGTCGGCCGCGGCGAGGCGACCGGCTCGGCCGGCTCGGCCGGCTCGGCCGGCGCGGGTGCGCCCTCGGCGGTGGTGGTCTCCGGGCGGGCCTCAGGGTCCTGGTGGTGCCCGCCGGTGGTGGTGTCGGTCATGTGTCGCTCCCTTCCAGCGAAGCCAGCATCGCCCTGCAAGCTGTGCGGCGCGTCGGCGGATTCTATGACCTGGCTGTGCCGGGGCCGGGAACCGCCCGGGCGCCCACGCAAGCGTATCGGCCGTACCGTGACGTACGGTGTGAGCGTGGACGGCATCCCCTCCCCCCGATCGGCACCCTGGCAGCGCACGGCCGCAGGTGCCGGCCTCCTCGCCCCCGACGGCACGGTCGCCGCGACCGTGTTCGCCGAGATGAGCGCGCTCGCGACTACGACCGGCGCGATCAACCTCGGCCAGGGCTTCCCCGACGAGGACGGCCCCCGCGAGGTCCTCGACGCCGCGCGGGAGGCGATCGCGACGGGCGTGAACCAGTACCCGCCGGGGCCGGGCATGCCGGTGCTGCGCGAGGCGATCGCCCGTCACCAGCACCGCTGGTACGGCCTGTCCGTCGACCCGATGCGCGAGGTGCTCGTCACCGCGGGCGCGACCGAGGCGCTCGCCGCCACGATCCTCGCGTTCGTCGACGACGGCGACGACGTCGTCACGTTCGAGCCCTCCTACGACGCCTATGCGGCGCTCGTCGCGCGCGCGGGCGGCCGCCATCGCACGGTCCCCCTCCGGTTCCCCGACTGGCGCCCCGACCTCGACGAGCTGCGCGCCGCCGTGACCGATCGCACGCGCATCATCCTCGTCAACTCGCCCCACAATCCCACGGGCGCCGTACTGGATCGCGAGGCCCTCGAGCTGGTCGTCGAGCTCGCGCACCGCCACGACGCACTGATCGTGACCGACGAGGTCTACGAGCACCTGGTCTTCGATGGCGAGCACACGCCCATCGCGACGCTGCCGGGGGCGTGGGAGCGCACGATCTCGATCTCCTCGGGCGGCAAGACGTTCAACACCACCGGCTGGAAGATCGGCTGGGTGACGGGGCCCGCCGACCTCGTGACCGCGGTGCTCGCGGTCAAGCAGTACCTGACGTTCGTCAACGGCGCGCCGTTCCAGCCGGCGATCGCCGCCGGGCTCGACCTCCCCGACGCGTTCTTCGCGGGTGCCGCCGCCGCGCTCGCCGCCAAGCGCGACCTCCTGGTCGCGGGCCTCGAGGCCGCGGGCTTCGCCACGTCCGTGCCATCCGCGGGCTATTTCGTCGTGGCGGATGCCGCGACCCTCGGCGAGCCCGACGCGCAGGCGTTCTGCCGCGACCTGCCGCGCCGCGCGGGCGTCGTTGGCGTGCCGGTCAGCGCCTTCGTGCATCCGGACCGGCGCGATTCCGTGCGCAGCCTCGTGCGGTTCGCCTTCTGCAAGCGGCGCGAGGTGCTCGAGGAGGCCTCGTCGCGGCTCGCGGCGCTCCGCTCCTCACCAGGCGGGCGCGCCCATCGTTCGGCGGCAGCTGTCGCCGATCAGGGCCCGATCCGCGGCTGACCGTCCGACCACTCGAGGGGCAGGCGGTGAACCCGGCGCTCGAGCAGGTTCTCGTCCCAGGCGTGGAAGACGAGCAGGTCGGCGCCGTCGAGCGAGACCACGTCCTGGCCGCCCGGTCCGACGCCGGCCCCGTCGAGGTCGTCGGTGGCGACCAGCGGTTGGGGATCCTTGCTCCATGGTCCGTCGAGGGATGGCGCAGACGCGTGCCCGATCGCATACCGCCCGTCCGCGTAGGAGTTCGCCGAGTAGAAGAGGTGATACGTCCCCTCGCGCTCGATGAGCGTGGGAGCCTCGACGAGGTCGCCCTCCCAAGGCAGGTCCTGCTTCAGCAGGCGCCGCGCCGGGCCGGCGAGGGCCAGACCATCCGGCGTCAGCGGTGCCAGCTGCAGCCAGGTGTCGAGGCCGCAGCAGTTGCCGTCGTTCTTCCACAGCAGGTACCGCGTTCCGTCGCCGTCGGCGAAGGTCGAGGCGTCGATCGCTCCCCCTTCGTCTTCCGGGCACACCAGCATGCCCGGCCCGGCAATCTCGTACGGGCCTTCCGGCGTCGATGCCGTGGCGACGCCGATGCACTGCAGGGCCGGCGAGAAGTTCGTCGCCGTGAAGTACATGACGAAGCGGTCATCGGCGAACTGCGTCACCTCGGGGGCCCACGTCTTTCCGGGGATCACCCAGGACGGGAGCTCGGGCATCGCGTCCTCCTCCGAGACGGTCCATTCCTCGAGATCGTCCGACTCCGCGAACCGGACGTTCCTCATGCTGTCGTTCGTGGCGAAGAGGAAGTGCCGGCCGTCGACGGACAGCACGTCCGGGTCCGGGAAGTCGTCGTCGATGATGATCGAGGCTGTGCCGGTTTCAGCGGGCTCGGCACTCGCCTCCCCGGACGGCGTCGAGGAGGTCGCGCAGCCCGTCAGGGCGACCGCCGTCACGGCGGTCGCCCCGAGGACGAGTGCGCTGCGCGCCATCCGCACTCAGCCCTTCAGCCCGGATCGGGAGACGCCGGCGATGATGAAGCGCTGAAGGAAGACGAACAGCAGCAGCACCGGTACGCTCGCGATCACCGCGCCGGCCATCAGCAGGTCGTACCGGACCGCGTTCGCGGATTGCAGGGTGCTGAGCCCGGCCGGCAGCGTCTGCACGTCGGCGCTGAACAGCACGTACACCGGCCAGAGGAAGTCGTTCCAGTTGGTCAGGAACGCCAGCAGCGCGAGCGTCGCCATCGCCGGCTTCGACAGGGGCAGGATGATCTTCAGGAAGATGTCCCACCGGTTCGCACCGTCGAGCAGCGCCGCCTCCTCGAGCTCGTCCGGCAGCGACAGGAAGAACTGCCGCATGAAGAACACGCCGAACGCAGAGGCCGCCGTCGGGACGATGATCGCGACCAGCGTGTTCAGCCATCCCAGTTCGGAGACGATCAGGTAGTTCGGGATGATCAGGATCACCGGAGGGATCAGCAGCGTCGCGATCACGATGGCGAATACGACCCCTCGGCCGCGGAACGTCATCCTCGCGAGCGGGTATGCCGCCAGCGATGCCGTGACCACCACGAGCGCCGCGTGCAGCACCGCCGCGATGAGGCTGTTGGCGAACCAGACGAGCACCGGGGTGTCATCGGCTCCCAGGATCGCCTCGTAGGCCTGCGTCGTGAAGGGATCAGGGATCCAGCTCGGTGGGATGCTCGTGGCATCCGCTCGCGTCTTGAACGAGGTCGCCAGCATGAACAGCACGGGGCTGATGTAGAGCAGCGCGAGCAGGCCGAGGAGGGCGTAGCGAACCACCACTACCCAGGTGCGCGTTCGGCCGCTCCGTTCGCCGCCCTCGCGCACGGGGGCCGCAGCCGTCTCGGTGCGCGGTTCGTCGGTCGCGGTCATCGCACTGCTCCTGCCTGTACGGGCGACTCGGCCTGGTCACGCTCGGCCGTCAGCACCTCGGGCGGGATCGGCTTTTCCTTCCTCTCGCGGAACGACCAGAACACGATCACGCTGATGATGAGGAGGAACAGCGTGAGCACGTAGCTCATCGCTGCGGCATCCCCCATCTGGAAGTTGCGGAGGCCGGTCTCTGCGATCTGGTAGATCGCCGTCCGCGTCTCCCGGCCCGGTGCGCCCTGCGTGATGATGTAGGACTGTCCGAACATGTTCGCCGAGGCGATCAACGTGTTGATCGTCACGAAGGTGAGGATCGGCCGGAGCCCGGGCAGGGTGACGTTCCGGAACTTCTGCCAGCCGTTCGCGCCGTCGACCTCGGCCGCCTCGTAGAGCTCGGCCGGGATGTCCTGCAGCGCGGCGAGGTAGATGACGGCATTGAAGCCGAGCGTCCACCACACCGTCACCCCGACGAGCGCCACCCAGGCGGCGGGCACCGACGTCGTCCACGCGGTGTCGTCGGGAAGACCGAACAGCCCGAGGTAGAAGTTGACGAGGCCGATGTTGCTGTCGAGGAGGTAGCGCCACAGGAGGCCGATGACCGCGACGCCCAGCACGTAGGGCGCGAAGTAGACGGCACGGAAGAAGTTCCGGCCCGGGAACGACTTGTTCATCAGCAGCGCGACGAGCAACGGCAGCACCAGCAGCAGCGGCACGCTGAAGAGCGTGAAGATCGCGGTGGCGCGCATCGACAACCAGAACGCGCCCGACGTGACCGAGCCCGGGTCGAAGAGATCGGCGTAGTTCTCGCCGCCGACGAACGGTTGGTTCGGCAGGGTGTAGTCCCAGTTGTGCAGGCTGATCCAGAGGCCGAACACGGACGGCACGATCACGAACACCGTGAACAGCAGCAGGTACGGCAGCAGGAAGAGCCATGGGGTGAAGGGCTTGGGCCGGGTCGGTGCTGCACCGCCACGGCGGGCTGCGACCAGGGCGGATGCCGCGGCGGGCGCCTCCGATGCGAAGGCGCCCACGCGCGTCTGGGCTTGGGACACGATCAGCCGCCGAACGTCTCGAGGTTCTCCTGCATCAGCTGCGTCGCACGATCCGCTTCGCGGGAGAGCGCCTCTTCGGGAGAAGCCTTGCCGAGCATGGCGTCCGCGACGGCGATCTCGAGCGTCTCGGCCTGGACCGCTCCCAGTCCGGGGACCGCGGGAAGGAACCGCATGTTATCGATCTGCTCGGCGATCGGCGCCTGAACCGTGCCGCCGATGACCTCGTCGCGCACCGACTCGCGAGCCGGGATCATGCCCGCCTTGGCCCACTCGTCCGAGTTCTCGCTCATCCAGGCGATGAAGACCTTCGCCGCGTTCGCCTTGTCATCATCGGGCTGTGCCTGCCGCGGCAGGAAGAACTGGTGCGAGTTGGCCCAAACCGCCGGGTCTCCGGCGAGCGCGGGAACCGGCGCGGCCGCGAACGGCAGGCCCGAGTCCGTCAGGTCGTTGATCTGCCAGATGCCGTCGAACGTGATCGAGGTCTCGCCGTTCTTGAAGGCGACATACTGCGAGTCGATCGCCACGTCGCTCGGGCTGTAGCCTTCGTCGACCATCGACCGCAGCCACGTCAGCGCCGCGACGCCCTCGGGCGAGTCGAAGGTCGCCTCCGAGCCGTCCTCGGCGTACGGCTCACCGCCGCCCTGCCAGATCAGCGAGAGGTCGATCAGGTGCGCCGGCCACAAGCTCGGTGCCCAGAACGGGGTCGCGAATCCGGCAGCCTGCAACTTGGTCAGCGCCTCCTCGAAGGAGGCGGCATCCGTCGGCGGCTCGGTGATGCCCGCCGCCGCGAAGTGATCGGTGTTGTAGTACATCGCCAGCGAGTGCACGTCGAGCGGGATGCCGTAGCGCGCGTCCTCGTAGACGGCGGCGTCCCAGACCTCGTCGCTGAAGTCGTCACCGCTGAGCTCGAGCTCGTCGGCGAGGTCGTCGACGGGCACGATGACGTTCCGGGCGGCCATCGTCGCCAGCTGGTCGACGTGCATGACGCCGACGTCCGGGCCCTCGCCGGCCGTCACCGCGGCGGGCAGCTTCTGGTAGAAGTCGGACCAGTCCTGCGTCGTGTTCTCGATCTTGATGTTGTCGTGCTCGGCCATGAAGTCGTCGACCATCTGCTGCATGAACGGTCCGTCACCGCCCGTGAACCCGTTCCAGTACTGCAGGGTCACCTCGGGCCCGTCGTATTCGCCGGTGAACTCCCCGCCGGCGCTCTGGTTCGACTGCCCGCCGCCGCATCCGGTGAACACCACCGCTGCCGTGGCGGCGAGCGCAGCACCCTTCGCCAATCGCGTGAACCGAAGCCTCTTGCTCACAACGTCCTCCTCATTGAAAACGGCCGGACCTGCCGGTGCCGACATCCGCCACCGCGACTGCGGCGACGCAAACCCAAATGTACAGCGCTGTAAAGATCTGTCAACCCCCTTGCGGCTGGCCCGGAGGTCCTACACTGTTCGTCGGGATCGAGGGGAAGGCATGGGTCGAGTACGGCTGGTGGATGTCGCTGAGCGCGCCGGAGTGTCCATGAAGACGGTCTCGAACGTGGTCAACGGCTACGCGCACGTCCAGCCGGCGCTTCGTGCGCGTGTTCAAGCGGCGATCGACGAACTCGGTTACCGGCCGAACCTCACCGCTCGCCGGCTCGCGACCGGACGCACCGGGATGATCGCCCTCGCGATGCCCGAGATCGACCACCCGTACTTCGCGGAGATCGCGAGCCATGTCGCCGATGTCGCGTCGCGGGCGGGCCTGCGGGTGATCATCGAGCAGACACTCAACGATGCCGCCGCCGAGCAGGCGGTGCTGCGCGACCGCGAAGCGGGCCTGGTGGACGGCGTCATATTCCAGCCGACGCGGATGGCCACTCTCGACATCGCACGGCTGCACGACGACCTCCCACTGGTCCTGCTCGGCGAGATCGAGGCCCCCGTCAGCACCGACCACGTCATGATCGACAACGTCCGCGCCGCGCACGACGGCGTCCTGCACCTCCTGGCACTGGGGCGGCGGCGCGTGGCGTTTCTCGGGCTCGTCCCCGGAGACATCACGGTGACCAACCGTCGTCGCCTGCTGGGATACCAGGAGGCCCTCGTCGGCGCCGGGATCGCGCCCGACCCCGGGCTCGTACTCATGCCCGATGGATTCGCCTCCCTCGACGCCGAGGCGGCCGTCGCCGCGGCGATCGGTCGAGGGCTCCAGTTCGACGCCATCCTCTGCCGCGACGACCGCTTCGGCGCCGGAGCCCTGTCCGCCTTGCGTCGGGCGGGGATGCGGGTGCCGGAGGACGTCGCCGTCGTCGGGTGGGACGACACGGCCATCTCCGCCTATACGGCTCCGACCCTCACGTCGATCGCGCCCGACAAGCGCGCCCTCGCCGCCCAAGCGCTGGAGCTGCTCGAGCAGCGCATGTCGGGACACCACGGACCCGGCAGGCACGTGATCGTCGGGCACGCCATCGCCGTCCGGGAGAGCGCGCCCGCGGCTGAATGAACCGCCCGGGTCGTCAATCGATCACCACGACTTTACAGCGCTGTACAAATGGGGGATCATTCCTCGCATGGACATCACGACGACGCGCGCCTCCCTCCAGGACGGCACCTATCCGCGGCCGCAGCTCATGCGTCGGAGGTGGACCGACCTCAGCGGCCCGTGGCAATTCGCCTTCGACGACGAGGAGCTCGGCCTCGAGCGGGGTTGGCAGACCGGTGAGATCGAGCTCGACCAGTCGATCGTCGTACCCTTCCCGCCGGAGGCGCCGGCGTCCGGTATCGGCGACACCGGGTTCCACCACGTCGTGTGGTACCGACGTGTCGTGACCGCCGCCGAACTCGAGGGAGCTGGTCGCGATGATGACGACTCCGTCGTGCTGCTCCACTTCGGTGCCGTCGACTATCGCGCGCAGGTGTGGGCCGAGGGCCGGTTCCTGGGCGGCCACGAGGGCGGCCACACGCCGTTCGCCCTCGCGCTTCCGGCGGAACTCGCCGCGCGCGACTCGATCACCATCGTCGTCCGCGCGGAGGACGACCCCGCCGACGTCGCCCAACCGCGGGGCAAGCAGGACTGGCTCGAGGATCCCCACGTCATCTGGTACCACCGCACGACCGGGATCTGGCAGCCGGTGTGGCTCGAAGCCGTGCCGAGCCAGCGGGTCGAACGGCTCACATGGAAGGCCGACGTGCCGAGCGGCACCGTCGACCTCGCCGTCCGACTCTCGGGGCGACCCCGTCCCGGCACTCGGATCGAGGCCGACCTCCGCTACGAGGAGATGCCGCTCACCTCCATCTCGGTCGCGCTCACCGAACCCGAGCAGGTACTCACACTCCACCTTCCCCATCAGCGGAATGGACAGGGATACGAGGTGCTGCTGTGGTCGCCCGAGCACCCGCGGCTCATCGACGCGAGCATCCGCCTCGTCGACGAGCAGGGCCGGACGATCGACGAGGTGGAGTCCTACCTCGGCCTGCGCAGCGCAGCGACGCACGGCCGGCGTTTCCTGCTCAACGACCGCCCCTACTTCGTGCGATCCGTCCTCGAGCAGGGCTACTGGCCGGATACTCACCTGGCGGCGCCGAGCGCCGGCGCCATCCGAGCAGAAGTGGAACTGATCAAGGAGCTCGGCTTCAACGGGGTCCGCCTGCACGAGAAGGCCGAGGACCCGCGGCTGCTGTTCTGGGCGGATCGCCTCGGGCTGCTGGTGTGGGGCGAGATCGCCAGCGCGTTCGAGTTCGCGCCGCGCGCCATCGAGCGGACGGTCCGCGAATGGATGGACATCATCGCCCGCGACGCATCCCACCCCTCGATCGTCACCTGGGTCCCCGTGAACGAGAGTTGGGGTGTGCAGCACGTCGCGCACGACCCGTCGCAACTGCACTACGTCCGTGCCCTGTATCACCTCACCAAGGCGCTCGACGGCTCGCGTCCCGTCGTCTCCAACGACGGATGGGAGCACGCGGAGTCCGATCTGCTCACCGTCCACGACTACGCCGGGACGGGTGCAGAACTCCGGAGGACCTACGACGAGACCACCTTCGTCGACCGGCTCGGCGAGATCGGCCCCGCGGGTCGTCGCCTGGTCCTACTGCCCGTCGACGGACCGACGCCGATCATGGTGAGCGAGTTCGGCGGCGTCTCCTACTCGCCCGACGGCGACGACGACTCCTGGGGCTACACGGTCGCCCGGTCTCCCGAGGAGTTCGAGGCGCAGCTCGCCGACCTCATCGGCGCGCTGCACGACTCCCCGCTGCTGTCGGGGTTCTGCTACACGCAGCTGACCGACACGCGCCAGGAGACGAACGGTCTCACGGACGAGCACCGCCGCCCGAAGCTGCCCGTCGAGCGGATCCGAGCGATCGTCACGGGCGTACCCGCTCCGTCGGCCTGATCACGTCCGGTCGTCGGGCCGCTCGGTGACGGCGAAGCGGCGCAGCGCGAGCGCCGGGTTGAGACGGCGCACCGCGGCGATGCGCTCGGCCGACAGCCAGGCGAGCGCGACCTCCTCCTGCTCGCCGACCGTGGCGAGCTCGACGCCCATCGGGTCGACGATCATGCTGTTGCCCGCCCCGACCGGGGGCGCGTGGTCGGCAGCGACGACGTAGCAGGTGTTCTCGAGGGCGCGCGCGGTCGTGAGCGTGCGCCAGTGCGCCTCCTTGAGCGGGCCGCGCACCCACTCGGCGGGCATGCAGATCACGTCGGCGCCGGCGTCGACGATGCGGCGGGCGACCTCGGGGAAGCGCACGTCGTAGCAGGTCTGCAGGCCGAAGCGGAGATCGCCGACCGGGAAGGTCTCGGGCTCGGCGATGTCGCCGGGCGCCACCCACTCCGACTCGCGCTGGCCGAAGGCGTCGTACAGGTGGAGCTTGCGGTACCGCGCCACCACGCCCCCGCCGGGCGCGACGGCGACGACCGTGTTCGCCACGCGCCGCTCCCCCTCGAGCCGTTCGATCAGGCCGGCGACGAGGTGCACGTCGAGGCGCTCCCCGAGGTGGGCGAGGGCCGCGGTGAAGGCCCCGTCGACGGGCTGCGCGGCGGCGAGCCACTCCTCGCCGGGGGTGGGCGTGAACCAGCTGGAGTACTCGGGGAAGACGACCACGCGGGCACCGCGGCCGGCGGCCCGCTCGGCCAGGCGGGCGATCGACGCGAGGTTCGCATCGGCGTCGTCGGTCGGTGCGAACTGCGCCGCGGCGACCGCGAGCTGCGTGCCATCCGTCTGCATGCCCCAAGCCTAGGCGGCGCGCCGTCCTCACTCGCCGGCGGGCGCCGAACGCGATGGATGCACTCGGGCACGCACGCGATCGACGATCGCCTGGAGGTCGTCGGTCGTGGCCTCGAGCTGCTCGAACGCGTCGAGCAGGTCGGACCGTCCGGTGCCGGCCTCCGCGGCGAGCAGGAGGTCGGTGCAGACGTTCAGCGCGGCGGCTCGCGTGCTGGCGGCGAGCGTGGCCGCGGCGACGCCGACGTCGGCCAGGAGCAGGGTGCCGGTGTCGTCGACGAGTTCCTTCAGCACCGGCACGAGGCTCGCGGCGAAGCGGCCGAGCGCCGCAGACGACTCGGCGGCCGCGATGCCGGCCTCCCGCCTGGCGCTCGACCGGTCCGCGGCGTCCTCACGTCCGTTGGCCTCGGCGAACCCCGCCGACGCGGCCGTGTCGCGGTCGGCCATGTCGGGCGCGGCCTCGCGGATGGCGGCGGAGAACGCCTCGAGGGTCCGTCGCCGCACCTCCGCGTCGGGTGACTCCGCGGTGGCGCGGTGCGCGACGACCATCTCGGCGAGCGCGGCCGCCATCCCGGCCATCAGCGCGGCCGCGGCGCCGCCGCCCGGCGTGGGTCCGGTGGAGGCCAGGGCGTGCAGCCACTCGGAGATGGGCTCGTCGGCCGTGAGTCTGCGATCCATGACTCGAGGGTATGCCCCGGTCTTTCATCGACGTCCATCGGTTTTAGAACTAGACTGGGGATGTGGAGACCGACCGGTCATCGAACACGAGCGCCGCACGCGGGCGGCGCATCAGGGCGATCACCGCCCTGTCCGACCCCGCGCGCCTCGCCCTGTACGAGTTCGTCTCCCGCAGCTCCGAGCCGATCACGCGCGACGCCGCCTCGGCGGCGGTCGGGCTGTCGCGCAGCACGGTGGCCTTCCACCTCGACCGGCTCGCCGACGAGGGCCTGGTCGAGGTGCGCTACCGGCGGCTGAGCGGTCGCACCGGTCCGGGAGCCGGACGCCCGTCGAAGCTGTATGCGCGCGCCGACGGCGAGGTGAGCGTCTCGCTTCCCGAGCGGCAGTACGACCTCGTCGGCGAGCTGCTGGCGAGCGCCATCGAGGAGGCGGGCGCGAGCGGCGCCGACGTGCAGGCGACGCTGCACGACCTCGCACATCGGGAGGGCCGCGAGCTCGCCGACGGCAGCCCGACCCTTCTGTCCGCGCTCGAGGGCCAGGGCTACGAGCCTGCCGACGACGGCGACGACGTGGTCTTCGGCAACTGCCCGTTCCATTCGCTCGCGCAGCGCCACACCGACCTCGTGTGCGGGCTCAACCGCGCCCTCGTGGGGGGCATGGCCGAGGTCGTGCCCGGCGCCGGCGAGGTCGTGACCGACCCGGGTGCCGGCAGGTGCTGCATCCGCCTGCCCGGAGCGGCCGCCACTCGGCACGCGAGCACGCCCGGCGGGACGTGACGCGAGCCGGGATGGAGCGACCGTGCTGCTGCTCGAGGTGGACTGGACCGGATGGCTGCTCTGCGGCCTGCTCGCCACCTCCGCGTTGACCGCCGTGATGATCGGCGCCCAGCTCGCCGGCCTCACGCGACTCGACCTGCCGCTCGTGCTCGGCACGCTGTTCACCGAGGATCCCGATCGGGCGCGTGTCGCCGGCTTCTTCCTCCACCTCGCCGCCGGCCAGGTCTTCGCGCTCGGCTACGCCGCGACCTTCGCCCTCGTCGGCGTCGCGACGTGGTGGCTGGGCGGCCTGCTCGGCCTGCTGCACGTCGCGGTCGCGCTGCTCGTCATCCTGCCACTGCTGCCGGGCGTGCATCCGCGCATGGCGTCCGAGCGCGCGGGCCCGAGCACGACCGCCGTCCTCGAACCGCCCGGCCTGCTCGGCCTCAACTACGGCTACCAGACCCCGGTCGTGGCGATCGTGGCGCATGTCGTCTACGGCTGCGTCCTGGGCCTGCTCCTGCAGGCGGGGGTGGGGTGAGCGCCACGCCGATCGCCGAGTACGGGCTGCTCGGCGACACGCGCACCGCGGCCCTCGTCTCCGGTGACGGGTCGATCGACTGGCTGTGCCTGCCGCGCTTCGACGGGGCACCGGTGTTCGGCCGGCTGGTCGGAGGCCCGGAGTCGGGCGCGTTCCGCGTGGGGCCGGCGGGCCGCGCCATCCGGGTCGACCGCCGCTACCGCGGCGACACCGCGACGCTGCAGACCACGTGGCGAGTGGACGACGCGCACCTCACCCTCACCGAGGGGATGATCGCCGAGGTGGGCGCGCGACTGCTCCCGTCGATGCTCCTCGTCCGACGCGTCACGGTGGAGGGATCGGAGGCCGACGTGGTCGTGCAGTTCGACCCGCGGCTCGGCGCGGCGCGAGCGGCGCCCCGCGTGCGGCACGACGGCGGGGCGGTCGTGTGCTCGTGGGGCTCCCTCGCGCTGATCCTCACGACGTCGCGCCCCTCGGCCGTGCGGCCGGGAGCAACGCAGGCCGTCCGGCTGCGACCCGGCGAGCACCTCACGCTCGCACTCGGCATGGCGCACCACGAACCGCTCGTGCGGGTCGACGCCGACGCCGCGTGGACGGCGCTCCTCGACGACGAGCGCCGGTGGCGCGCTTGGTCGTCGCGCATCGACCACGACATCCCGTTCCGCGATGCGGTCGTCCGCAGCGCGCTGACGCTGCGCCTGCTCACCTACTCCCCCTCGGGCGCGCCGGTCGCGGCGCCGACGACCTCGCTGCCCGAGCAGCCGGGCGGCATCCGCAACTGGGACTACCGCTACGCGTGGCCGCGCGACGCGAGCATCGGCGTGGGGGCGTTCCTCGGCATCGGCGACGACCTCGACGCGCATCGGTTCCTGTGGTGGCTGCTCCACGCGAGCCGGCTGCAACGGCCGCGACTGCCGGTGCTGGTGACCCTGGACGGCCGCCCGGCGCCGCGCGAACGGGTGCTGCCCGGCTGGCCCGGGTACGACGGGAGTCCTCCCGTGCGCGTCGGCAACGCGGCGGCTGCCCAGCACCAGCTCGACGGGTACGGGTGGGTGCTGGATGCCGCGTGGCAGATGGCTCGCCGCGGACGGCCGCTGCATGGCGAGACCTGGCGCACGATGCGCGGCTACGCCGACCTGGTCGCCGAGCGCTGGCGCGAGCCCGATGCGGGCATCTGGGAGGTACGCACGGGCGGTGCGCAGCACGTGCATTCGAAGCTGATGGGATGGCTCGCGCTCGACCGCGCGCTGCGGGTCGCGGAGACGCACCGCGTGTCCGAACGCACGCGCCGACGGTGGCGCGAAGCCCGCGACGAGATCGCGTCAGAGGTCCGGGCGCGCGGGTTCGACCCGGCGATCGGCGCCTACACGCGCACCTACGGCGGCGACGACCTCGACGCGGCGCTCCTCGCGGTCTCCTGGCTGGGCTTCGACGACCCGCACGGACCGCAGGTCGTCGGCACGGTCGACGCCGTCCGTCGCGGTCTCTCGGCCGGCGGCCCGCTGCTCTACCGGTACCCGCCCGGCCGGGACGGCCTGCGCGGCGGAGAGAACGCGTTCCTGCCCTGCTCGTTCTGGCTCGCCCGGGCCCTGGCCGAGACCGGCCGCGCCGATGCCGCGGCCGACGTGTTCGCCGACACGCTGGCGCTCGGCACGCCGCTCGCGCTGTTCGCCGAGGAACTCGACCCCGCCACCGGCGCGCACCTCGGGAACTTCCCGCAGGCGCTCACGCATTCGGCGCTGATCGACGCCGCTCTGGCCCTTCGGACCGCCCGGGCACCGCGACGGACCGCGGCCGTGCGCGGGTGAGGCGCTCCGGTCGACGAACCGCAGAGAAGAAGAGGCCGGTACCGGATCTCTCCGGTACCGGCCTCTCTCTGGTTGCGGGGGCAGGATTTGAACCTACGACCTCTGGGTTATGAGCCCAGCGAGCTACCGAGCTGCTCCACCCCGCGGCACAAGAGATAACACTAGCACGGGTACCGGAGTCGGTCGAATCGAGCTCAGCGCCCGGGCGCGTCGCGCCTCGCCACGACCTCGTACGACAACGGCAGCCACGACTCCGCGGGCCAGCCGTACATGCCGTCGCCCTTCGGCACGGTGATCGGGAAGATCTGCCAGGGCACCTCCGCGTGCTCGGCGAACTCGTCGACGACGAGGCCGGCGTCGCGCAGTGCGCGGAGCACCTCGCTGAGCGGATGGATCCACTCGATCGTCTTCGCGTTCTCGAGACGCGCCTCGGGGTCGGCGTAGTCGCTGGGATCGTCGAACTCGATCACGTCGGCCGAGGAGTACGGGAACGAGAACTCCGGGAGTCCGCCCCGCCCGCCGTCGCCGTCGAACACGTACGCCGCCGGATGACCGTCGGCGAAGTACAGCCGCCCGCCGGGCTTGAGGAACCAGGCGACGATACGCGCCCACTCCGCGACATCCGGAAGCCACCCGATCGTGCCCCAGGTCGTGAAGACGAGGTCGAACGACTCGGTCTCGGGGAGGCGGTGCCGCGCGTCGTACACGTTCGCCTCGACGAAGCGCGCCCGGTCGGCGACGCCGAGCTCCTCCGCCATCCGCCGGGCCTCCTCGACGGCCGGGCGCGAGAAGTCGAGCCCCACGGCCGTGGCGCCGGCCTGCACGAGCGAGAGCGTGTCGGAGCCGAAGTGGCACTGCAGATGCAGGACCCGCACGCCGGCGAGCCCGTCGGGGAAGAGCCGCGCGATGCCCGCCGCGGCGAGCGGGTCGAGCACGCTCCCGCCGGCGCGGAGGCGCGCGCGGTCGTACATCTCGGAGGCGACGTGCACGGGCACGCGCTCGTCCCAGTTCGCCCGGTTGCGGTCGAGCCAGTCGCCGCCCGTGAGCTCGACCCCCATCAGCCTTCGGCGGGCGCCTCGGTCGCGGGAGCCTCGGTCGACGGGACCTCGGCGGCCGCGCCCTGGTCGGCCAGCACGACGAGCTCGGAGATGATCTCGGCGAGCTCGGCGTCGGCCTGGCCGTAGGCCGCCCAGTCGCCCGCCTGGAGCGCCTGCTGCTTGTCCTGGAGCACCTGGCGGGCGCGGTTCAGCAGCGCCTGCAGCTCGGTGTCCTCCGTCGCGGGCTGGTCGGTCCCCTCCTCGGGCGGCGTGCCCGGCTCGGTGGGTTCGACCTCCTCATCGCCGGCCGCCGCTCCGGAATCGCCGCCGAAGAGCACGTTGAGCGCCTCGTCGAGGGTGTCCTGGAACGCGATCTGGTCGCCGAACGCCACGAGCACCTTCTGCAGCAGCGGGTAGCTGGTCTCACCCGTCGAGCGGACGTACACGGGCTGGACGTAGAGGAGGCCGCCGCCGACGGGGATGGTCAGCAGGTTGCCGTTGATGACGTCGGACTGCCCCTGCCGCAGGATGTTCAGCTGCGCGGAGATCGACGTGTCGCCGTTGAAGCGGTTCTGCACCTGGCCGGGTCCGGGCACGTTGTCATCCTCGGGCAGGTTCAGGAGCCTGAGCTTGCCGTAGCCGTCGGAGCGCTCACCTGCCTCGGAGCCGGCGTTGGAATCGACCGCGAGGTAGCCGCGGAGCACGTTCCGACTCGCCGTGCCGCGCGCCTCGGGGATGAACGTCGAGTAGATCGAGTACGTCGGCTCATCCTGGCCGGGCATCTGCATGCTCAGGTAGTAGGGCGGCTGCAGCAGCGTGGACGCCTGGCCCTGCGTCGGGTCGAGGGGCGTGGTCCACGCGTCCTCGCGCGAGTAGAACGCGTCGGCCTCGGTGACGTGGTAGCGGCCGAGCACGGCGCGCTGCATCTTGAACAGGTCGGCCGGGTAGCGCACGTGGCTCATCAGCTCGCCCGACATCTCGCTCATCGGCTCGATGGCGGCCGGGAAGACCTTCTGCCAGGTCTGCAGGATCGGGTCCTCGGCGTCCCACGCGTAGAGCCTGACCGAGCCGTCGTACGCGTCGACGGTCGCCTTGACCGAGTTGCGGATGTAGTTGACCTCGTCGAAGGCGAGCGGCTGCTGCACGCCTTCACTGTCGGAGATCGCCTCGCTGTAGCTGACCTTGTTCGAGTACGGGAACTGGTCGGAGAGCGTGTATCCGTCGACGATCCACACGACGCGCCCGTCGACGACCGACGGATACGTGTCGCTGTCGAGCGTGAGATACGGAGCGACCTTCTGCACCCGCTCGATCGGCGACCGGTCGTAGAGGATCTGCGACTCGTTGCTGACCTGGTCGGAGAGGAAGATCTGCTCGGACTGGAACTTCAGGGCGTACACGAGCTTCGTGAAGAGGTTGTCGAGCTGCGGCCCTCCGTCGCCGGAGAACGTCGTCTGCTGCGGCTCACCCTCGCCACCGGCCGGGAAGTCGAGCTCGATGGGCTGCTCGCCCTCGGGCGCGCCGACGATCGAGTAGTCGGGCGAGTTCTCGCCGAAGTACACGCGCGGCTCGAACTCGGGCAGCGTGCCCGCCGACGGGATGCCCGACTGGATGAAGACGGGCTGTCCGTCGCTCGAACGCTGGTTGCCGGCCGCGGCGACGAGCCCGTACCCGTGCGTGTAGACGAGGTGGCTGTTGAACCAGGTCTGCGCGTCGCCGAGCCCCTCGAGGTTCAGGTCGCGGATGGCGACGACCGTGTCCTGCATCTGGCCGTCGATCTCGTACCGGTCGACGTCGAGCGTCTCGGGGAACTGGTAGTACTGGCGGAACTGCTCGAGCTGCCGGAAGGCCGGGCTGATGACCGCCGGGTCCATGAGGCGGATGCTCGCGGTCGTCGCGGCATCCTCGCGGAGGGCGCCGGGCTCGGCGTCGGTCTTGGCCTCGTAGGGGATCTCCTCGATGTCGTCGACGCCGAACGCCTCGCGCGTGAGGTCGATGTTGCGTTGGATGTACGGCGCTTCGAGGGTCCGCGCGCTCGGGTCGACCTGGAAGCGCTGCACGACCCACGGGTAGAGCGAGCCGATGAGCAGGCTCGACACGACGAGCAGCACCGCGCCGATGAGGGGCAGGCGCCAGCGCCCGAGGATCGCCGTGATGAGGAAGAGCACGGCCACCACGGCGGCGATCACGGCGAGGATCTGGCGCCCTGGGATCGTCGCGTTGACGTCGGTGTACGACGCGCCCGTGATGAGCGAGCCGGCCTCGGTGACGGTGGCGTACTGGTCGAGCCAGATGCTGATCGCCTGCAGCAGGAGGTAGAGGCCCGCCGTGATGGCGATCTGGATGCGCGCGGCCTTGGAGATGACGACCTCGCGACCGCTGACCCGGATGGCGCCGTAGAGGTAGTTGGTGGCGATGACGAGCAGGCCCGACAGCAGCACGACCGCCGAGGCGAAGCCGACGATCGATCGGTAGAAGGGCAGCTCGAACACGTAGAAGCCGACGTCGAGGCGGAACTGCGGGTCGGTCGTGCCGAACGGCGTGCGGTTCAGCCACACCAGGACGGAGTCCCATCGACTGGCCGTCGAGACGCCGGCGAACACGCCGAGCACGATGGGAATGCCGTACATCGCGAGCCGGCGCAGCGGCTCGAAGATCTCCTGGTAGCGGTCGAGCTGCGAGTTGAGCTTCGCGTACACGGGGCGCGTACGGTACGCGACCTGGATCGAGATCCAGACGGGCAGCGCCATGGCGGCGAAGCCGACGAGGAAGAGCACGATCCGCGCGATCCACTCCGTCGCGAGGACCTCGACGAACCCCAGCTGCTGGTACCACAGCACGTCGGCGTAGATGCCCGCGAAGACGAAGAAGGCGACGACCAGCGCGCCGACGATGCCGATCGTGATCGCGATCGGCGCGCGACGGCGCGGCATCCTCGGTTCCTGCGGCTGTGCTGTGGACACTCTCGGCCTCATTCGGGGTCGGGGCGGGGTCGATTCCCCATCCTAGGGTCGGCGCATGTGGAAAAGGCTGCGGGGCGGCTGGGCACCGGATAACGCTCAGGTCACGCAGCGCAGCGGGCGAAGTCGGAGGTGTCGCCGCCCTCCGCGACGGTCTCGACGACCGTGCGCGCCTCGTCGAGCGTCGAGACGGCGAACACCTCGAGTCCGTCGGGCACGTTGCCGGCGACCTCGTCGCAGTTCGCCTCGGGCGCGAGGAACCATTCGGTGCCGTGCTCGCTCGCACCCCAGAGCTTCTGGCGGATGCCGCCGATGCCGCCGACCGACCCGTCGGAGTCGATCGTGCCGGTGCCCGCGACCAGTTCGCCCCCGGTCATCGCGCCGGGCGTGAGCTTGTCGACGATGCCGAGCGCGAACATCATGCCGGCGCTCGGCCCGCCGACGTCGTCGAGCCGGATCTGCACGTCGATCGGGAACTCGTACCGCATGCGGACGCCGACGCCGAGCACCGCCTGCCCGCCGACCGATTCGGGCGTCGCCTCGAGCTCGAGCACTTCGCCGTCGCGCACCACGTCGAGCTGCGCCGGTGATTCCGTGCCGTGCTCGCCGAGCGCGGTGCGCAGCTCGTCGACCGAGTGCACCTCCGACCCGTCGACCGCGATGATGATGTCGCCCTCCTCGAGCACGCCCTCGGCGGGCGTGCCCTCGCCGACCCCGAGCACGACGACCTCGCGCGGGAACTCGTAGCCGAGCTCGACCAGCGCCGCGGCGATCGCATCCTGCTGCGAGTCGACCATCTGCGCCGTGTTCTGGGCGTTCCGGTCGTCTTCGCTGAGGCCGGGTGGGTACACCGTCTCGATCGGCACCACCGCGCGTCGCGGGTCGACCCAGGCGGCGACGACGTCGAGCCAGCCCGGCGTGCGGCCCGGACGGCCGACGGCGGCCACGGTCAGCAGGTCGAGCGAGCCGTCGGTGGGATAGGTCTCCTCCTCCGGGATCTCGATCAGCGGGATCTCCTCGCCGTCGACCTCGGTCGTTCCGAGCGTGTCGTAGATCGGCCCGGGCTGCTGGATCACGTAGGGCGACGGCAGCAGGGCGAAGATGAGGCCGATGACGACGGCGATGCCGACCGCGGCCCACCCGATGCGCTCGCGCCGCGACCGCGGGCTCGCCGCATCCGTCTCGGGCCCGAACAGCGACATGCCCCGACATCCCTTCCCGGGGCCCGCATGGCGACCCCACCGGGGCCGGCGCTGTTCGCGACGGGCGGACACCCGGAAGGTCAGCCTAGGCCATTTCCCGGGAAGGAAGCGGGGTGACGGCGGTAGCGTGGAATGCCGAACGAGGGAGGTGGCCCGAGTGGCCGAAGGCGACGAGGAACGCGACCGGAACCCGGAGGACGAGTTCCGCGACATGCTCCGCGAGCTGCTGTCCGGATCGGGCGGCATCGACCCGTCGAAGCTCGCCGACGCGGCAGGCCTGCCGAGCGATCCTGCGAGCCTCGCGGCCATCTTCAGCCAGCTCCAGCAGGCCATGCAACGGTCCGAGGACGAGGGCATCGACTGGTCGCTCGCGCTCCGGCAGGCCGAGCAGCGCGCGTCGGCCGGGCAACGTCAGGTGGAGCCGGGCGAGGCCGAGCGGCTCGACGCCGCGTTCGACCTCGCCGCGCTGTGGCTCGACGAGGTGGTCGACGTGACCGCGCTCCCCGGCACCCCCGAGCTCCTCACGCGGCGTTCGTGGGCCACGGCCACGCTGCCGATCTGGTCGCAGCTGGCCGAGCCCGTCGCGCTCAGCATCGCCGACTCGCTCACGCGGGTGATGAGCGAGCAGGCGCCCGAGGAGATGCGCTCCATGATCCAGGGTGCGAGCCGGATGATGCGGGGCATCGGCGGGGCGATGTTCGCCATGCAGCTCGGGCAGGTCGTGGGCCAGCTCTCGACCGAGGTGGTCTCCGGCGGCGACGTGGGCATCCCGCTGCTGGAAGACGGCCGGGCCGCACTGCTGCCGCAGAACGTGGCCGAGTTCGGCGAGGGCCTCGACATCCCCGGCGACCAGGTCGAGCTCTACCTCGCCGTGCGCGAGCTCGCGCACGCCCGGCTGTTCCGGCACGCCCGGTGGCTGCGACTGCACCTCATCACCGCGATCACCGCGTTCGCGCGCGGCATCGACGTCGACGTCGAGCGGCTCGAGGAGCTGGCCGAGGGCTTCGACCCGTCGAACACCGACGAGCTCCGCGACGCGGTGGCCAACGGTGCGCTGCTGCGCCCGAAGAGCCCCGAGCAGGAGGCGGCGCTCGCGCGCCTCGAGACCATGCTCGCGCTCATCGAGGGCTGGGTCGACGTGGTCACGGCGGATGCCACGGCTCGCCTCCCGAAGTCCGACGCGGTCGCGGAGACCATCCGCCGGCGCCGCGCCACGGGCGGTCCGGCCGAGTCCGCACTCGCGACGCTGGTCGGACTCGAGTTGCGCCCGCGCCGGCTGCGCGACGCCGCGGGGATGTGGCGGGCCGTGACGGAGGCCGTGGGCGTCTCGGCGCGCGACGCGCTCTGGACGCACCCCGACCTGCTCCCCACCGCGGCCGACCTCGACGATCCGGCACCCCTCGCGGCACGCCTCGCGGCCGGGGGCCAGGCCGCGGGCGAGGCCGACGCCGAGTTCGACGAGGCGCTCGAGGCGCTCCTGCGCGGCGAGCTGCCCGACGACGACACGCAGGGCGACGGCACGACGGGCGACGAGCGGGCCTGACCTGCCGAAGGGCCCCGGCCTGTGGACGAAGCCCGGCGCGGTCGGCTCGGCTGCGGCATGCTTCGAGGCATGACGCCGCGACTGGACCCCGCCCTCCCCCTCGTCTGGCGCTCGCCGCGCGAACTGCAGCTCGGCGGCGCACGTCCCGCGGCGGTGCTCGACGACCCCGGCGCCGCCGAGCTGGGGTTGCTGCGGGCACTGTCCTCCGGCGCGTCCGTTCCCACGCTCCGGACGATCGGGGCAGGGCTCGGTGCGACCGAGTCGGAGGTCGACGCGCTGCTCGGGCGGCTCGAACCCGCGTTGGCGCCCCAGGCGGCTCCTCGACGGTCCGCCGTGGTGGCGATCGGCGGGGACGCCGGGCCGGTCGCGTCGCTCGGAGACCTCCTCGCCCGGATGGGTCACCGCCCGGTGGACGCGGATGCGATCGACCCGGGCGAGGCCGACGCGGCCGTGCTGCTGGGCTCCTGGGTGGTCGCGCCCGGCGCGCACCTCCGGTGGCTCGCGGCCGACGTCCCGCACCTCGCCGTGGTGCACGACGAGCGCGGCGTCGAGGTCGGCCCCCTCGTGCGTCCGGGGTCGGGTCCGTGCCTCCGGTGCGTCCACCTGGCGCGACGCGATGCGGATGCCGCATGGCCGGCGATCGCCGCCCAGCTCGCCGCGACGGCCCCGCCGCCCCGCGCGGCGCGGGCCGAGCACGAGGCGCTCGCGCTCGCGGCATCCGTCGTCGACGACCTCGTGCACGCCGGTCGCACCGCACTCGACGCGGCGACGGTCGTGTTCAGCGACGCGGCGGGTTCGCCGCCACCCCGACCCCGCCCGCTCGAGGCGCATCCGGAGTGCGGATGCCGAGCTCTCGGAGGAACCGCGACGGCTCCCGTTCACCTCGATGCGCGGCGGCCCGCCCCGCCCAGCTCAGCGTCAGCCGCCGCCGTGCCCGCGTGAGGCCCACGTACAGCAGCCGGCGTTCCTCGTCGACCGCTTCCAGCCCGGTCGCGTACGCGATCGGCAGCATGCCCTCGGTGAGGCCGACGAGGTGCACCTCGTCCCACTCGAGGCCCTTCGCGGAGTGCAGCGTCGCCAGCGTCACCGCCGCGATTGCCGGTTCGTGCTGCGCCTCGGCGCGGGAGCGGAGGTCGTCGGCGAACGCGCGGAGCGTGGTGCCGGCCGGCAGGTCGTCGACGAGGCGGGCGATCGCGTTGAGCGACTCCCACCTCGCGCGGACCGCGCCCGGACCGGCGGGCGGCTCGACCGACCAGCCCAGCGAGCGCAGCACGTCGCTGACGGTCTTGAAGATCGGCTCGTCGCGCACGACCAGGGCCTCGGCGCGGATCGCATGGACGGCCTGCCTCACCTCGGGCTGGTCGAAGAACCGCTGCGCGCCCCGCACCCTCGTCGGGACGCCCACCTCCCCGAGCGCCTGCTCGAGCAGCGCCGACTGCGAGTTCACGCGCAGCAGCACGGCGACCGACTCGGGCGGGACGCCCGCATCGATCCGGTCCCGGATGCGAGCCGCGACGCCACGCGACTCGGCGAGCTCGTCGGAGTAGGCGATCACCTCCGGGGCCACGCCGTGCGGTGGCGGCGCTGGCGCCCGATGGGCGGGCGGTGCGTCGGCGCCGTCGATCGCGGGATCGCCTCCGTCGGGTGCCGACGCGACGAGCCGGAGCGCGCCCGGCCGGCCGCGCATCAGGCGGTTCGCGACCTCGACGATCTCGGGAGTCGAACGGTAGTTGCGTTCGAGCCGGACCAGCGTGGCATCCGGATACCGCCGCTCGAAGCCGAGCAGGTACTCCGCCGACGCGCCCGCGAACGAGTAGATGGTCTGGCTGGCATCGCCGACGACGCACAACTCGTCGCGGCCGCCCAGCCAGAGGTCGAGCAGCTGCTGCTGCGCGGGCGAGACGTCCTGGTACTCGTCGACGACGAAGTGGCGGTAGCCCTCGCGCACCTGCATCGCGACCGCCGGCTCGGACTCGATCATGCCCGCGGTGGCGAGCAGCACGTCCTCGAAGTCGATCATGCGCCGCTCGTCCTTGAGCGTCTCGTACGCCTCGACGAGCTCGAGCAGCTGGCCGGCGTCGAGCGCGCCGGGCGCGCCGCGGCTCGCCACTCGCGCTCGGTACTCGTCGGGCGACAGACCGGTGACCTTGCGCACCTCGATCTCCGCCGCGACATCCCGAAGCGTCGCGGTGTCGACCTTCAGCCTGCAGCGCTCGGCCGCCAGGCCCAGCAGCCGGCCCTTGAACTCGAGCACGCGCGGCGCCGGGCCGCCGACGACGATCGGCCAGAAGTGGTTCAGTTGCGCGAGCGCGGCCGCGTGGAACGTTCGCGCCGGCACGCCGCCCGCGCCGAGCGCGTGCAGCCGGCTCCGGAGCTCGGCGGCCGCGCGGTTGGTGAAGGTGAGCGCCATGACCCGGGACGGGTCGTACGCACCCGACGCCACGCCGTAGGCGATGCGATGCGTGATCGCGCGCGTCTTGCCGGTGCCGGCACCCGCGAGCACGCACACGGGCCCGTTCAGTGCCTCCGCCGCGATGCGCTGCTCGTCGTCGAGCGCGGCGAGCAGCGGATCGGTGGTCGGAGCCGTCACGACGTCGACCACGGCACGGACGACGCGAGCGGTCCGCCGTACCACCGCTCGAGCATCCAGCGCGCGATCGACGTCTCGCCGGGAAGGGCCATGCGTCCGAGCGCGGCCGTGAGCTCGTCGCGGTCGAACCAGCGCAGCTCGAGGATCTCCTCGCCGTCGGGAACGGCGGTCACGGGGGCGCCGTCGGCCACGCGGGCCCGGAACGCGCACATGAGGCTCGCGGGGAACGGCCACGGCTGCGACCCGAGGTACTCCACGCGGTCGACCGGGAGCCCGGTCTCCTCCGCGATCTCGCGCACGACCGCCGCCTCGAGCGACTCGCCCGGCTCGACGAAGCCGGCGAGGACCGAGAAGCGATCCTGCTGCCACATCGCGTTCGAGCCGAGCAGCACGCGGTCGTCGTCGTCGGTCACGATCACGATCACGGCCGGGTCGGTGCGCGGGAACCGCAGTCGATCCTCGGCGAGGCACCGTCGGGCCCACCCCGACGACACGACCTCGGTCGGGCTGCCGCAACTCGGGCAGAACGCGTGGGTCGCGTGCCAGTTCGCGAGCGCGACCGCCTCGATCGCGAGCCCGGCGTCGCGGTCGTCGAGCTCGATGGCGACCGTCCGCAGCCCGGCCCAGCGCTCGTCGGGTGCGAGCTCGCCGGCTCGGGCGTCGTCGAGGACCCAGGCCTCGACGGGACTTCCGGTCGGCAGCTCCTCGCCCGACCCGTCGAGCCCCGAGTCGAGGGTGCGGCCGAGGTAGCAGCGCAGCTCGGGCTCGGGGAGGGTCGACGGATGCCGCAGGCCGAGCGTGCGCGCGGAACCTCCGCCGCCGAGCAGCACGCGGCCGTCGCGGACGACGAGCACCCGCGCGTGGGCGTCGGCCCCGAACTCGCCCTGGCGTTCGAGCGACGTGCGGCTCGCGGCATCCCGGTCGAGGTGCTCGCGCGCGAGCGGCGGCGCGTCGACCGCGAGCGGCGCGTCGGGTTCGAGCACGGTGCCCCTCTCGCTTGCGGCCGGAGTCGTTCGGAAGGCGTGGCGGTCGCCGGGCAGGCGGGAACACCTGCTTAGGCTGTGTGCCATGGCCAGACCCCCACTCACTCTAGCCGCGTTGGCCACGGCCGCGGTGGCCGGACTCGAGGTGCGGGCGGCCCGGGCGCACACCCGCAGCGCGGGCGGCGCGTTCGACGCCGTCGAGCTCCATTCCAGCGACGGACGACGCCTGCTCATCCGCGCTCCGCGGACGCAGAGCGCGGAATCCGAGCAGTCCGCCGACCTCGTGGCGCTGCGCGCGCTGACGCCCGGCATCCGCTCGCGACTGCCCTTCGCCGTGCCCGAGTTCGTCGGACAGGCGCCGATCGGCCCGACGCGCGCGGTCGTGACCGGGTTCATCCCGGGCGCCGTCCGCTCGGCCGACGAGCTGACCGCGAACCCGGCGCTCGCGGCCGCGATCGGCCGCGCGATCGCCGCCATCCACTCGCTGCCGCCCGGCTTCGTCGGCGAAGCCGGGCTGCCCCGGCGCTCCGCGGCCGAGGCGCGCGAGTCGGTCGTCGCGGTCATCGACCGCGCCGCCGACACCGGCCGGCTTCCGGCGGCGCTCGTGCGCCGGTGGGAGGAGGCCACCGACGACGACACGCTCTGGCGGTTCGTCCCCACCGTCGTGAACGGCCAGCTCGGCGCGGACTCGTTCCTCGTCGAGGGCGACCGCGTCTCGGGCGTGATCGGGTGGTCGGGCCTCGCGCACGACGATCCCGCTCGCGACCTGCACTGGGTGCTCACGTCGACGGGCGCCTCGGCCGAGGAGGCGCTGACCTCGTACGTGGCCGCACGATCGGGCGGCGCCGATGCCGAGCTCGCGCGCCGGGCGCTCCTCTACGCCGAGCTCGAGCTCGCGCGCTGGCTGCTGCACGGCGTCGACACGCACGACGAGGCCGTCATCGAGGATGCGGTCGCGCTGCTCGACGGACTCGTCGCGAGCGTGCACGACCTGTCGTCCGAGCCGCTGACCAGCGACACGGGACCGATCCTCGCGGTGGCCGAGGTCGAGCGCCTGCTCGAGGAGACGCCCCGCGACGTCCGCGCCCGAGAGGCCGGGTCGACCATGCTGACCGACAGCTACGACGTAGAGGAGCTGCGGCGCCACCTCGACGGCGACCGATCGGGCGGCGCCACCGGGCCGGTCACGACCGGCGCCGGCGACCCGCCCGTCGCACCACCGATGGACGCGACGGCGCCGATCCCCCTCGACCTCAGCGACTGGGGCGACGCGAAGCCGCCCGCGAGCGGCGACGCGCGCGACCGCACCGCCTAGGCTCGGGCGATCGCCGTGCGCACCCTCTCGGGCAGGACGGCGGCCGCGGTCGGCTCGGCCTGCACGGCACGCGTGGCGACGCCGGCCCACACCCGGCGGATCGCCTCCTCGTCGTACAGCACGTCGGGACGCAGGACGCGGTCGTCCTCGACGTAGTAGAAGACCGCGTCGATGGCCGCCGCCGGCACGTCGGCCCAGCGGGCGTACGCGAGCCGGTACAACGCGAGTTGCGTCTGCCGCAGCTCGAGCTCCCTGGCATCGCGTGCCGCCGCCCCGGTCTTCCAGTCGACGACCTGGTAGCGGATGCCGCGGCGACCCGCTTCCGAGTCGGGCTCGACCTCGTACACCGCGTCGATCTTGCACACGAACACGTGCTCGTCGAGCGGAAGGTGCAGCTCGAGCTCGACGGCCGCCGGCCGCCGGTCGGCCCATTCCGACGCGGCGAAGATGGAGCGGAGCCGCTCCAGCCGTGCCTCGACGGGGTCGCCGGGGCGACCCGAGCCGTGGTCGACGAGGTCGTCGGCGACGTCGAACTCGAGGTCGAGCGCGTCGAGGTCGGCGGACGTCGAGTCGACCGGCGCGCTGCCGCCCGCACCCGGACCGCCGGTCGAGCGCTGCTCGACCCATGCGTGGAAGAGCGTGCCGATGCGGGTGGCCCGGTACGGACGCTGCGGCATCGGCCGGGCGAGCTCGGCGGCGACCGCGTCGGGGTCGTCGACGTAGTCCTTGAAGCGCGAGGCGGGGACGCGGGTCGGCACGCCACCGCCACGTCGCTCGCCGCGCCGGCGCCGTTCCTCGAGCAGCATCCGGATGTCGTCGGCGAGGGCCGGCCCGATCCCCGCGCCGCTCGGACCGGCCGCGGCCTCGCGCACCGCCTCGGCCGCCCGCAGGACCGCGGGGCGGCGAGCCCCCAGCGGATCGAGCGGCCAGGTCACGCGCGACGCCTCGGCCGCGCGCGGGTTCTCGGATTCCTCGGGTGCAGGCGGAAGCGAATCGGGGTCGACGACTCCGGCCACGACCAACTCGCGCAGGAACGTGCTCGGCGAGCGCGGTGACCTCTGCGTCGCCCACCACGATCCGGTCAGCAGCAGCTCGGACCGCGCGCGGGTGACGCCGACGTAGGCGAGCCGCCGTTCCTCCTCGGCGTGACGTTCCCGGTTCTCGGCCGAGTAGGCGCGGACGGACTCGTCGAACTCGGCTTGGCTCTGCACACCGCGCCACACGAGCTCGGGGATCTCGTCGCGGTCGCCGCGGAACTCGTCGGGGAGCATCCCGAACGCGAGCCACCCCTTGCCGCTCCGGGGCTTGGAGGGCAGTTCGTCCTCGACGAGGCGCGGGATCGCGACGACATCCCATTCGAGCCCCTTGGACCCGTGGATGGAGAGCACCTGGACGGCGCCGGGCTCGGGATCGTCTTGGCGGGGGCTCAGCCGGTCGCGCTGCTCGGCTTCGGTGAGCCAGCCGAGGAACGCCCCGAGCGTCGGGTGCTCGGCCGTGTCGACGAAGCCGGCGACGAGGTCGCCGAACGTCTCGAGGCTGGCGGAACCGAGCGGCTGGGAGGGGTTCGCAGCGACCTCGATGTCGAGCAGCAGCTCCTGCTCGACGAGCGTGACGAAGTCGACGAGCCCGAGCCCGGCACGGCGACGGAGCGACTGCAGCTGCGCGCCCGCGCGCCGGAGCCGAGCAAGCCCCTCGACGGTGAATCGGCCGAGCGCGCGGTGCTCGTCTGGTGCGGTGAGCAGGAAGTCGAGGGCGTCGACGATCGACGGCGACTCGTCGGGCGCGATGGAGCCGCGGATACCCTGCCGCACCTCGTCGGCGAGGCGCCGCGTGCTGAGGTCGCGTTCCGCCAGCCAGCGGGCGAGCCCGCCGAGCGCGGCGAGATCGGCGGTGCCGATGCGCCAGCGCGCGCCGCCGAGCAGGCGCAGCAGTTCGGATCCGGCGGTGGGGTCGTGCACGACGCGGAGGGCGCAGACGAGGTCGGCGATCACGGGCTGGTCGAGCAGCCCCGCGACGCCGAGCACGTGCACCGGCACGCCCCGCTCGCGCAGCGCGGCCGCGAAGAGGTCGACATGGGCGAACGTGCGGCACAGCATCGCCCCCGTGCGCCCGCCCGCGCGCATGCGCGCGGCGAACCAGTCGGCGAGGGCCGCGGCCTCGTCGTCGATGGTCTCGTGCCACGACACGTCGAGACGGCCCGGCTCCGCGAAGGGCGAGGGACGGAGCGACGCCTTCGGGATGCCGGCGTCGAGGGGTGCGATGAGCGCGTTGGCGGCCTCGAGCACGACGATCGGATTGCGCCAGCTCGTCGACAGGTCGTACGCGGCCGCGGAGCCCGACGTCGAGAAGTCGGCCGGGAACCGCGCGAGGTTCGCCGCACTTGCGCCGCGCCATCCGTAGATCGACTGGTCGGGATCGCCGACCGCCATGACCGGGCGCCCTCCGAACAGCGTCGCGAGCAACCGGGTCTGCACGACGCTCGTGTCCTGGTACTCGTCGAGCAGCACGGTCGCGTACCGCTCGCGGTGGGCCTCGACGACGTCGGGGTGGGCGGTGCAGATCTGCAGTGCGAGCGCGACCTGGTCGGAGAACTCGACCACGCCCCGTCGCAGCTTCGCCTCGGCGTACGCGTCGGCGAGGTCGAGCAGGGGCGGGAGCGCATCGACGACACCGAGGGCGGAGACGAAGCTCTCGAACGGCGTGCGCTTGCGCGGCGCCTCGATGGGCAGGTCGGCCATCGCGAGGAACTCCCGCGCGAAGGCGCGGACGTCGCGGCTGTCGGTCACGTTCTCGGCGAGCGCGCGACTGAGGCCGAGGACCGCGCCCGTGACCCGGTCGAGCGACGCGTCGAGCTCGACGAGCCGCTCGTCGGCGGATGCGGCGACGATGCTGCGCGCGAGCTGCCAGGCAGCGGCCTCGCCGAGGATCGCCGCATCGGGCTCGCGACCGATCCGGAGGGCGTGCTCGCGGTAGATCGCCCCGGCGAAGGCGTTGTAGGTGAACACCGCGGCCGACTCGAGGGGATCGAGCCGGACGTCGGCGATGCCCTCGTCGACCAGTTGCGCCACGCGTTCGCGCACCCGCTCGGCGAGCTCGCCCGCCGCCTTTCGCGTGAAGGTGAGCCCCAGCACCTCGGGCACGTCGACCAGCCCGTTGGCGAGCAGCCACACGACGCGATTGGCCATGGTCTCGGTCTTGCCGCTGCCCGCCCCCGCGACGACGATGCTCTGCCCGTGAGGGTCTGCCTCGATCACCGCGCGTTGCTCCGGGGTGGGCTCGTGAAGCCCGAGGCGACGCGCGATCTCGTCGGCGCCGATCCGGACCGGCTCGGCTGCCGGGCTCACGCCGACACCGCCGGCACCAGGTGGACGCGGTACTGCCAGTCGCCGAACCGCGAGCCGTGGGGCAGCTCGACGGGCGACTCGAACGATGCTCCCGCCATGACCCGGCCGACCTGGTCGAGGCGCTCGCGGAATGCGGCCTCGGCCTCGTCGTCGAAGGGCTGCTGGGCGCGCTCGGTGTAGAGGCGGCCGCCCACCGGCCGGGCGACGTACACCAGCTTCGCGCCCCCGAGGCGGCCCGCGTTCGGCAGCACTCCTGCACGCGCGGCGAGCTGGTACGCCGCGAGCTGCGGATGCGATGCGGTCTGCGCTGCCGTGGGCGGCGTGCGGCCCGTCTTCAGGTCGACGATCACCGTCGTGCCGTCAGCGGAGGCTTCGACGCGGTCGATCGTGCCGGTGATCCGGACGCGCCCGCTCACGAGCGTGAACCGACCCTCGGCGCCGAGCACCACGACCCCGTCGTCGACGGCGTTCCGGAGGTAGTCGGCCGCGCCCTCGGTCATGCGCCGCGCGCCCCGCAGCTCGCGCTCGGCCACCCAGCCCGCATCGAACCTGAGGTCTCGCCAGCGGCGCTCCACCGACGCCCACAGCGTCTCGACGTCGAGCTCGCCCTCGCTCGCGGCGGCCTCCTCGACGACGGCGTGCACGATCGTGCCGATCGAGGCCGCGAGACCCGACGGCGGCTGGGCGACGTGATCGACGAACCAGCCGAGCGGCGACTCCTCGACGCGATCGATCTGCGACGGCGAGACGGCGACCAGCGCCTCGGGATCGCCGTCGAGGTCGACGAGCGGCGCGGTGGTCGTCGGCTCGGCGAGGCCGTACCACTCGTCGGGGTGCGCACCCGCGACGCCCTGCTCGGCCAGGAGCGCGAGTGCCGCCGCTGCTTCGGGGTCGCCGGTCGCGGCATCGCGGCGCAGTGCGCCGACGAGACCGCGCAGGTGCAGTGGGCGGCGCCGACGCGCCGGCGGCCTGACGGGCGCGAAGCCCATGAGCACCGACGGCTGCTCGTCGTCGGTGGCCGTGCAGGCGAGCACGACCTGCCGGCGAGCACGTGAGACGGCGAGCGCGAACAGCCGCAGCTCGTCGCCCCGCACCGCCGCGCGGACCGCCGCCGCGCTCTCGGCTTCGGGCTGCGGCTCGCCGGCGCGCATGGCGGCGACGGCCGCGCCCAGCGCGCCGGCGTGGAGCAGGGTGCCGCGCGGGCGGAGGTTGGGCCACACCCCGTCCTGCAGGCCGGCGACGACCACCACGTCGAACTCGCGGCCGATGAGTGCCGGCGGGGTCGCGAGCACCACGGCCCCCACTCCGCGCTCGGGCGCGAGCGAGTCCTCGGGCAGGGCGTTCTGGAGCATCTCCTCGACGAAGCGGCGGGCCGGCGCACCCGGCTCGCGCTCCACGAAACGCCGGGCGGCGGCGAACAGCGCCACGACCGCGTCGATCGAGCGGTCGGCCTCGTCGGCGAGGACGCCGCTGCCCGCCGCCTGTGCGGCCCATTCGCCCTCGAGGCCGCTGTCGTGCCAGAGCAGCCAGAGCAGTTCCTCGACCGTCGCACCGCGTGCCGCCGAGCTGCGCGCGGCATCGAGCAGCGACGCGAGCCGCCCCGCGCGCCGACCGGACGGCGCGTCGATCGTGGCGAACCCGCCGGGTGCGCCGAGCGCCTCGACGAGCAGCTCGTCGGCACTGCGGACGCCGCCGGCCGCGAGTTCGTCGTGGCGGAGCGCGAGCCGGAGCCGACGCAGCCCGACGCGGTCGAGCCGACCGAGCGGCCCGGTCAGCAGCGCCGTCGCGGACTCGGCCGTGGTCGGCTCGATGCCGAGCACGCACGCGGCCGCGGCCAGGAGCGCCGCGGAGCCCGGTGCGTCGCGGAGCGCGCTGCGCGCGACGCCGCCGGAGACCGGCACGTCGGAGGCGGCGAGCGCTCGCGCGAACGCCGGGATCTCGGCCCCCGACCGCAGGACGACCGCCATCGCCGACCACGGCACCCCGTCGAGCAGGTGCCGTTCGCGCAGCAGCGCGGCCACCTGCCCCGCCTCGGCCGCGGGCGACGGCGCCTCGATCCCGACGACCGGCTCGAGCGGGTCGTCGTCGTGCTCGAGCGCGTGGGCGGCCGCCCGATGCGCGCCGCCCAGCGCCGTGCCGATGTGGCTCGCGACCTGCGTGAACAGCACGCGGTGCGCGGGCCGGCCCCGGTGCACGACGGGGAGCTCGACGCGCCGGACCTCGCGCCCGCCGAGCGCGGCCGAGAGCGACCCGAGCAGGTCGGCGCGGCCGCCGCGGAACCCGTTGCTCGCCACGTCGGGGTCGCCGAACGCGACCACGTCGACGCCGCGCTCGGCGAACGCGCCGAGCAGCGCCGCGCCCGCCTCGGTGGCCTCCTGCGCGTCGTCGACCACGATCAGCCGGAGCCGCGCGAGCGGGCCGAGCGCGGCCTCGTCGCGCGGATCACGGAGGCTGCCGTGGACGATCGACGCGGCGAACGCGCCGAGCTCGGCCGAGTCGAACTGCGTCGGTCGCAGCTGTTCCTTCACCTCGGCGTACTCGGTGAGGAACCGGGCGGCGGCGACCCACTCGGTGCGGTCGGCTCGCACGCCGAGCGCCTCGAGCTCGGCCGGGGTCACGCCCTGCTCGACGGCGCGCATCATGAGGTCGCGCAGCTCGGAGCGGAACCCGCGCAGCGCCCGCACCTCGGCCGTGAGCGCCTCGGGCCATTCCGGCCCCCCGCCGTCGAGCGCCTGCGCCTCGAGGAGCTCGCCGATCACCTGGTCGTGCTCGGCGCCGGTGAGCAACGTCACGGCGCGACCGGTCCGGGCGCGCACGAGGTCGTACGCCACGGCGCTCGCAGTGCGGGCCAGCGCGCCGCGCGTGGTGAGCCCGAGGCGCACCGCGAGGGCGTCGCGCAGGCCGGCCGCCGTGCGGCGCGTGGCGGCGAGCACGAGCACCTCGGACGGGTCGAGCCCGCCCTCGACGCGCTCGGCGACGAGCTCGATCGCGAGCCGGGTCTTGCCCGTTCCGGGCGCCCCGAACACGGCCGCGTGACCCCCGCCGACGAGGTCTGGGGCCGGGCGGACGAGGGTCGCATCGAGGTGCATGCCGCCCACGGTATCCGTGTCCGCCGACAGTGAACGCGACGGGGCCGGACCCGCGCGTGTCGTAGGGTGGCGTCAACGACAGAAAGGCGCACAGTGGACCTTCGCATCGGCATCCAGAACTCCCCCCGCGAGCTCGGCTTCGAGACCTCGCAGACGGCGGCGGAGGTCGAGCAGGCCGTCGCCGCAGCCCTCTCCGGCCAGTCGCCGGTGCTGCGCCTGACCGACAGCAAGGGAACGGTCTACGTGGTGCCCGCCGCTGCGCTCGCCTACGTGGAGATCGGCACCGAGGAGGCCCGCCGGATCGGGTTCGTCGGCTGATGGAGCTCCTCTTCGTCACGCTCGGCGGTGCGATCCTCGGCCTCGCGGCGCGCTATGCGATCCCCCGACGCCGCACGCACGGCGTGGTCCTCGTGCCGGCAATCGGCGCCGCCGTCGCGGCGGTCGTCTGGGTCGCGCTGACCTGGCTCGGATTCGCGTGGGACGGCGGGTGGATCTGGGTGATCTCGCTCGCCGCCGCCGCCGCGGCCGCGGCCGGCACCGCGCTGTTCATCGGACCGCGCCGCGAGCGGAGGGACGCCGAGACGTTCGCCCGGCTCGCCAAGTTCGGCGTGTCGCACGGCTGACCGGACGAGTCGCGGCACGACGCCGGAGCGGCCGCGTCAGGCCGTGAGGCCGAGCGCGTCCATGCGTCGCGTGTGCGCGGCGATGAGCTCGGTGAACACCGGCTCGACGTCGGTCCCGAGCGCGCCGGTCGACTCCGACGCGCGCAGCGCCGAGTGCGCGATCAGCAACGTGTCGCCGACCAGGCTGCGGCCCCAGAGCGCGAGGCGGTCGCCGAGCGTCGCGTCGGCCGCGATAGCCTGTGCGAGCTCGCGCACGACCACATCGTCGGCCCCGTGCTCGCCGAGGATCGCCCGCACCCGCGCGCCGAGCTCGGACGGCAGGCCCTCGGACAGCCGGGCGAAGTAGTCGTCGAGCATGCCCGAGGTGATGTGGATCCCGAGCAGCAGCTCGGTCCAGTCGGCGCCCGAGGTCGCCTGCCGGAACCGGTCGGTGGCGGGCGCGAACGGCGCCATGACCTCCGCGGGCTCGGCGTCGAGGCGGCGCAGCTCGGCGATCAGGTCGTGGTGCTTGCGCAGTGCGACGCCGGCGGCGGCGCTCAGGCCCTCCTTCGCGGCCAGGTCGGGCGCCGTGGCCACGGCCTTCGCGAGGCTCTCGAAGAACTCGAGCTGGATGTACGCGGCCTGGCCGAGGAAGGCCACCGGGTCGGGCACGACCTCGGTGAAGTCGATGCGGGTGAGCTCGGTCGGCGCCACGCGCGGACGCATCCTCGGCGCCTCGGGCCGCGGAAGCCGCGGCTTGGACCAGTTCACCACGCACGACAGCATAGAGGCCTTCCCAGCCCGCTCGGATAGGCTGGTCGGGCACGCGGGCGATGGAACCGCGGCCGTGCGCCTGACGATCGGAACAGGGCGCACCCCTCTCCGCATCACCGACAGGTAGAACACGTGACCACTTTCACCGAACTCGGCATCGCGCCCGACATCGTCGAGGCCCTCGCCGGGAAGGGCATCGCCGATGCCTTCCCCATCCAGGAGCAGACCATCCCGCTGGCGCTCACCGGCCAGGACATCATCGGACAGGCCAAGACCGGAACCGGCAAGACCTTCGGGTTCGGCCTGCCGCTGATCCAGCGACTCGGCGATGCCCCCGAGCCCGGCGTGAAGGCGCTGGTCGTGGTGCCCACGCGGGAGCTGTGCGTGCAGGTGACCGAAGACCTCGAGCTCGCGACGTCCAACCGCCCGACCTCGATCGTGTCGATCTACGGCGGCAAGGCGTACGAGGGCCAGATCGAGCAGCTGAAGGCCGGCGCGCAGATCGTGGTGGGCACCCCGGGCCGCCTCCTCGACCTGGCGAGCCAGCGGCTGCTGTCGCTGAAGAACGTGACCGAGATGGTGCTCGACGAGGCCGACAAGATGCTCGACCTCGGCTTCCTCGCCGACATCGAGAAGCTGTTCTCGCAGACGCCCGCGAACCGCCACACCATGCTCTTCTCGGCGACCATGCCCGGTCCGATCGTGGCGCTCGCGCGCCGCTTCATGACCCGGCCGATCCACATCCGCGCGAGCGACCCCGACGAGGGCCTCACGCAGGCGAACATCAAGCACCTCGTCTACCGCGCCCACTCGCTCGACAAGGACGAGGTGATCGCCCGCATCCTGCAGGCCGAGGGCCGCGGCAAGACCGTGATCTTCACGCGCACCAAGCGCGCCGCCGCGAAGCTCGTCGAGGAGCTCAACGACCGCGGGTTCAACGCGGCCGCCGTGCACGGCGACCTCAACCAGGACCAGCGCGAGCGCGCCATGGCCGCGTTCAAGGCCGGCAAGAAGGACGTGCTGATCGCCACGGATGTCGCGGCGCGCGGCATCGACGTCGACGACGTGACGCACGTCATCAACCACACCATCCCCGACGACGACAAGACGTACCTGCACCGCGCGGGCCGCACCGGTCGCGCCGGCAAGACCGGCATCGCGGTGACCTTCGTCGACTGGGACGACCTGCACAAGTGGGCCCTGATCAACCGCGCGCTCGAGTTCGGCCAGCCCGAGCCGACCGAGACGTACTCGTCGAGCCCGCACCTCTACACCGACCTCGACATCCCCGAGGGCACCAAGGGCCGCCTGACGCCCGCGCCGAGCGCGCCCCCCACGCGGTCGAGCACCGCGGGCCGCCGCGAGGGCGAGGCCGCGACCGACGACGCGTCCCGACCGCGTCGCTCGCGCTCGCGCCGTCGCACCCGATCGGGCGAGCCGGTCGGCGAGGGCGCCGCGCAGGGCGGCGACGCCGCGTCCAGCCAGGCGGGCGCCTCGGCCGACGCGAAGGAGCCGGGCGCCGGCACGCACGACGGCAAGGGCTCCGAGCACCACGACGGCAACGCCGCGCCGCCGCGCCGCCGACGTCGTCGCCGCGGCCCGCGCACGGGCGGCGCCGCGCCCATCGCATAGCGCCTCGCGCCCCGGGGCGAATCGCGGCCGCGACCTGGCGGGCCGCAGTTCAGCGCGCCGCGGGTTCGCCCGCGCGAGGCACCACGGGTCGGCTGCCCGTCGCCTCGGCGACGATGCGCGCGACCACCTCGGGCGGCGTCGTGTGCTCGGCGAGCCGATTCGCCTTGCCGAGGCCGTGGTAGTCGCTCGAGCCGGTCACCGCGAGTCCGTACCGCTCCGCGAGCGCACGCAGTCGCGGCCGGGAGGCCGCGGTGTTCTCGGGATGGTCGACCTCGAGGCCGAAGAGCCCGGCGTCGACGAAGCGGCGCAGGCGCTCCTCGGTGATCACGTCCTCGGCACCGCGCGTTCCGGGGTGCGCGAGCACGGGAACGCCTCCGGCGGCGCGGATGAGCCGGATGCCGGTGAGCGGATCGGGCGCGTAGTGCGGCTGCGCGTAGCCGGTGCGCCAGTGGAGGATCCCCGCGAACGCCTCGGACCGGGTGGCGGCGTGGCCGCGCGCGACGAGCGCGTCGGCGATGTGCGGGCGGCCGATGGTCGCGCCGTCGGTGGTCTGGGCCAGCACGTCGTCCCAGGTGAGGTCGTAGTCGGCCGAGATGCGGCGCACGATCTTCTCGGCCCGGGTCATCCGCGACTCGCGGATCCGCGCGGTCTCCGCGAGGAGCCCCTCGTCGCGCGGCTCGACGAGGTAGGCCAGCACGTGCACGCTCGCGAACTGCACGCGCGTCGAGAGCTCCATCCCCGGGATGAGCACGATCCCGTTCCGGATCGCCGCGTCGGCCGCCTCCGCCCAGCCGGTCGTCGAGTCGTGGTCGGTGATGGCGATCGCGCTCAGCCCGGCGCGGGCGGCAGCCTCGACGAGCTCCGCTGGGGTGTCCGTTCCGTCGGAGACCGTGGAGTGCGTGTGCAGGTCGGCCGCGACGTGGACCGGGGCATCGGCCATCCCCCCATCGTAGGCGCGGCCGACCGGTCCGTCGGCGCGGCTAGGCTGGTGTGGATGCTCCCCCGCACCCTCGGCTGGGCGATCGCGCTCGGCACCGCAGCCGTCCTGGCGGTGCTGCTCTGGCCGCAGGCGTTCGGCCTGCAGAACCAGTGGATCGCCGCCCACGTCGTCGCGCTCCGCGCGGCGGCGGCCCTCGGCGCCGCGGCCGCCGCCGCGGTGTTCGGCATCCTCGCGCTGACCGGCGCGGCGCGCCGGTTCGGGGCCGCGATGGCGGCGATCCTCCTCGTGTTCACGATCGGGAACGCCGGCATCCTCGCCGTGCGCGGATTCGGCGCCGGGGTCCAGCCCGCCGACGCGGCATCCGACTCGGTCACGGTGCTCTCGTGGAACACGCTGGGCGAGGTGCCCGACGCGTCGACCATCGCCGGCCTCGCGCTCGCCGAGGGCGCCGACGTGGTCGTGCTCCCGGAGACGACCGCGCCGCTCGGCGAGGAGGTCGCGATCGAGATGCGAGACGGCGGACGCCCCATGTGGGTGCACACCCAGTTCTTCGACGAGGTCGCGAAGGCGCGATCCACGACGCTGCTCATCTCCCCCGACCTCGGCGACTACCAGGTGGTCAACGAGCCGTGGCCCGGTCCACCCGGCAACACGAACACGCTGCCGAGCGTGGTCGCCGAGCCCGTCGGCGGCGTGGGGCCGCGCATCGTCGCGGTGCACGCCGTCGCGCCCATCCGCTGGGAGCTGCGGAACTGGCGCAGCGACCTCGACTGGCTCGCCGAGCAGTGCTCGGGCGACGACGTCATCATGGCCGGCGACTTCAACGCCACGCTCGATCACTTCGCCGGTCGCAGCGTCGACGGCGGCGATCTCGGGCGGTGCGCGGATGCCGCGGCGCGGGCCGGGTCGGCGGCGGTGGGCACGTGGCCGACCCGCGTCCCCGCCCTGCTGGGGAGTCCGATCGACCACGTGCTGGCGACACCCGGATGGAGCGTCGAGGCGTTCCGCGTGATCGAGGGCCTCGACGACGCGGGCAGCGACCACCGCCCGATCGTGGCGACGCTCGCCCGCGGCTGAGCACCGGGCCGCGACATCCGTCGGTGCCAGAATGGAACGCATGACGAACACCGGCGACGCCACCGCGACGGCCCACGAGGCCCGCCCCACCGACGAACTGCCCGCCGAGGAGTCCGACGTCCGGAACGCGAACCGTTCCACGACGCCCGAGTCCGAGGGCTTCAAGGCCTTCATCTTCGGCGGCTGGGCCGAACGCGACGAGCCCCTGCCGACGCCGCGAGCGCAAGCCGCGTACGCCGCAGCGCGCCGCGAGCGCCTGTCGGCCGAGTTCCGCGGGCAGCGGCTCATCGTCCCCGCCGGCGACATGAAGCAGCGCGCGAACGACACCGACTACCCGTTCCGCGCGCACTCGGCGTTCGCCCACCTCACCGGCTGGGGCTCCGACTCCGAGCCCGGGGCCGTGCTCGTGATGGAGCCCGCCGGCGAGTCGGGTCACGATGCGACCGTGTACTTCCGCGAGCGCGCCGGCCGCGACTCCGACGAGTTCTACGCCAACGCCGCGATCGGCGAGTTCTGGATCGGGCCGCGCCCGTCGCTCGCGCACGTCGCCGCCGACCTGCAGGTCGCGACGAAGGGCATCGCCGAGTTCGACCGCGTGGTCGACGCGGTCGACACCGCCACGCTCGTGGTACGCGTGGCCGACGCCGCGATCACCGAGCGCGTCGACCACGGGCGCCTGCGCTTCGCCGCCGAGGCCGCGCTCTCCACGAACGCGTCCGACGCGCCGTTCAGCATCGAGGTCAACGCCGAGCACGAGCCCGACGGCGAGCTCGCGCGCGCGGTCTCCGAGCTGCGGCTCGTGAAGGACGAGTTCGAGATCGCCGAACTGCGGGCCGCGGTCGACGCGACCGAACGCGGCTTCGCCGAGGTCCTCGCCGAGCTGCCGCGCATCACGAGCGAGGTCCGCGGCGAGCGCGTCATCGAGGGCGTCTTCGCCACCCGCGCTCGCCTCGAGGGCAACGACGTCGGCTACGGCTCGATCGCCGCGGCCGGCCCGCACGCCACGATCCTGCACTGGACCCGCAACGACGGGCCCGTGGTGCCGGGCGACCTGGTGCTGGGGGGGGGGGGGGGGGGGGGGGGCACCCCCCCCGCCCCCGCCACCCCACCCACGTTTCCCGTGGACGACTGTTTCTCTCCCCTGTGGTAGCGAGGGTGCTAGGAGATGCTTGAGGCGGAAGAGG
>NZ_JBVHVX010000009.1:0-187315 GCF_055564615.1 Agromyces sp. NPDC029043 | reverse complement strand
GGGGGGCAGTGGGGGTGGGGGGGGGAGTGGGGGGGTTGCGTGTACGCGGGCCTCGGGGGGGGGGGGGGGGGCGCGGGGGGGGGGGGGGGGGTGGGGGGGGGGGGGGGTGGGGGTGGGGGGGGGGGGGGGGGGGCCCCCCCCCCCCCCCCGCCGCCGCTCAGCGGTTCGGCCGGTTCGCCCGCAGGACCTCCAGGCGCGCCCGGTACTCGGTCTCGTCGATGTCGCCCTGCGCGAAGCGCTCGGCGAGCGTCGACTCGGCCGACGCGGCGCGCGCCCACGGCGGTCCATAGCCGCCCTCGGCCCACGCGCGGCGCCGCCCGCGCATGACGAGGAAGACGACGAGGCCGATGAGCAGGATCCAGAACACGGGGATGAGGAAGAAGGCCCATCCCCAGCCGGCCGCCCATGGGCCGGCGTGGGTGACCACCGTGGCGGTGGCGAGGGTGGTGAGCATGTCGGTCGCTCCTTGATCGTGCGGCCCCGGATCGGACCGTCACGACCATGCTCGCGACGGCGCGGCCGCGACGGATCCGCCGCCGGGAGGCATTCGCACTGCTCCCCCGGGAGCAGCCGCGATGCGCCGGCTGCTACTGCCAGCCCGGGGCGACGAGCCCCGACTCGTAGGCGACGACCACGAGCTGGACGCGGTCGCGGGCGTGCAGCTTCGACATGATCCGCGACACGTGCGTCTTGGCCGTCAGCGGGCTCAGGACGAGCCGGTCGGCGATCTCGTCGTTCGTGAGCCCCAGCCCCACGAGCCGCAACACCTCGCGCTCGCGCTCGGTCAGCGCCGCGAGGCGCGACGCGTCCGGCGCCTCGCGGAGCCCGGTCGCCATGCGCTCCAGCAGGCGCTTGGTCACGCCCGGTGACAGCAGGGCCTCGCCGCCGGCCACGACGCGCACGGCGCGGATGAGGTCGACGGGCTCGGTGTCCTTCACGAGGAACCCGCTCGCGCCGGCCCGCACGGCCCGCGCCACGTACTCGTCGAGCTCGAACGTCGTGACCACGACCACATGCACGCCTGCGAGCGCGGGATCCTCGGCGATCCGTTCCGTCGCCCACAGGCCGTCGCCGCCGGGCATCCGGATGTCCATGAGCACGACGTCGACCGGCGTCGACCGCACGAGCGCGAGCAGCTCGTCGCCCGTCGAGGCCTCGCCGACCACCTCGAGGTCGGGCTCCGCCTCGAGCAGCGCACGGAAGCCAGCGCGCACGAGGACCTGGTCGTCGGCGAGGGCCACCCGGATCATGCCGTCGCTCCCCACGGCAGTCGCGCGGTCACGCGGGTGCCCCCGCGAGGGGACCGATCGACCTCGACCGAGCCGCCGAGCAGCGCCGCGCGCTCGCGCATGCCGAGGATGCCGCTGCCCTCCGCCGCGCCCTGCAGCCCGCGGCCGTCGTCGTCGACCGTGAGCAGCAGGTCGTCGCCGAGCCGCTCGACGGTCACGACCGCCACCGTCGCGCCGGCGTGGCGGACGATGTTCGTGAGCGCCTCCTGCGCGATGCGATAGGCCGCGAACTGCACGGCGCGCCCGGGTGCCTCCTCGAGCCGGTCGACCAGCTCGACGCGGAACCCCGGGGAGGCCAGTCCGGCGGCCAGCCGCGGGAGCTCCGCGAGCTCGGCGAGCGGCGCGAGCGGGGCGTCGGCGTCGCCGCGGATGACGCCGAGGACGCTGCGCACCTCCTCGAGCGCGGTCTTCGACGTCGTCTTGACGTGCTCGAGCGCGATGCGCGCCTGGGCGGGATCGCGGTCCATGAGGTGCAGGCCGACGCTCGCCTGCACGTTGATCTGCGAGAGGGCGTGCCCGATCACGTCGTGCAGCTCCCGGGCGATGCGGACCCGCTCGCGCTCCTCGGCGGTCTGCCGGCGACGGGCGGCGTCGGCCCGGTACGCGGCGATGCGGTCGCGGCGCGTCCGCACGAACGCGCCGATCCCGAAGCAGGCGGCGAGCAGCGCCGTCGTGAGCGCGATGCGGAACGGATGCCACGACAGCCCGAGGGTCGCGCCGAGCGAGATGGCGGCGATCCATCCGACGACCACCGACGGGACGGCCCACGCGAGCGCGCCGCGCACGACCGCGAGCACGATCGCGAACGCCAGCGCGACGTACGGCGGGCCCGCGTCGGGCGCGAACAGCACGTCCACGAGCGCGAGCGCCGAGACGACCGCGACCACCGGCCCGGGCGCACGGCGCGCGGCGAGCAACGCCAGCGGCCCGGCCGCGGCGAGCGCGACCTGCGCGAGGCCGCCCGCCCACCCGGCGTGCTGCAGCGCGATGCCGATCGCCGCGGGCACCTGCACCAGGAGGCTGAGGACGACCGGCGCGACGAGCGTGAACGTCGGCGAGGGCCGGAATCGCTCGGTCCGTCCGTCCCGGCGGGACGGTCCGTCCCACGGTGGCGCGGGCATCCCCCGATGCTAGCGCCGCGGACCGCGCGACGGATCGACCCTGCGGAGGCGCGCGCCGTACTCCCCGCGGAGTACGGGCGACGGCCTCAGAACAGGCTGACCGGCTTCACGATGTCGGCGTAGATGAGCAGCGCGCTCATCGCGCCGAGCACGATCACGACCGCGAAGGTCAGCGGCATGAGCTTGGCGAGGTCGACCGGGCCCGGGTCGGGCTGTCGGCGCAGCCTGGCCCAGCCCCGGCGGATCGCCTCCCACAGCGCGCCGGCGATGTGGCCGCCGTCGAGCGGCAGCAGCGGGATCAGGTTGAACACGAACAGGGCGACGTTCAGCGACGCGAGGATGCCCACCAGGCCCGCGGCCTTCGACGCGATCGGCACCTCGTCGAGGCTCGCGATCTCGCCCGCCACTCGGCCCACGCCGACGACCGAGATCGGGCCGTTCGGGTCGCGCTCCTCCGGTCCGAACGCGGCCTCGGCCACGTCGATGATCCGCTGCGGCAGGTTCAGAATGATGCCGGCCACGGCCCGCACGTTCTCGCCGACCTGGGGCAGCACGGCCGTCACCGGCTGGCGCACGGTCTCGGAGGCCGGGCCGATGCCGACGAAGCCCGCCTGCACCGTCACGGGCTCGCCCGCGGCATCCGTGACGACCACGCCCCGCTCGTCGGTGACGTACCGCTCGCTCAGCAGCGGCGTGACCTCGAGGTCGACCTCCTCGCCGTCGCGCAGCACGACCATCTCGATCGCCTGGCCGGGGTGGTCGCGGATGATCGCGGTCGACTCGGTCCACGACTCGATCGGCTCGCCCGCAACGACCAGGATCGTGTCGCCCGGCTGCAGGCCGGCCTCGGCACCGGGCGCCGCCGGATCGCCCGGCTCGCAGGTCTGCCGCTCGCTCGTCGCGGGCAGCGCGCACTCGGAGACGGAGCCGATGGTGGTCGAGGGCTGCGCGATGCCGAACCCCATGAGGAGCACGCCGAACAGGACGATCGCGAGCACCAGGTTCATGAACGGCCCGCCGAACATCACGACGATGCGCTTCCACACCGGCAGGCGGTAGAAGGCTCGGTGCTCATCGCCGGAGGTGATCGACTCGGCGCTCGAGTCGCGCGCATCCTGCACGAGCGTGCGGAAGAACCCGGTGCTGTCCTCCTTGGCGCCCTGGCCCTTGCCGGGCGGGAACATGCCGATCATGGCGATGTAGCCGCCGAGCGGGATGGCCTTGACGCCGTACTCGGTCTCGCCCTTGCGCTTGGACCAGATCGTCGGCCCGAAGCCGATCATGTACTGCGTCACCTTGACGCCGAAGAGCTTGGCGGGCACGAGGTGCCCGATCTCGTGCAGGCCGATCGAGACGGCGAGGCCGACCACGATGATGGCGACGCCGATCACGAATGCGAGCACGGAATCCACCCCGTCATCGTAGGGGCGATCCCTTGGTGCGCGCTGGCCGCGGGCTGTGAGCGGATGGCGCGCCGCGTGCGTCCCGCTACCCCTTGGCGATGCGCAGGTCGGCCGCCCGCCGCGCCGCGCGCTCCGCGTCGGCGAGCGAGTCGACCGTGAGCGTGCCGGCGCCCGCCTCGTGCCCGTCGACGACCTCGCGCACGGTGTCGACGATGTCGGTGAAACCGATGCGCCCGGCGTGGAACGCCGCGACCGCCTGCTCGTTCGCGGCGTTGAACACGGCCGGGTACTCGCCGCCCGCGCGGCCGACCTGCTTGGCCAGGCGCACGGCGGGGAACGCGTCGTCGTCGAGCGGCTCGAACGTCCACTGCTGGGCGGTCGTCCAATCGAGCGGCCTCCCTGCCGCGGCGACGCGGTGGGGCCAGTCGAGGCCGAGCGAGATCGGCAGCCGCATGTCGGGCGGCGACGCCTGCGCGATGGTCGATCCGTCCACGAACTCCACCATCGAGTGCACGATCGACTGCGGGTGCACGACCACGTCGATGCGGTCGTAGTCGATGTCGAACAGCAGGTGCGCCTCGATGACCTCGAGGCCCTTGTTCACGAGCGTCGCCGAATTGGTCGTGACCACGAGGCCCATGTCCCAGGTCGGGTGCGCGAGGGCCTCGGCGGGGGTCACGCCGGCGAGTTCGCGGCGCGTGCGCCCGCGGAAGGGGCCGCCCGATGCGGTGAGCACGAGCCGCCGGACCTCCTCGTGCGTGCCCGACCGCAGGGCCTGCGCGATCGCGGAGTGCTCGGAGTCGACGGGCACGATCTGGCCGGGACGGGCGAGGCGCGTGACGAGGTCGCCGCCGACGATGAGCGACTCCTTGTTGGCCAGGGCCAGCGTCGCGCCCCGCTCGAGCGTAGCGAGGGTCGGGCCGAGGCCGACCGAGCCCGTGATGCCGTTCAGCACCACGTCGGCGTCGACGCTGCGCACGAGCTGCACGGCCTCCTCGACGCCGACCGCGGTGTGCTCGACGCCGAACTCGGCCGCCTGCGCGTCGAGCTCGACGCGGTTCGACCCGACCCCGAGGCCCACGACCTCGAACCGGTTCGGGTTCGCGCGGATGACGTCGAGCGCCTGCGTGCCGATGGAACCCGTGGACCCGAGGATGATGACGCTGCGCACCCGACCACTCTAGGCCGGGGCCCCGGTCAACGACGGGGCAGCACGGCGACGGACGCCGCGACCGGGCCGGGCACCGCGACGTCGTGCAGCCGGATCCGATCCCACGTCGATCCGAACTCGGACACCGTGCGCACGACGCGCCCGACACCGTCATCCTCGCCGGGCAGGCTCACGGCGAGCCGAGACGGCTCGATGACGCCCGCGTGCCCGAGCGCCCGCAACAGCGCGGCCTTGCGCGCCCAGAGCGTGGCGCGCACGAGCGGCCGGGCGGCGGCATCCAGCGCCTCCAGCCGGTCGCGCTCGTCGGGATGCAGGGCGACCTCGTCGACGAGGGGCGCGACGTCGGCCACCGCGACCTCGATGCCCACCCCCACCGGATGGCGCGCGCCCACGGCCGCCACGACGACGCCGCCCGCCACCGCGGCGTCGGCGAACCAGGGGCCCCCCGACGGCGTCGTCGGGTACCGCACCGTCGGACGGCCGTGGCGCGCGCCGCATTGCGCGCAGGCGTGGTCGATCTCGACGTCGTCGGCCGGCACGCCCGCCGTGCCCGCGAGGTGGGCGCGGAGCACCGCGTCGACGGCCGGCCCGCGCCGGCCCGTCGTGGCGACGGCGACGCGAACGCCCGAGTCGCCGAGCTCGACGACGTCGTCCGCGCTGAGGTCCATTCGCCCATGATGGCGCACGCGACGCGGCCCGCTCGTCGGACGGCGGATATTCCGTCCTGTGCATATCGGGTGCCGTAGCGTCGGAGGGTGAGTGAGATCGAGGCCGACGCCGTCCCCGCCCCGCCGTCGAAGCCCGGCCCCGTCTACGGCCTCGTCCGCGGCGTCCTCCGACCGCTCGTCCGGATGATCTACCGCCCGACCATCACCGGCGACGAGAACGTGCCGCGCCACGGCGCCGTCATCCTCGCCTCGAACCACCTGTCCTTCGTCGACAGCATCGTCATCCCGCTCGCCGCGCCGCGCCCCGTCCAGTTCCTCGCCAAGTCGCACTACTTCACCGGGAGCGGCGTGAAGGGCTGGGTCTCCCGCACGTTCTTCACCGCGATCGGCGCCGTGAGCGTCGAGCGCGGCGCGGGGGCGGCCGCACAGGCCGCGCTCGACCAGGGCCGGCGCATCCTCGAGGCGGGCAGCGCCTTCGCGCTCTACCCCGAGGGCACGCGCTCGCTCGACGGCCGTCTCTACAAGGGCCGCACCGGCGTGGCCTGGCTCGCCCTGACCACCGGCGCGATCGTCGTGCCCGTCGGCCTCGTGGGCACGCAGGAGATCCAGCCCGTCGGAACGAAGCTGCCCCGGGTTCGGCCCGTGACGGTGCGCTTCGGCGCGCCGATCGACGTGAGCCGCCACGGAGGCGCCGACTCGGGGCGCGCACGTCGCGCCGCGACCGACGAGATCATGGCTGCGATCCACGCGCTGTCCGGCCAAGAGCTCGCACACGCCTACAACGAGCTGCCGCCGCAGGGCACGCTCGCGAAGATCGCCGACCGCGTCGCCCCGCGCGAGCGGGTCTGATTCCCAGCGACCGAGGAGCCGGCGCCGGTATCGTCGACCCGATGAGGACGACGGCGCGCACGTGGATCGCCGCGCTCGCGGCATCCGTCGCGCTCGCCCTGGCCGGCTGCAGCGCGCCGGGCGACTTCGACCGCGGCGAAGGGTCGTCCGGCGACCGCCGGATCCCGTCGGCCGACCAGTTCGACCCGGGGTTCATCGTCAGCGACGACGCGTTCTACGACGCCGGGGCCATGACCGAGGCCGCCATCCAGGACTTCCTCGAGGCGCGCGACTGCCGCCCGGTCGACGACGTGCCCTGCCTGGCCGACTACGAGGAGGACGTCGCCGACGTTCCCGCGGCCGGACCGATGCACTGCGATGCGGTCGAGGGCGAGTCGCGCATGCCGGCCAGCCGCATCATCGCCGAGGTCGCCGCCGCGTGCGACATCAGCCCCCGCACGTTCCTCGTGCTCCTCCAGAAGGAGCAGTCGCTGCTGACGCACCCCACCGCGCGCGGCTACGAGCGTGCGACGGGCTACGGCTGCCCCGACACGGCCGACTGCGATGCCCGGTACTTCGGCTTTTTCAACCAGGTGTACCGGGCGGGCTGGCAGTTCCGTCAGTACTCCGCGCAGCCCGACCGGCAGTTCCGGATCGGCCGCGTCGACGTGCCGTTCCATCCGGATGCCGCGTGCGGGGTCTCCTCGGTGCAGATCCGCAACCAGGCCACCGCGAACCTCTACAACTACACGCCCTACCAGCCGAACGGCGCCGTGCTCGACGACCCGTCGGGCGGCGACGGCTGCTCGGCATACGGCAACCTGAACTTCTGGCGCCTCTGGCATCGATGGTTCGGCGATCCGCAGGAGGAGCGCCTGCCGGCGTACTTCCCGCCGTGCTCGCGGCTGGTGGGCGGGTACCCGTGCCCGCCCGCCGCACCGCCCGCGCCCGACGCGCCGGGGCCCGTGGTGCTGCCCGCGACCTGACCCGGCTACTCGCCGCGCACGAGCGTGACGGGCTCGTGTCGCACGGGGAAGTTGACGGATGCCGCGATGAAGCACTTCTCCGACGCCTCGTGGTGGAGCGATTCCGCGAGCTCGCGCATCGACGGGTCGGCGACGGTGACCCGGGGGCGCAGGACGGCCTCGACGAGCCGGCCGCCTCCCCGGCCGTCCTCGAGCATGCGCGCGGACGCGTCATCCGCGTAGCCCACCACCACGACCCCGTGGTTCGTGGCGACGTGCAGGTACGAGAGCATGTGGCACTCGCTCAGCGCGGCGAGCACGAGCTCCTCGGGATTCCAGCGGTCGCGATCGCCGTGGAAGGCGCGGTCGCTCGACCCGGCGATCTCGTGGCGCTTGCCCGCGGCCCGCACGGCGTGCTGCCGGCCGTAGGCCCGGTACGACGACGTGCCCTCGCCACGATCGCCCTGCCACTCGAGCTCGATCGCGTAGTGGTGCTCGCCGAGCATCCGCCGCCTCCGTCCCGCGCCCGTTCCGGGCGACCGTCGTCGTCGATTCTGCACCACCCCGCCCACGGCGGCCCGCACCCGCGACGATAAGCTGGGACGACCATGACTGACACCCAGACCCCCGTCGAGTCTCTGCCCGCCGAGTCCGCCGCCCCGGCCGCCGCCGTGCCGCAGGAACGACGGATCGTCACCGCCATCCCCGGTCCCCGGTCGCAGGAACTGCAGGCGCGCCGCACCGCGGTCGTCTCCTCCGGCGTGTCCAGCGTGCTCCCGGTCTACATCGAGCGCGCGAACGGCGCGGTGCTCGTCGACGTCGACGGCAACCACTTCCTCGACTTCGGCGCCGGGATCGGCGTCACGACCGCCGGGCACACGCCCGCGCGGGTCGTCGAGGCGGTCAGCGGGCAGGCGCGCGACGTGCTGCACACCCTCTTCACGATCACGCCCTACGAGGAGTATGTGCGCGTCGCCGAGCTGCTCGCCCGGCACACGCCCGGCGACTTCGCCAAGAAGTCGGTGCTCGTCAACTCGGGCGCCGAGGCCGTCGAGAACGGCGTCAAGATCGCCCGCAAGTTCACGGGTCGGCGGGCCGTCGCCGTGCTCGACCACGCGTACCACGGCCGCACCAACCTCACCATGGCCATGAACTACAAGGCCATGCCGTACGCGACCGGCTTCGGCCCGCTCGCGGGCGACGTCTACCACGCCCCGAGCTCCTACCCGTACCGCGACGGCCTCACAGGCGCCGATGCTGCCGCGCGCACGATCGGCTACCTCGAGAAGGTGGTCGGCGCGACCGACCTCGCCTGCCTCGTGGTCGAGCCCATCCAAGGCGAGGGCGGCTTCATGGTCCCGGCCGACGGTTTCCTCCCGGCGCTGCAGGAATGGTGCACCGCGAACGGCGTCGTCATGATCGCCGACGAGATCCAGTCGGGCATGGCGCGCACCGGTCGGTACTACGCCGCCGAGCACTTCGGCTGGACGCCCGACCTCGTGCTGTCGGCCAAGGGCATCGCGGCGGGCCTCCCGCTCGCGGCGGTCACCGGCCGCGCCGAGATCATGGATGCCTCGCAGCCCGGCGGGCTGGGCGGCACCTTCGGCGGCAACCCGGTCGCGTGCGCCGCGGCGATCGCCGTCTTCGAGGCCATCGACGAGGAGGGCCTGCTCGCCGAGGGGCGCCGCATCGAGGTCACGCTCACCGCCGGCCTCGAGCGCCTTCGTGGGAAGTACGACGTCATCGGCGACATCCGCGGGCACGGCGCCATGATCGCGATCGAGCTCGTCCGGCCCGGCACCGCCGAGACCACGAAGGAGCCCGATTCGGAGGCCGTCGGCAAGATCGTCTCGTACGCCGCCGAGCGCGGCGTGCTCTTCCTCAGTGCCGGCACATGGGGCAACGTCCTGCGGTTCCTGCCGAGCCTGCGCATGACCGACGCGCTCATCGAGGACGCGCTGGGCGTGCTCGACGAGGCCCTCGCGGCCCTCGCCTGAGCCGTGGCCGCGACCTTCCCGGCCTCCGCCGCCGTCGAGCTCGCCGTGCTCGAGCGCGGCGCCTTCGTCGAGTCGCGCCACGTCGGCTCGGCGATCGTGCTCGCGCCCGGCGGCGAGGTGGTGCGCACGCTGGGCGACCCCGCTGCACCCGTGCTGCCCCGCTCGAGCATGAAGCCGTTCCAGGCGGTTGCCGTGATGACCTCCGGCGTGACCCTCCGCGGCGAGGATGCCGCCATCGCCACCGCGAGCCACACCGGAACGGCACGCCACGTCGCGCTGGTGCGCGGGCTGCTCGCTCGGGAGTCGCTTCCCGCCTCGGCGTTGCGCTGCCCGCCCGACTTCCCGACCGACCGTGCGTCGCGTGACGAGCTGGTGCGCGCCGGCCAGCGCGCCGAGCCCATCACGATGAACTGCTCGGGCAAGCACGCCGCGATGCTGCTCGCCTGCCGTGCCAACGGCTGGGCGCTCGACGGCTACCTCGACCCCGAGCACGCCCTGCAGAAGCGCGTGCTCGACGTGCTCGAGCGGCTCACGGGCGAACGGCCGGTGGCGACCGTGGTCGACGGGTGCGGAGCGCCGGTGCACGCGCTCAGCCTCACGGGGCTCGCGCGCGGCATCCAGAAGATCGCCACGTCGTCGGCCTCGTCGCCGTTCGCGCTCTTCCGCGAGGCGGCGGCGCTCGCCGACGGTGTGCGGTCGAACGGCTGGGCCGTCGCCGGCACGGGCCGGCCCGACACGGTCGTGATCGACCGGCTCGGCGTGTTCTCGAAGTTCGGCGCCGAGGGCGTCCAGGTCATGACGGCGCCCGACGGCACGACCGTGGCCCTGAAGATGCTCGACGGCTCGCCGCGGGCGTCGGCGATCGTCGCCGCCCGCCTGCTCGCCGGAGCGGGTGCGCTCGAATCGCCGGCGGTCGACGCGGTCGAGCCCGATCTCGGGCTCGACGTGCTGGGCGGCGGCGCGGTCGTCGGGCGCATCCGCGCCACGGTCTGAGCCACGACGACGGATGCCGCGACCCGTCGGGTCGCGGCATCCGTCGTCTGGCTCGTCAGGCTCAGCCCGTGGCCGCGGCGAGCCGCTTCGCCCTCGCGGCCCGCGACACCTGTGCGATCACGACGATGACCAGCGCGACGATGAACACCGCCGACGCGATCACGTTGGCCTCGGCCGGGATGCCCCGCGACGCCGAGATGTAGATGTACTTCGGGAACGTCGACACCGAACCGGAGTTGAAGTTCGTGATGATGAAGTCATCGAAGCTGAGCGCGAACGCGAGCATGGCCGCCGCCAGGATGCCCGGCAGGAGCAGCGGGAACGTCACGCGCCAGAACACCTCGCGAGGCGATCCGTACAGGTCGCGACCGGCCTCCTCGAGCGCGGGGTCGAGGCTGGCGACGCGGGCCTTCACCGTGACCACGACGAAGCTGATGCAGAACATCGTGTGCGCGAGGATGATCGTCAGCATGTCCTTCGGGACGCCGACGGCCAGGAACTGCGCCGCGAGGCCCGCACCGAGCACGACCTCGGGGGTCGCCATCGGGAGGAACAGCAGCAGGCTGATCGCCGACCGGGCGCGGAACCGGTATCGCACGAGGGCGATCGCGATCATGGTCCCGAGCGTCGTGGCCACGACCGTCGACACGAGGCCGATCACGATGCTGTTGCCGAACGCCTCGCACACCGCTCCGCCTTCGACGTTGCACACGTTCAGCCACTTGTCGAGGGTGAACCCGCGCCACGCGATGTTCGACTTGATCGAGTCGTTGAACGAGAACACGAACGTGTAGACGATCGGGATCAGCAGGAAGATGAAGGCCAGCGTCACGTAGATCGGCAGGAGCCAATCGCCGAGTCCCAACCTCCGGCCCCGTGGCCGCTGCGGTCCGCGCCGGTCCTCGACCTCCTCGCTCTCCGCCAGTCCGCCGAGCACGGCGGCGGCCTGCACCTCACCGCTCACAGCAGGTCCTCCGTTCCGGATCGCTTCACGTAGACCCCCACGAGCACCAGGATCGCCGCCATCAGGATGATCGAGAGCGCCGCGGCCGCCGGGTAGTTCAGCAGCACGAGGAAGTTTGCCTCGATCACGTTGCCCATCATCTGGGTGTCGGGCCCGCCGAGGAAGTCCCGGCTGGCGTTGACGTAGTCACCTGCCGCCGGGATGAAGGTCAGCAGGGTGCCCGCCACGATGCCCGGCATCGACAGCGGGATCGTGACCTTCCGGAACACGGTGAACGGGTTCGCGTACAGGTCGCTCCCGGCCTCGAGATAGCGCGTGTCGAGCCGTTCTAGGGTCGTGTAGAGCGGCAGCGTCATGAACGGGATGAAGTTGTACGTGAGGCCGAAGATGACCGCGAAGGGGGTGCCGGCGAAGTACGCGTCGGGTGCGAGCAGCGACAGCGCCTTCAGCGACGTGATGATGAGCGACTCGTCGGAGAGGATCTGCTTCCACGCGAGCGTGCGCAGCAGGAAGCTGATGAAGAACGGGGCGATCACCAGCACGAGCAGCAGGCTCTGGAGGAGCGGCCACCGCCGCGCCTTGACGCCGATGAAGTACGCGATCGGGTAGCTGAAGAGCAGCGCGAACACCGTCGCGGCGAGCGCGTACCCGAACGAGCGCAGGATGTGCGGCCAGTACGCATCGACGACCGTGACGTAGTTCTGCCAGTTGAACGCGTAGTCGTACACGCCGATGTCGCCGAACTCGTTCGGCGCCTGCAGCGACGTCAGGACGAGCGAGATCAGCGGCGTCAGGAAGAACAGGACGAGGTAGAGGATGCCGGGCAGGAGGAGGAAGAGCGCGATGGGACTCTTCCGCTTCGGTGCCTGGGGCTGCGCCTCCGCCGTCGCGAATGCTGCGAAGGCCATCCTCAGCTTCCCTCGAGCTCCGAGATGAGCGCCTCGCGACGCTGCACCGCGATCGACTGCGTGTCGGCGTCGGCCGCGAACCGGCTCGACTCGTCGGGCTCGTCGGCGAGCCCGAAGCCGTGCTCGACCTCCCAGCTCACCCACACCTCGGCGCCCTCGGCCGCGACCGGGCCGAAGCCGACGTTCTGGGCGAACACCGAGATCGTGCCGACGCCCGGGATCGCGACGATGTACTCGGTGCTCACGCCCGCGAAGGAGACGTCGATGACCCGGCCGGGACCGAGCGCGTTGCGCCCGGGTGCGGATGCCGGTTCGTCGAGGTGCAGCGCGACCTTCTCGGGTCGTACGCCGACCGTCACGAGGCCCTGGTGCCGCTGGGCGCGGGCCGTCGGCACCGTGATGCGGTGACCGCCCGCGTCGACCGTGATCGCGTCGCTCGTGGTGCCGACGACGTCGCCCGTGAACAGGTTCGACTTGCCGAGGAAGTTCGCGACGAACGCCGTTCGGGGCAGCTCGTAGAGCTCCTCGGGCGCGCCCATCTGCTCGATCGCGCCCTTGTTCATCACGGCGACGGTGTCGGCCATGGTCATGGCCTCCTCCTGGTCGTGCGTGACGTGGAGGAAGGTCAGTCCGACCTCCTCCTGGATCGTCTTCAGCTCGAGCTGCATCTGACGCCGCAACTTCAGGTCGAGTGCACCGAGCGGCTCGTCGAGCAGCAGCAGTGCCGGGCGGTTCACGATCGCGCGCGCCAGTGCGACGCGCTGCTGCTGGCCGCCCGAGAGCTGCGCGGGACGCCGCTGCGCGAGGTGGTCGAGCTCCACGAGCTTCAGCGCCTCGTGGGCCTTGCCGAGCGCGTCGTCGATGCGGCGGCGCTTCAGCCCGAATGCCACGTTCTCGATGATCGACATGTGCGGGAACAGCGCGTAGCTCTGGAACACCGTGTTGACCGGGCGCTGGTGCGCCCTCGTGTCGGTGACGTCCTTCCCGCCGATGAGGATGCGCCCCTTGGTGGGTTCCTCGAGGCCCGCGACGAGTCGCAGCGTGGTCGTCTTGCCGCAGCCAGAGGGACCGAGCAGCGCGAAGAACGAACCGGCGGGGATGGTCAGGTCGAGTTCCTCGATGGCGGTGAACCCGGGGAAGCGCTTCTGGATGCCGACCAGCTCGAGGTCGGCACCGCGTTCGGCGAACTCGCGGACCGACATCACGAACCCAGGAGGATCTGCTGGAACTGGGCCTGGTACTTCTGCTCCTCCGCGCCGGTCAGGGCACGGAAGATGTGCGCGGTCGAGAGCGTCTCCTCGTTCGGGAAGATCAGCTGGTTCTCCGCGAGCTCGGGGTCGATGGCCGCCGCGGCCTCCTGGGCCCCGACGACGGGCGTGATGTAGTTCACCCAGGCGGCGACCTCGGCGGCGACCTCGGGCTCGTAGTAGTAGTTGATGAGCGTCTCGGCGTTGGCCTTGCGCGGCGAGCCGACCGGGATGAGGAAGTTGTCGTTCCACAGCGTGCCGCCCGCGTCGGGGATGGCGAACTGCCACTTGTCGCCGGCCTCGGCGTTGATCACCGTGATGTCGCCCGACCAGCAGATCGCCGCGAGCGTGTCCTCGCTCTTGAGGTCCTCGAGGTAGGAGTTGCCCTTGATGTTGCGGATCTGCCCGTTGGCCACCTGCTCGTCAAGGATCTCGATGGCCGCATCGAACTCGCTGTCGCCCCACTCGCCGGAGATGTCGACCCCGTTCTGCAGCATGATGAGGCCCATCGTGTCGCGCATCTCGGAGAGGACGCCGACCCGCCCCTTGAGCTCGGAGTTCCAGAGGTCCTCCACGGAGGCGAGCCCGCCGGGCACCTTCTCGACGTTCCAGCAGATGCCGGCGAAGCCGCCCTGCCACGGCAGGGAGTGCGCGCGGCCCGGGTCGAAGTCCGGGTTCTCGAGCGCCGGTGCGAGGTTGGCGATGTTGGGGATGTTCGCGTGATCGAGTTCCTGCGTGTACCCGAGCCGGATCCAGCGGGAGACCATCCAGTCGGTGAGGCAGACGGTGTCGGCGCCGATGTCCTGCCCGAGCGCCAGCTGGTCCTTCACCTTGCCGTAGTACGTGTTGTTGTCGTCGACCGCGACCTCGTAGTTGACCGAGATGCCGGTCTCCTCCTGGAACCGGTCGAGCGTCGGGTAGTTGCCCGCGTCGTCCTCGTCGATGTACGCGGCCCAGTTCGCCCAGTTCAGGGTCTTGTCGGTCGAGGAGGTGTCGGCCGCTGCCGTCGGCCTGGCCTGGCCGCCGCCCGTCGAGCACGCGGCGAGCGCGAGTGCGGACGCGCCGGCCCCGGCGCCGGCGAGAAGGGTCCGGCGGGTCAGCTGCGCCTGACGGGCCTGCGCGATGAGGGCGCGGACGATGGGGTCCTGGGGAAGGGGTCGGCTGCTCACGGAAGCTCCTATCGATGTTGCGGCGCGTGCAGGGGTGCGAAGATGATGACACACTGCGTGGCCGAAATCACGAGTTGATGTCCGAATCGTTAATTTCTGCGAACGCAACGCACGGAATCAGTGCCGTTCAGCCGGTGTGACGCACGGAATCCGTCGTCGGGGCGATCGGCCATCCGTACCGTCGAGGCGTCTGGCCGAGTGGTGCCATCCAGCACTGGCGGGTGGGATCGTCGAGCAGCGGCGGCAGGCTCGTGCCTCGCGCGAGTGCCCGGTACTCGGTCGTCCCGCCCTGGACGACCACGGTGGCGCGGGACCGTGCGGCATTGGCGAGCGCCCAGTTGGCCGCCCAGGCATTCGCGTCGCCGATCACGATGCGCGGGGCTCCGGTCGACACGGGCGCGGACAGGGCCTCCGCGGCCCGGGCGGCCGCCTCGGGCGTCGAATCGAGGTGGATCACGGTCGCCTGCCGTGCCCGGGATGCGATCGACTGCGCGGTCGCCGTCGGCGCGGCCGACGCGATCGCCACGAGCGGATGCTCCGCGAGGTCGAGCGGTTCGGTCTCGTCGACCCACGTCGGCGGCGGCTGGTCGGCAGTGAGGAACTGCACCCTGAGCCCGCCCCACTGGCCCGTTCCCGGCGATGCGTCCCGAACCCAGAGTTCGCCGGCGCCCCCCGCGTGCACGAGATCGGCGCGGGTCGCGTGCCCGAGGAGTGCGGTCGCGGTGAAGAGGTCGCGCAGGCCCGCGCCGAATCCGGTGAGCCGGCAGGCCGACGCCGCGACCGGCAGGCCGATTCCGCGGGCGCCGCGGAGGATCTCCTCGACCCGTGCGAGCGCTGCGACGCGGTAGTCGTCGGGCCAGCCGGCGAGCACCGAGTCGAGATCGTCGATGAGCACGGCGGCGGCAGGCAGCGGCGTGCCGGCCGAGATCGCCTCGGCGAGCCCGTTCAGCTGGTCCCAGACACGGCTGCGGGGACCCCCGATGCGGGCGACGGCTTCCGGCCCGGCGCGGCGTTCCACCTGCTCGGCGAGTGCATGGAGCAGGCCGCTGCGGCCGGACCCGGGAGCGCCCAGCACGGCGAGCGCCCCCTCGCGGTCGGGTCGCCACTCGACGGCGACGCGCCGCTGCCGATCGGGGTCGTCGGCGACGCCGAGCATGAGCGCATCGAAGGCCGCGTCGACGGCAGCGGCGCCCGACCGCGCAGGCCGGCCGTGCGCCAGGACCGCGGGCACATCGTCGAGGACCAGCGCTCGCGGCAACGGGTCGAGCCACGGTCGCCGGGGCCGACCGGCGCCGGCATGCTCGGCCCGTGCGCGTTCGATCGCCCGAGCATCGGCGATCGCCGACTGGAATGCGATCGTCCGGCCGTTCCCCGGGTCGGCGACCCCCCTCCCCGGACGACCCGGCGGGATCGCCGCCGCGGCGTCGCTGCCGAGGATCGCGACGCTGTCGGCGCGGTGCAGTACGCGCAGCGAGATGCGGATGCCGCAGTTCGCCGTCACCTGCTCGCGGACCACGCCGTTCGGGCGCTGTGCGGCGAGGACGAGGTGCACGCCGAGGGAACGACCTCGAGCGGCCACGTCGGCGATGACCGTGCCGAGCTCCGGGAATCGCTCGACCATGGCCTGGAACTCGTCCACGACGACCACCAGTCGCGGCAATTCGATGCCGTCGTCGAGCGCGGCGACATCGCGGACGCCGGCCGCGCGGAGCACCTGCTCGCGTCGCCGCAGCTCGGCGCGGATGCTCGCCACCGCTCGTCCGGCCTCCGACTCGTCGAGATCGGTGACGATGCCCGTGACGTGCGGCAGACCCAAGAGCGGTTCGAAGGCCGCACCGCCCTTGAAGTCCACGAGGAGGAAGGCGACGCGATCGGGAGCATAGGCCGTCGCAAGCGCCGTGAGCCACGCCACGAGGAACTCGCTCTTGCCGCTCCCCGTCGTGCCCGCGACGAGGGCGTGCGGGCCGAGGGTGAGATCCAGTTCGAGCGGGCCCGCTTCGGTCGAGCCCACCGCGACGAGCAGCGTGCCGCGGTCCCGCGGGTCGGGAGGCCGGCCTCGCGGAAGATCCGCCAGCGCGACGCGTTCGGGAAGCTCGCCCGTTCGGGTGCCGAACCCGACCCTCCGGGCGGCGACCCCGAGTCTCGCCGCCCACTCCCACGCCTCGGCTTCGGCGATCAGCTCGGGCACGATCTCGACCGGGGCACGGCCCGTGCGGTGCAGGATCGCCGAACGCGGCGACGCGATCTCGACGACGGCGCCGAGTCCCGGCTGAAGGGACGCCACGCGGCTGCCCACCGCGATCGTGAACTCGTCCTCGCCCGTCGTCGTGGTGACGTCGGGAACCGAAGCCTCGTCGAGACGGGAACGCTCGTGCACGACGATCGTCGCGGCCGGAGTCGTGCACCCTCGATGCGGCAACGTCTCGAGCCAACTCCAGCCGACGCCGGGCCCGCGCACTGCGAAGCGATCAGGGCCGGCCGCATCGGCGCACTGGATCACGGCCGCGCGCGCCGCCGCGCGGGCGAGCGCTGTCGGCCCGACGAAGCCGATCCCCGCGGCCGGATCGACGCGCACCGGTGCGCCGGCGAGCGCGCTCGCATCGCGGAGCAGCTCGGCATCCTCCTCGTCGTCGGCCGCGCCGTCGACGCGGAGGTCGCTGGCGGCCGTGCCGCTCCCGACCGCGACCGTGCGCGGAACCGGGAGGTGCCACGCGGGCACGGCGCGGTGTGCCGCGTTCCGCGCCGACGGCGTGCTCCGCCACGCGCGTCGCGTTCGAGCCCGTGCCGTCGCTCGATCTCCTCGCGCAGCCGGTCGCGCGAGTCTCGCCTCGTGGCGAGGGCTCGAGCTCGCGCCCTGGCGGAGTGCCGCCGGGCGTCGAGCATGGTCGCGACCGCGACCAGCGGACCGAGCGCGGCGAAGAGCAGCGCGAACGCCGATCCGGTGATCGCCCAGATGGCGACGGCACCGACGACGGGGGCGATCGAGGCGATCCACGGGAACCCCGGTCGGGCGGGCTGCGGTGCGGGCGCGGGCAGCGCGAGTGACGCCGGGCCGGCGGGGGTCGGGCGATCGAGCACGCGCCCATTCCAGCAGCGACGACCGCCGCAGGTCCGTTCCCCGACGCGACGGGGGTCGACGACGCCGCCGCGGTCGACTGGGGAGGATGGGTGGCGTGGCCGGCGTCAGGCCACGGTGAAGGCCTGCTCGCCGATCTCCACCCGGCTGCCGCGCGGAACGAGCACGCGGCGCCCCGGCTCGCACCGCAACCCGGTCTCGCCCGGGCGGCGCACGACGGTGCCGTTGGACGAGTACCGATCCGCGATCCACAGCCCGCCGTCGTGCTCCCCGAACTCGAGGTGCGTCTTGGACACCGAGAGACCGCGATCGATGATCTGCACGAGGTGCGCGAAGGCCTCGCCGGGCTCCGGCACCGGGCGGCGTCCGATGAGTCCGTCGCCGGACACCGTCACGACCTCGCCGGTGCTGAACGTCAGCACGAAGCGGGGTGCGTCGGGCGCGGTCGGGGGTTCCGAGGCACGAGGCCCTTCGACCGCCGGTTCCGGCATGACGCCCGACGCGTCCTCTGCAGCGGACTCGACCGCGGCCGGCTCGTCCTCCACCGGAGGCAGGTCCTCGATGGGGATGCTGATGACGCCGCTCTCCGAGCGGTGCATGACGTACGTGTCGCCCGGCCGCGGGTCGAGCGGTCGGCGGGACTCGGGCGTCGCCGACGTCGAGCTCCCGCACTCGCCGCAGAACATCGCGCCCTCGGGCAGCTCCGCCCCGCAGATCCGGCAGTTCACGACCCGGCTCCCTTCCGCGAGCCAGCGTACCCGCCGAGCGAGCCGAGCGAGACCGCGGCACGGAGGCGCTCCCGCCACCGGCGCGGCTCGGCGAGCCGGCGCTGCAGTTCGTCGACCGCCGTCCACACCCGGTCGTCGTCGCCCTCCGCGGGTCCGTCCGGCGCGAAGACGGCGCGGTCCACGACCGCGGCGAGCACGAGCGGCCCGAGTCCCCCGACGGTCGCGGCCTGCTCCGCCCGCGTGGCGGTCGGGACGATCGGATAGCCGTAATCCGCCGCGGTGTCGGTGAACTCCTCCCATCCGCCCTCGATGCGCTCGACCGCGGTCGCGGCGCGACGGCGCAGTCGCCGGCGTCGCCACTTCGCGAGGATGATGGCGACGAACGGCGTCGCGAACAGCAGGATGACCGCCAGCACGAGGCCGATGGTCCTGAGCACCTCCATGAGCGCGACGAGCCATTCGTTCGCGTCGTCGGCATCGTCACCGCCGGGGTCGGGCTCGGCAGCGAGGTCGTCGACCGGCGTCGGATCCTCGGGCGGCGGAAGCGCCGACTGCGGGCGCGACACGATGGTCGGCTCGTCCGGCTGGCGCTCGGGGATCTCCCGCGGCTCCGGGTTCGGGTCGACCTGGATCCACGCTCCCTCGTCGGACTGGACCTCGATCCACGCCTGCAGGTCGCTGCTCAGGAACACTCGCGCGCCGGCGACGGGCTCGGCGTCTCGCGCGGGGAGGTAGCCCACCACGACGCGCGCGGGGAATCCGATGCTGCGAGCCATGAGCGCGGCGGCGACCGCGTACTGCTCGCCGTCCCCGATCATCGGCTTCGCCGTCGCGAGCTCGGCGAGCCGGTCGATCGCGTGGCCCGAGCGACTCGGTTCCTCGCCCTCGAGTCCGTGGCTGACGTAGCCCTCGCGGTGGAATCCCGCGATCACGGCCGCGAGGCGCACGCCCTGCGGATCGGATGCGGGAGCCCATTCGTCGAGCAGGCGTGCGAGCTCGTCGGGCAGTTCGGGGACGTCTGGCAGGACCGCGCCGCCGGGCTCGAGCGTCGCGAGGTCGACGGTCTCGAGCGCGGCCACGGATCGCGCGGAGTACTCGTCGCCTCGCTCGAGCCCGGAGCGGACGCCGGCGGTCCCGGTCACGTCGTTGTAGTGGAACTCCTCGGCCAGCGTCGGACCGCGTGGGAGCCGATCGAACTCGATCTGCTCGAGCCGGCCCACCCCGGGCACCCAGACGTCGTCGTAGTCGAGGACGTCGACGTCGAGGCGGACGGGGTCGCCGGGGGTATCGGACTGGTCGAGGCGGTAGGGCAGCCGCGCGAACTGCCCGGACGCCGCGGAGCCGTCGCCACCGCCGACCGAGTAGACGACGCCGTCGTACGTGTCGAGCGTCGCGACGCGGATGCCCGCCCCCTCGGGGAGTCCGCTCACCGCGAGCATCTCGTTCGAGGCGACCTCGGGGTCGAACGCAGACCGGAAGCCCGCGAGGGGGCTGTCGTAGTCGTCGGGCGCGAACGGCGGCTGCAGCTCGGCGCGGATCACGTCGCGTTGCCCGGGCGGCACGGCGAACGCGGCGGCCGTCGCCCCGACGAGCGCGACGGCCGTGAGGGCAGTGGCGCCGACGATCCGCCGTACGTCGACGATCGCGGCGTCGCCGGGCCGCTCGAGGACCGCGCTGCGCCGCTCCGCGATGGCCACTCGGACGAGCCAGGCCGCACAGGTGAGCAGGAAGGCGAGCCCCGCCTCGATCGCAAGGTCGTCGTGGACGACCCCCAGCGCGATCCCCGCCATGAGGACGACGGCCGGCGGGACGACGGCGCACGCCGGCCGCCGCGTGCGCAGGGCGATCGTCACCGCGACGGCCGACGCGATCAGGCCCAGGAGGAACGGCGGCACCAGCAGCGCCTGGTACGACCCGACGGGCACCGAGATCGTCACGAGCTGCTTCCACGACAGCGCCGTCGCCGTCACGAGCTCGACCAGGCCCTCCGCCGTCGGCAGCACGGCGCCGTACGCCCGGCCTGGCACGGCCACCGGCACCCCGAGCACGAGGAAGGCGCCGACGATGCCCGACGCGACCGCCCACGACGGCCACGCGTACGCGGCGCCCAGCAGGCCCACGGCGCACCCGGCGACGACGCCGACGACGGCCGCGACCACGAAGGCGCCGCTCTCGTACGTCGGCCACCACGGGATCATCGCCGCGAGGTGCATGGCGGCAACCATGGCCACCGTGACCGCGACCGACAGCGCGCTCTGCCCGCGGAGTCCCCGAGGGCGGGCGCGCAGCATCCGCGCCGTCGCGCCCGGGTCGATCCGGCGCAGGTCTGCCGGCCCGCTCATGCCACCGACGCCGTTCTGGCGAGGATCGCCCGGAGGTCGTCCAGGTACCCGATGTCGAACACCGACAGGCCGCCGACGGAGCGAGCGCTCGCCTCGCCCTCGTCGGCGCAGCGCACGACGACGCCGGCGACGCCCAGCGGGAGCCGGGCGGCGGCGGCGCGGAGATCGGCGACGGTCCGGGCGGCTCCCGTGACGAGGAAGGCGAGGGACACGCCGGTCACCGTCTCGGCCGCCGCCCGCACGGTGTCGGCGAGGCCGGTCGCGCGCTCGTCGACCTCGACGAGGCAGAGCGCATCGAGGAGCCGGTCCCGCGACGCGGTGGGCAGCTCGCGCATCGCAGCTCCGCGCGGGAGCGCCCGGGCCGTGCGCGACCGCTCGGCCCGCTCCGCGCGCGTGCGCTCGGGGATGGACCGCACCGGCGCGGAGGTCACGAAGCTGAGGCTGCGGGCGTCGCGGATGGCGCGGGCGCCGAGCGACGCGGCGGTGCTGACCGCGAGCTCGAAGTCGTCGGAGTCGTCGTAGGCATCGGCGGCGAGGTCGAGGAGCACCATGAGCCGGCTCCGGCGCGTCTCCTCGAACTGGCGCACCATGAAGGTCCCCGTCTTGGCCGAGCTGCGCCAGTGGATGTACCGGCGATCGTCGCCGGGCTGGTACTCCCGCAGCGCGTGGAAGGCGATGTCGCTCACCGTCAGGTCGCGCGTCGGCGTTCCCTCGAGGTCTCGCAGGAACCCGGTGCTGAGCGGCGAGACCGCGACCGTGCGGGGGTGCACGTGCAGCATCCGCACGCCCGACCAGACGATCTCGCGCCGCATCAGGCCGACGGGGTCGGCTCGCACGGTGCGGACCGGCCCGACGGGGATGACGCCGCGCCGCTCGGTCGGGATCGCCACGCGCTCGTCCACCGACCCGCCCCGCGGCAGCGCGGGGATCATGCGGGTGAGCACCCGCTGGCCCACCGGCAGTTCCAGGCGGGCGCCGGAGAAGCGCCGCCGGCCCGGGTTGTGGGCGACCAGCCGCGCCTCTGCGGCCTCCCCGACCGCGACCCGGTCCACGGGCAGGGTGAGCTCGATGCTGCCCGCGCCGCGGCCCGCGAGCCACGCCGAGGCGAGCGCGACGAGCAGGGCCAGCCCCCAGCCGATCGTCACGAGCTCGGTCCAGCCCCACCCGTACCCGAGGATGAGCGAGGCGACCGCGCCGCCGACCGCGCCCCAGCCGAGCGGCGTGACGACGCCGCGCACCGCGCCGGTCCAGCGGTCGACGACGGATGCCGCGGCGCGGGCCGCCACGACGGCGCGCTCGATGACCACCGCGAGCAGGCCCTCCCTCGCGGCCTCCTCGGGGATCGTCGAACGCGTGTGGAACGTCACCCGGCCTGCCTCGCAGACGGGGGCGGCGTCTCGATGAGCACCTGCGCGATCAGGTTCGACGCGGTGACGCCGTCGAACTCCGCCTCGGGGTCGAGGATGAGGCGATGGGCGAGCACCGGCTCGGCGAGCGCCTTCACGTCGTCGGGCACGACGTAATGCCGGCCCCGGCCGGCGGCGTGCGTCTTGGAGGCGCGGACCAGCGCGAGGGCCCCGCGGACGCTGACCCCGAGCCGCACCTCCTTGGCCGTGCGGGTCGCATCGACCAGCCGGGAGACGTAGTCGTGGATCGTCGGGTCGACGTAGACCGTGCGGGCCAGCGCGGCCATCTCGATGATCTCGTCGGCACGCAACCGGGCCTCGACGCGTTGGTCGTGCGCCCGCTGGTCGGTCCCCTCGAGGATGCGGATGGTCGACGCGTGGTCGGGATAGCCGATCGAGGTGCGCATCAGGAACCGGTCGAGCTGCGCCTCGGGCAGCCGGTAGGTGCCGGCCTGCTCGACCGGGTTCTGGGTGGCGATGACCATGAAGGGGCGTGCGACGTGGTGCGTCTGCCCGTCGACGGTCACCTGCTCCTCCTCCATGACCTCGAGCAGCGCCGACTGCGTCTTCGGGCTCGCGCGGTTGATCTCGTCGGCCAGGACGATGTTCGCGAAGACCGGGCCGGGGTGGAACTCGAACACGCCCGAGCGCTGGTCGTAGACCGAGACGCCCGTGATATCGCCGGGCAGGAGGTCGGGCGTGAACTGGACCCGGTTGCTCGTGCCGGCGACCGACTGCGCCATGGCGCGCGCGAGCGAGGTCTTGCCCGTGCCCGGGACGTCCTCGAGCAGCAGGTGTCCCTCGCTGAGCAGCGCGGTGAACGCGAGCCGGATGACGCGGTTCTTGCCGAGGAGGACCTCCTCGACGGCGCCCACGAGCCGATCCAGGTTCGCCGCGAACCGCGTCGCGTCCTCCGGAGTCATGGTCATGCGTGCCCCTCCCGTTGCCTCATCGCGCCACGAACCTCGCGGTGACGCCCGCGACCTCAACATCCAACCAGACCGCATCGCCGGCCTTGGCGCCCGGGACCTGGCAGGAGGTCGCGGACTGGGCCTGACGGCCGACCCGATCGCCTTCGGTGCCGCACCGGTACGCCGCGGGCAGCCCGTTGTTCGCCGGATCGGCGGTCCACGACCACGTCGTGGTCGCCGCGTCGTACGCGCGACCGGGCAGCGCGAACGTGAGCGTGGGCGACTCCCCCGAGGGCATGGTCTGCGACCACGGGCCGCACGACCCCCACACCGAGCACGAGCGCACCTGGAACCGCGCGGTCTCGCCGAAGGGCCGGTTGAGCAGTTGCCGCAGCCAGCCCGAGCCGCCGAAGTCGGTCGGCGAGCCGATGCGCGTGCCGTCGGCAGCGACGGCGATGATCTGCAGGCGCCGCGTGCCGGCGTCGACGTCGTCGATGTAGCGGTCCCAGGTCTCGGCGTTCAGCCACGCCATGGTGCTCCGGACGTCGACGACCGCACCGGGGGCGGGCCGCACGACGGTGCTCGCGACATCGGTGTGCACGCACCCGGCCCGGTTGTAGCCCCAGACGATGAAGGAGTACCGCGCCGACTCGGTGGCCGTGCCCGCGAACTGCACGCTCGCGGCATCCGGACCAACGCGCACCACCTCGGCGACGACGCCGCCGACGGATGGGGCCGCGACCGTGCCGGGTGCGGGCGAGCTGACCGAGCAGGCCTGGGCGCCGGTGGGCACCGATGACTCGCCCTCGACGAGTCGCTGCACGAAGTAGCCGCCCATCGCATCGCCGTTGCCGTCGAAGGGCGACCACGACACGACGACCGAGCCGGCGACCGCGTCGGCCGAGACCGAGATCTCGCCGGAGACGGGTGAGCCGAACGGCGTGCCGCTCGTGCTCGTCTCTGTCCAGGCGGCGAGCGCGGGGAAGGCACCGTTGCGCGCGCTCACCGTGACGTCGACGGTGCTGCCGTTGACGAGTTCCTGCGACTGCATGGAGCAGAGCGACGCCGTGCAGGCGCGCGACGCCGGGATCTCGACGGGCGAGCCGGCGACGGTGACGACGTAGGACTGGATGTCGCTGCCCGAGCCGACCGGAACCGGCTGCCATTCGACGCGGAGCCGGCCGTCGAGCGGCACGGCGCGCAACCCGGCGGCGGCCGGCGGGATCACGTCGGACCAGACGGGCGTCGGCAGTTCCACGGGATCGGAGAGGCCGATGCCGTTGCGCGCCTGGATGCGGACGTCGACCGCGGCGCCCGGCCCGTTGCCGGGCGTCGGCACGGTGCACGTGGTGGCTACGCACTCGGACACGCGCAGCTCCTCGCCGCCGGACGGGTCGAGCAGGGCGATGCGGTACCCCTCGATGGGCGAGTTGTTCGCGGCGCCCGCCGCGAACGCGAGGTCGATCGCGCCGTCCCGGAACGCCGTCATGCGCGCGTCGGCGATCGGCTCGGGTCGGTCCTGGATCGAGATGGTCGCACTGCCCCACGCGTAGCGGCTGGGATCGCCGGTCGCGTCGGCGACCTGGTACTGGATGGTCGTGTTCACCGGTGCGGCGGTCGGCGACACCGTGATCGCGAGCTGCGAGCGATCGGCGCTCGGCGTGATCGAGACGCCGGCCGGCAGGCTCGCCGCGTCCAGGCCGCGCACTCCGACCACGCGGAGCGGCGTGCCCGGGAAGGGATTGCCGGCGCCGTCGTTGGCGAGCACGTCGACGGTCGTCGTCTGGCCGCGCGGCGCCACTGCGTCGTCGGGGGCCGGCTGGGCCAGCGGTCGGGTGGACGGGACGACCCGCAGCTCGATGCGCCCCGGCGTGCCCTGCACGTCGCCGGCGGCCACGCCGATCGTGATCGTGGCGCGCGTGCCCTGCCGTGTCGACTCCAGTGCGCGGACGCGCAGTTCGTCGCCGTCGAGCACGGCCTCGAACCCCTCGGGCACCGGACCGACGACGCTGTAGCGGAGTTCGGGTCCGTCCTCGTCGGGGCGGCTGGTGAGGCGTTCGAGCTCGATCGAGCGCGTCTGGCCGGGTTCGAACTCGAGCATGCCGCCGGTGAAGGTCGGCGGCTGGCCGGGTTGCGGTCGCACGTCGATGGGGATGACGATCGTCCCGGTGCGCGCCCCGGGGGCGTCGGCCGACTCGCCGTCGGTCACGGTGAAGGAGATCGACGCGGGCCCGAAGTAGCCCTCCTCGCTGCGGAAGCGGATCGTGTCGGCATCGACGACGAGGTCGCTGCCGTCGTCATGCGAGGCTCGCACCGTCGCGGCATCCGTCAGGCGCACCGGGCGACCCGAGGCCGCGACGACGTAGTCCTCGAGGTCGAGGAGGACCTCCTCGCCGGTCGTGACCCGGACCTGGGGCGCGTCGCGCCGCAGCTGCGGCAGCGCGTCGTCACGGCCGGGCACCCAGATGAAGGCGTGGGCGCGCAGGTCGGGGTCGTCGGGGTGGCCGACGGAGAACGGCACGATCCTGCGCCGATCGCGGACCTCGACGCTGATGGTGCCGTCGCCGGCCACGCGAGCGCCGTCCTCGTAGCCGGGCACCAGCGCGACATCGGCGTCGCCGGCGTCGGCGTCGGCGATGAACACGCCCTCGAGCACGTCGACGTCGACGCGTTCCTCGTCGAGCACGTCGACGAGGTTGAGGACGACGTCGGATGCCTCGGGCCGCGCGAGCGGCGCGTCGGCGTCGGCCTCGATCCGCAGGAACGTCGACGCGGAACCGAGCCGTTCGTTCTCGATCGTGTAGATGAAGCCGTACTGGCCCTCCTGGTCGGGCACGTCGACCACCACGGTCTGCCCCTCGATCTCGGCGGTCGCCCCGTCGGTCACGGGCTCCACGGACTCGACGCTCAACGCCGACCCGTCGGGATCCGAGTCGTTCTCGAGCACGCGGACCACGAGGGTGCGGCCCGGGCGCGCCGTGACGACATCCTCGACGGCCACCGGCGAGCGGGCGCCGTCGAGTGCCGGCGCCACGCCGACGCGCACGGTGCCCGTCGCGCGTGCCCCGAGCGCGTCGACGACGGCGTACGAGAACGCGTCGGTCCCGGCCGAGTACTCGCCGGCGCGGTACTCGAGCCAGTCGGGGCCTCGCGCGACGACGGAGCCCCGTTCGGGGTTGGACTCCTGCCCGAGCAGCTGGACCGAGTCGCCGTCGGGGTCGGTGCCTCCGAGCGGGATGGGGATGCGGACGGTGTCGCCCGAGAGGACCCTCGCGGTGGCGGTACGCGGCACCGGCGCCGTGTTGGTCGACACGTCGGCCTCGCGGACGGTGATGCGCACCGGTGCGGTCGCGTACTGGCCGTCGGGTCCCTCGACGCGGTAGACCGCCGTGAACTCGCCGGGCTGGTCGGGCGCGTGGTAGCGCAGACGGTCGCCCGCGGTGAAGAGCAGCCCGGACTGCGGCCCCTCGACGAGGTCGGGGGCGAGGATCAGCTCGTCGCCATCGGGGTGCTGGTCGTTGTCGAGCACCGCGATGTCGATGACGTCGCCCGTCCGGGCCGATGCGCTCTCGCCGGTCGCCACCGGCGGCTGGAGGAGGTCGGGCTCGGGCACCTGGACGACCGTGACCTCTCCCTCGGCCTCGGCGAGGCCGTTGCTCACGCGGTAGCCGAACGTGGCCGAACCCGTCTCGAGCGGCCGCGTGAGCGTGACGCGGAGCACACGATGCTCGACGACCTCGACCCGCACGCCGGGGTCGTCGGGCGCCTCGCCCGTCGCGGTGATGATCAGCACGCCGCCGGTCGGGTCGATGTCGGTGGCGAGCACGTCGACATCCGTGGGCTGGTCGGATCGGAGGAACGCGGTGTGCGGCACGGTGATCGGCGTGGTGTCGCGCGCGGGAGGCGCGGACACCTCGACCCGGACGCGTCCGGTCGCGGTCTGCGCGCCATCCGTCACGGTGTACTCGAGGTAGTGCGTGCGTACGGCCTCGCCGACGAACCGGAACGTGCCGCCGTCGAAGTCGGGCGTGATCCGCGCCTCGGGCTTCGCGGGCACGGCGGACAGCCGCGGCTCGCCCGATCCACCGCGAACGTGCCGCAACGGCTCGAGGACGATCTCCTGGCCGACCGTCGCCAGGGCGACGAACGAGTCGGCGACGAGCGGAGCCTCGCCGACCGCGCGGACGGCCACCTCGAGCGTGCCGACGCCGTCGTCGCGGCCGTCGGACACGACGAGGGAGACCGGCCGGGTCGCCCCCTCGCCGTCGTGCTCGTCGAACTGGACGACGCCGTCGGCGGTGGAGATCACCGTGTCAGGACCGTCCACGCCCGCGGACCGGAGGAACACGGGATCGCCGTCGGGGTCGACCCACTCGCCGAGGACCGGCACGGTGACCCGGCCCGCGACCTCCACGACGGCGCGGCTCTGGCGCACCTGTTGCGGCGGCGCGTTCTCGTCGGGCGCGCGGACCGTCACGGCGACGTTCGCCTGCGCGCTGCCCCCGCGACCGTCGTCGATCGCGTAGCGCACGGCGAACGTGCCGGTCGCCGCGTCGTCGAGGGTGAGCTGCACCTGCTGCCGGTCGGCGACGAGGTCGAGGCGTGCGCCGGGAGGCAGGTCGCCCTCGACGCCCGAGATCACCAGCACGTCGCCGTTGGCGTCGTAGTCGTTGAGCAGCACGGGCATGAGCGTGGACCGGCCGGCACGAGCCCCGAACGCGTCGTCGACCGCGACCGGCGCCACCTGGCTCTTCTCGATCGCCGGCGGTGTGTCGGGGTCGTTCTGCTCGACGGTCTCGTCGTCGCGCTCGATGGCGAGCAGGTCGTCCCAGTTGTCGATCAGGCCGTAGTCGCCGGAGGCCGCCCAGCTCCGCCCCGAGCGGTGGTCGTTGAGGACGAGCGACTCGCCGTTGGCGAGGAACGCGAGCGACGCGCCGCGCAGGGCGCTCTCGAGCTTCGCGTCGTTCCCGGGTCGGTCGCCGCACGCTCGCCAGACCGACCCGTCGCCCCACGCCGCGTGCAGGCACGCACCGTGCCGCACCGGCGTCGCGGGCGCGCCCGAGGCCTCGTCGAACAGCACCACCGGGTCGGACCCGTCGAACGGCACTTCGATGAGGAGCTCGCGCGTGGCCACGACGACGCCGTCGCCGTCGAGCGAGGGCCGCTGCAGCACCGGCTCGTCGGTGTCGTCGACGAGGTCGGAGAGGTCGACCCTGCGATCGCCCTCGAGCTGCAGCAGGCGGCTGCGCTCGTCGAGCACGGCCCATCGTCCGCCGACGGACGTGATCTGGGCCTCGGCGGGCTCCTCCAGCCGGTCGAGCCGCCAGGTCGCGTCGATCGAGTCGGGGTCGTCGACGAGGACCCGCGCGACCTGGCCGGTCGACGGCGTGAAGGCGAGGATGCGGCCCGCGTCGTCGACCGAGACCACCGACTGCCGTCCGAAGGAGAGCGCGGGCTCGTCCTCGCTGTGGAAGGCGCCGAACTCGCCGATGGGCTGCACCCAGAGGCCGCCGTCGGAGGTCACCACGACGTCGTCACCGGTCAGGGCCAGCGCCGCCTCGTCGGGCGGCACCGCGACCGTGTCGGTGACCGTCGACGTCGTGGGGTCGACGATCCCCACGCTCGCGCGGCCCGGATCGAGCACGAGCACCGTCGAGCCCTGCTGGACGACCTCGGCCCGCGTCCCGCCCGTCTCGACCACGGTGTTGAGCTCGAGCAGCGCGGTGTTCGCGCGGCCGACCGATTGCAACGTGTCGTTGGCGACCCAGACGGCCGCATCGCCGAGGTCGACGCGCTGCGCGGTGTAGCCCCCGGATGCCGCCGCGATCCCAGCGACGACCGCCACCACCGTGCCGATCGACGCGCCCGTGATCAGCGCCGAGCGACGCCGACGCCAGATCCCCCGCACGTCCATCACGGAACCTCGACCTCGGCGCACCGCTCGGCGCTCGGCGCGCCCGCTTTGCCGTCACGTGAGACCGTGACGCTGACGCAGACCCGGCCGGGCTCCTCGGCCGTCACCGAGAGGGTCGCCTCGCGCTGCGGCGGCCACTCCCGGCCGTCGACGGTCACGACGTAGGCGTCGCCCTGGCGGAGTCCGCCGGGATCGTCCCAGGAGAAGACCACGGCCGTGCCATCCGTCTCGGCCCTGACGTCGGTGACCACCGGGATGGTGCCGGCGCCGCGGACGAGCGTGAGGAGGCCGGCCCCGACGAGGGCAACGAACACCGCCGCCGCGACCGCGACGCCGATGAGGAGGCGCCGCGTGGTGGGCGGCGCGCCTCCCGCGCGGTTCGAGGCGGAGCCGTGCGAGCGGGAGTCGCCCGTGTGCGCGGACGATCGCGTGACGGTCGCCGACCGGCGCCGACGCCGCCGCGACGATTCGGGACCGACCGTCGAGCCCGCCCCGATGCGGGTTCGCTCGTCGAGGTCGACGGCCGTCGCGATCGCCCAGTCGTCCATCGCGACCTCGAGCGGCGTCTGGGGCAGCGCGAGCTCCTCCTCGACGGCTTGCAGGTCGCGGATGAACTCGAGCGCGCTCGCCTGGCGCGCGGACGGCCGCTTGGACATGGCCCGCGAGAGCACCGCCTCGAGGCTGGCCGGGACGTCGGCGCGGCCCGTGGGCGGAGGCTTCGCCTTCTCGATCCGAGCGACGAGCGCCATCGTGCCGTTGTCTCCGCCGGGCACCTCGAACGGGCTGCGGCCTGCGAGCAGCGAGTACACGGTCGCCCCCAGCGACCAGACCTCGCTCGCCACCGTGCCGGCGACCTCGTCGAGCAGCACCTCGGGCGCCGACCACGGCACCGAGAGGCCGACCGCGTCGCTCGCCTCGGCCTGGCCGAGCGTCGACGCGATGCCGAAGTCGGAGAGCACGGGGTGCCCGTAGGCGGTCGTGAGGATGTTCGACGGCTTGATGTCGCGGTGCAGCACGCCCTGCCGGTGCGCGGTCTCGACCGCGCTGGCGACCCGGACCCCGATCGAGAGCACCTCGGCGATCGGCAGCTGCACCGCGCGGTACCGTTGCCCGAGCGTCGCGGAGCAGTACTCCATGACCAGGTACGGGCGGCCGTCGGCGGCGACGCTCGCCTGGTACACCGTGAGGATCGACGGATGGCTCGACAGCTGCGCCATGAGGTTGGCCTCGGCCTGGAACATCTGCCGCACCTCATCGTTGACGACCTCGGCGAGGAGCACCTTGACGGCGACCAGGCGACGCGGCATGTTCTGCTCGTAGAGGAACACGTCGGCGAAGCCGCCCGATCCGAGCACGCGGATGAACGAGAAGCCGGGCAGGTTCGGCGGCGTTGACGGCAGTCGCCTCGACACGTTCCTCCCAGCGTCGTCGGTGTCCTCGGGTGCGGCGCACCGCCCCCCAATTGTAGGGTCGACGGATGCCTCGCATGCAGGCTGTCCCCAGGCGCTGCCGAGGCCGCGCGTGCGCGCGCCCGGCTCAGGCCCCGGCGGCCTCGGCGTGCTCTCGCCGGACGACCCGCAGCACGTCGACCACGACGACCGTGACGTTGTCGCGGCCGCCGTTGCCGACCGCGGCCTCGACGAGCTGGCGCACCGCCTGCTCGGGCCGGCGGCCGGAGATCAGGAAGTGCCGGATGCCGTAGGAGGTGAGCTCCTTGGTGAGCCCGTCGGAGCAGACGAGCAGCCGCATGCCCTCCTCGAGCGCGATCGCCCGGTAGTCGGGGATCGGTGCCTCGTGGAAGCCGACGGCGCGCGTGATGACGTTCGAGTGCGGGTGCGTGTCGGCCTCCTCGCGCGTGATCTGCCCGGCGTCGACCAGCTCCTGCACGATGGAGTGGTCGACGGTCAGCTGCTCGAGCACGCCGCCGACGAGGCGGTAGACGCGAGAGTCGCCGATGTTGAACACGATCCAGGCGGGTTCGTCGCCGATCACGCCGAGCGCCACGCCGGTGACGGTCGTGCCGCTGCCCTCGTCGGTCACCCCTGCGCCGCGGCCCATGTCCTGGACCGCGAGCCGGAGGGAGCCGTCGATGTCGGCTGTGCCGACCGACGACTTGCCGCCGTGCTCGGCGAGCCGGGTCACGACCGCCGCGCTCGCGAAGTCGCCCGCGGCGTGCCCGCCCATGCCGTCGGCCACGGCGAACACCGGGGCCTGCGCGACGAAGCTGTCCTCGTTGACGGCCCTGCGCAGTCCCGTGTCGGTCGCGGCCGCCCACGAGAGCGTGACCTCGGTGCCGTCGGGCAGGGTCACGGCGTGCCGGCTGTTGCCGTTGCCGATCTGCGTCACGTGGTTCCCCCCTGTCCGTTCCCGGATGTCGCCTCGACGCCGTCGACGGCGGGGAGGATCTCGACGACCGACTCTCCTCCGAGCTCCAGTGTGGTGCCGGGCGTGACCACCAGCGACTCGCCGGGCCGGAGTCGCCGCGTCCCGGTGGCCGAGCGCACCACGGTGCCGTTCGTCGAGCGAAGGTCGGTCGCGACGAGCCGGCGCCCCTCGGCGCGCAGCTCGAGGTGCGTCGACGACACGACGCCGGTCGGCGAGTCGACCCGGACGAGCGACACCGGCCCGGTCGCCACGCGCGGAGCGCTCGGATTGCGGCCGAGGTAGACGGGAACCTCGATCGGCATGGACTCGCCGCCGCCGACGCGGTACCGGGCGACGGCGACGCGCCGGTCGACGGATGCCGCGGCATCCGCTCGCACGTCGTCGTCGGCCGATCCGTCATCCCGATCGTCGTGCGCGCGCAGCCCGGCCGAGATCACGGTGTCGGCTTCGGCGGCGTCGCCGCGGACGTAGCGGATGGTGTCGTCGACCACGATCCGGATGGGCACCGTCGACGGGCCCTCGGCGTTCGGCCGTGCGTCGATCGCTCCGGGCCTGGGCCCGCCCGATGGCGGGCGGTTACCGCTCAGCACCGTGTCGGCATCGGGGTCGCCGGCGACCGGGCCCGAACCGGACGGCATTTCGCGCCACGACCACTCGACCGCCGCCGCACGGAAGGACGCGCGCCGCGACGGCACCGGATCGCCCCGGAGCCCGGCCTGCCGCACCGCCTCGAGCGGCGAGGCCTGGCCTGCGATGCGGACCCTCGTCACGGCGGTGAACTCGGCGAGGTGCCATGGCGTGATGCCGCGCGAGTCCAGCCGACGCGCGCCGCCCGGCGAAGCGAGGTCGACGACGGCGTCGCCGCGCACGATCGCCGTGACGGGGTCGCCGGACTCGGGCCACCAGACGAGCGCGAAGTCGTCGGCACCCTGCGGACCGATGGGGATGCGCGCCACGAGTTCCTCGAGCTCGATCCCGTCGGCCGACGCCGCCTCGGCGAGCGCGGTGAGCACCCGATCGCGGGCCGGCGCGGCGACGGCCGCGATGAAGCGCTCGCCCACGACGGCATCCCACTGCGGCGCATCCGGCTCGACCCTGCTGCGCACCGCTCCGACCACCATGGGGTCCAGTCTGGCACCACGGCGGGCGGTCAGCCGATGCTGCTCATCACGTGCTTGATGCGGGTGTAGTCCTCGAAGCCGTAGTTGGAGAGGTCCTTGCCGTATCCGGAGTGCTTGAACCCGCCGTGCGGCATGTCGGAGACGAACGGGATGTGCGTGTTGATCCAGACGCAGCCGAAGTCCAGGTGCTTGGCGAACCGCATGGCGCGCGCGTGGTCGCGGGTCCACACCGAGGCGGCGAGCGCGTAGTCGACGCCGTTGGCCATGGCGAGCGCCTGTCGCTCCTCGCGGAAGGACTGGACGGTCAGCACCGGACCGAAGACCTCGCGCTGCACGACCTCGTCCTCCTGCCGGAGACCCGTGACGACCGTCGCCTCCCAGAAGTACCCGCGGTCGCCCTGGCGCCGACCCCCCGTCACGATGTCGGCGTGGTCGGGGAGGCGGTCGATGACACCCGACACGTGGGCGAGCTGCGTCGGGTTGTTGAGGGGACCGTAGAACACGCCGTCGGTGCGCGGGCCCCCGGTGCGCGCGTTCGCCCGTGCCGCCTCGACGAGCGCGGAGACCAGGTCGTCGTGCGCGGACTCGTGCACGAGGACGCGGGTGGCGGCGGTGCAGTCCTGGCCGGCGTTGAAGTACGCGGCCGCGACGATGCCCTCCGCGGCCGCGGCGAGGTCGACGTCGTCGAACACGATGGCGGGCGCCTTCCCGCCGAGCTCGAGGTGGACGCGCTTGAGGTCGGCGGCGGCGGCACGAGCGACCTCCATGCCCGCGCGCACCGATCCGGTGATGGCCACCATCCGGGGCGTCGCGTGCTGCAGCAGCGCGGCGCCGGTCGCGCGATCGCCGGTGACGACGTTGAGCACGCCGGCCGGCAGGAACTCGGCCGCGACCTCGGCGAGCTTGAGCGTGGACAGCGGCGTCGTGTCGGAGGGCTTCACGACGACCGTGTTGCCCGCCGCGATGGCCGGCGCGATCTTCCAGACCGCCATGTTGAGCGGATAGTTCCACGGGGTCACCTGGCCGATGACGCCGATGGGCTCGCGGCGGACGAACGACGTGTGGCCGGCGAGGTACTCGGCCGCGGCCCGCCCCTCGAGGTTGCGCGCGGCGCCCGCGAAGAAGCGCAGCTGGTCGACCGACTGGAGGATCTCGTCCGCGACGAGGCTCGCGCGGGGCTTTCCCGTGTCCTGGCACTCGAGATCGGCGAACTCCTCGGCGCGCCGCTCCATGGCGTCGGCGATGCGGAACAGGGCGAGCTGGCGCTCGGCCGGCGTGGTCTGGCCCCACGCCTCGAACGCGCGGCCGGCGGCCGCATACGCGTCGTCGATGTCCGCAGCGGTCGAGATCGGCGCGTGCCCGTACACCTCCTCGGTGGCAGGGTCGACGAGCTCGAGCGCCTCGTCGCCGCGGGCGTCGACGAATCGGCCGTCGATGAAGTTGCGCAGGGTCTGGGGCACGGGGTCCTCCGGGGTGCGGGGTGGGTGCGGGGGTCTGAGATGGCGACCATGTTCGCACACCCGGCGCCCCGGCGGAAGGCTCACTACAATGGAATCAGTTGCGAATCAGCCACGAATCGACGGAATCCCTTGTCATCGGCAAGCCCGACTGTCATGATCGATCGCATGACGAACGCGCCCCGCCCGACGAACCACCGGCCGGTGCAGCTCGACGACGTCTCCAAGGCGATCATCGAGCAGCTCCAGGCCGACGGTCGTCGCTCGTACGCCGACATCGGCAAGGCGGTCGGGCTGAGCGAGGCGGCCGTGCGCCAGCGCGTGCAGCGGCTCACCGAGGCGGGCGTGATGCAGATCGTCGCGGTGACCGATCCGATGCAGCTCGGCTTCACGCGCCAGGCGATGATCGGCATCCGCGCTGCGGGCGACACGCGCGTGCTCGCCGAGGAGCTCGCGGCGATCCCCGAGATCGACTACGTCGTGCTCACCGCGGGCAGCTTCGACCTGCTCGCCGAGGTCGTGTGCGAGAACGACGAGCAGCTCATCACGCTGCTCAACTCCCGCATCCGCGCACTCGACGGCGTGCAGACGACCGAGACGTTCGTCTACCTGAAGCTGCAGAAGCAGTTCTACAACTGGGGCACCCGCTGAGCCGCGGGCCCGCCCCGAAAGGAGATCCCCCATGACCACCCTCGATTCGGCGACCAGCCGCGGCAGCGTCGGCCTCGACGACGCCGCGTTGCAGCAGAAGGCGAAGGACCACCTCTGGATGCACTTCGCGCGTCAGTCGACGATGGAGGAGCACGGCGTCCCGATCATCACACGAGGTCAGGGCCACCACATCTACGACATCCACGGGCGCGAGTACTTCGACGGCCTCTCGGGCCTGTTCGTGGTCAACGCCGGGCACGGGCGCCGCCGCCTCGCCGAGGTCGCGGCCCGGCAGGCCGAGGAGCTGGCGTTCTTCCCGATCTGGTCCTACGCCCACCCCGCCGCGATCGAGCTGGCCGACCGGCTCGCCGGGTACGCACCCGGCGACCTCAACCGCGTCTTCTTCTCGACCGGCGGAGGCGAGGCGGTCGAGACGGCGTTCAAGCTCGCCAAGTACTACTGGAAGCTCAAGGGCCAGCCCACCAAGCACAAGGTCATCTCGCGTGCGGTCGCCTACCACGGCACGCCGCAGGGCGCCCTCGCGATCACCGGCATCCCGGCCATGAAGCAGATGTTCGAGCCCCTCACGCCGGGCGGTTTCCGCGTCCCCAACACGAACTTCTACCGCGCGGCCGACGTCGGCGCCCCGTCCGAGGAGCTCGAGGCCTTCGGCATCTGGGCCGCCAACCGCATCGAGGAGATGATCCTGTTCGAGGGCCCGGAGACGGTCGCGGCGGTCTTCCTCGAGCCGGTGCAGAACTCGGGCGGGTGCTTCCCGCCCCCTCCCGGTTACTTCCAGCGGGTGCGCGAGATCTGCGACCAGTACGACGTGCTCCTCGTCTCCGACGAGGTCATCTGCGCCTTCGGCCGGATCGGCCACATGTTCGCGTGCGACGCCTACGGCTACGTTCCCGACATGATCACGTGCGCGAAGGGCATGACGTCGGGCTACTCCCCCATCGGCGCCACGATCATCTCGGAGAAGATCTACGAGCCGTTCAAGACGGGCACGACCTCGTTCTACCACGGGTACACGTTCGGCGGGCACCCGGTCTCGGCCGCGGTCGCGCTCGAGAACCTCGACATCTTCGAGGAGGAGGGCCTGAACGAGCGGGTACGCGAGAACTCGCCGCTCTTCCGGGCCGAGCTCGAGAAGCTGCTCGACATCCCGATCGTCGGCGACGTGCGCGGTGACGGGTACTTCTTCGGCATCGAGCTGGTGAAGGACAAGGCCACGCGCGAGACCTTCAACGACGAGGAGTCCGAGCACCTGCTCCGCGGCTTCCTCTCCAAGGCGCTCTACGATGCCGGGCTCTACTGCCGCGCCGACGACCGCGGCGACCCCGTCATCCAGCTCGCGCCGCCGCTGACCATCGGCGTGCCCGAGTTCCAGGAGATCGAGCAGATCCTGCGCGGGGTGCTCACCGAGGCGACGAACCGCGCGGCGGAGTTCCGCGGGCACCGCCACGGCGGCGAGCACCTGCTGGTGCCCGCGCGCGTCTGATCGCCGGAAGGGCCGGGGTCGGGGGGCGCGTCGCGCCACCCGGCCCCGGCCCGTCGCATTCGCGCCGCGTCACCGGGCGCGGCCGGCGGCCGACGGGATCGCCGGGCTGAACGCCCACTCGGGCATGGCCCCGCTGCCGATGAACCGGTGCAGCAGCCCGCCCATGGTGAGATCCGGGTCGGCCTCGAGGGCCGCCTCGACGAGCGCGCCCGCCGACGAGCCCCGGCCGAGCGCCCAGGCGAGCCATCCGGCGACGCAGGCCGCCCCGGCTCGTTCGGGCGCCGGCGAGTTCGCGATGGCGACGACGAGCGTCTCGAGTGCGCGTTCGATGCGGTCCACGTCGGGACGCACGCTCGCATGCCCGAGCAGGAGCCTCGAGAGGAACGCCTCGGTCGACTCCCCTGCCTCACCCGGGTCACGATTCACCTCGGGGCCGATCGCATCGCCGCGGTGCGCGTCCTCCGCGGCGTCCAGGGCCAGCTCGCCGATGACGGGTCCGAACGCGACCTGCAGCATCATGGCATCGCGGAACACCGGACACGCGGCGAGGTGCACCAGCCAGGCGAGCATCTCGGGCGACCGCCCTGCGTTCCCACGGGCGAGCAGTTCGCCGGCCACCAGCGGATCCAGCGCGTCGCCGATGACGTCATCGAGGTCGAGGAGCGCCTCGGGCACCGGCACGGCCGGGTCATCGCCGACTCCATGATCGTCCTCCGCGACGACGTCGAACCCGGGGGCCCGAAGCGAGGCGAGCACGTCGTCGATGCGGCGGGCGAGCGCCGGATCGGCCTCGGGGATGCGGACGAGCGCCGCGGCGGACTCCGCGGGATCGCGCACCGCCTCGGGATGGCGCGTGACCGGGCTGGCGTCGACGAGCTCGAGGGAGCGGCCGCCCTCGGGCAGCGCGTCGTCGAGCAGCGAGCCCCAGCCGTCCGCCGCGACGCAGAGGGCGTCGCGCACCAGGAAGCCGGCCGCCTCGGCCTGCCGGACCAGGTGCTCGAGGAGCGCGCGCTCCGGCATCCCGCCGGCGAACGATTCGTCGGTGTAGGCGATGGGCACCGCCGCATCGACGTGGACCATGCGGCAGAGGGTCCCGACCAGCGCGGTGACGAGGGCATCACGGCCGGCCGCGCCGTGGGGCAGGTCGTGTCGGAACACACCTGCGGTGCGGTTGCCCTCGAACGCCACGCACAGCAGGGAACGGGAGGGGCGGTAGCCCACGAGGGTCGGGATGAGGGCGAGGAAGTCGTGCGCCGCACTGGCGCGGATGATCGTCGTCATCCCGGAAGCGTCGCGGACCGGATGGGCTCCCTCGATCGTCGGCGCAACCGCGTGCCGAGTCGGTCGACCCCCGGGGCGTGTGGAGGACGGGTGGAGGCGAGGCGCGGTCGACTCGTCCTCGACATGTCCGGTTCCGTCCCACCTTCCGCAGTGTCCGATTCCCGCCAGTCCATGACGGAGGCCGAGGCTACCCTCGAAGCATGACCTCCCCATACCTCCTCCGCTTCGAGAGCCCCGTCGGGCGCATCGAACTCCTCGCCGACGAGGAGCGGCTCACCGCCCTGACGATGGAACGCGACGGGACGCTCCCCCACGACGACTTCCCCGAGCGCCCGAACGCCGTGCTGGAGTCGGCGCGCGACCAGCTCCTCGAGTACTTCGCGGGCGCCCGCACGAGCTTCGACATCCCCGTCCGGCTGGTGGGCACGCCGTTCCAGCAGGCGGTGTGGGGTGAACTCGCCCGCCTCGGGTGGGGCGAAGCCACGTCCTACGGCGCGCTCGCGGCCGCGGTCGGGCGGCCCGGTTCGGCGCGTGCGATCGGGGGTGCCGTCGGCGCAAACCCGGTGCCCATCATCGTCGGCTGCCATCGCGTCCTCGCCTCCGACGGGCGCATCACCGGCTACTCGGGCGGCGAGGGCGTTCCCACCAAGCTGTGGCTGCTGGCCCACGAGCGCATCGGCTTCGCCGCGTGAGCGGCCCGACCCGCCCCGAGGTCGTCGTCGGCGACGACGGCGTGGCACGCTGCGCCTGGGGCGCCTCCGATCCGGAGTACCGCCGCTACCACGATGAGGAATGGGGCAGGCCGCAGCACGATCCGACCCGCCTCTACGAGAAGCTGTGCCTCGAGGGGTTCCAGGCCGGGCTCTCGTGGATCACCATCCTCCGGCGGCGGCAGGCGTTCCGCGAGGTGTTCCACGGATTCGACCCCGAACGGGTCGCGGCCATGACCGAAGCCGACGTGGAGCGGCTGCTCGGCGATGCGCGCATCATCCGGCACCGCGGCAAGATCGAGGCGACCATCGCGAACGCGCGCGCAACGCTCGCACTCGACCGACCGCTCGACGAACTGCTCTGGGGCTTCGCTCCCCCGCCGCGCGGAGCCGCTCCCGTCTCGTTCACCGAGGTGCCCGCCACGACGCCGGAATCGGCGGCCATGAGCCGGGCCCTCCGCACGCACGGCTTCCGCTTCGTCGGCCCGACGACCATGTACGCCCTGATGCAGTCGACCGGAATGGTCGACGATCACCTCGCCGGGTGCTTCCGCGCGGCGGGCGGGCCCACGTCGGCGGTCGCCTGAGCGACCGGGGCTCCGATCAGGCGACGAGTTCGAGCTCGTGCGCCGCAGTTCCCGGCGATCCGAGCTCGAGCCCGAACCCGCGGGTGCGCGCCCACTCGATGAGATCATCGCGGTCGCCGAGCTCCGGGCGATCCTCGAGCAGTGCGCGGGTGAAGAGCCCCTTCGTGCGCTTGTTGAAGTGGTTCAGCGCCCGGCGGCGACCCGTCCCATCGACCGAGACCACCCGGATGAAGACCGCATCGTCGCGCGTCGGCACCGGCCCGAGCTCCACGTATCCCTCCGAACGCAGGTCGACGATGAGCCCCGGGACGGCGTCGAGCTCGGCGGCGATCGGCCCGCGCCACAGCGCCTTGAGCCGCACCCCCGGAAGCCGCGAGTCGTGCGAGAGCCGGTACGCGGGAATGGGGTCGCCCGCGCCGACCAACCCGAACAGGGCCGAATGCACCGCGAGGTGCCGTGCCGCATACGCCCGCGCATCCTCGTCGAGCGTCGGAGCGTCGAGTGCGTCGTAGAGCACACCGGTGTACCGGTCGACCGCCGGCATCGTGGCCGCCTCACCGAGGCGCCGATTCCGGTCGACCTCGGCCGCCTGCCGAGGACCGAGCCTCAGTGCCCGCATCATGGCGTCGGCGTCGGCCGCCAGCCCCGAAAGGGCCTCGAGCGCCGCGCGGCGCGGCTCGATGAGGCCGGGGAATGTGAGCCCGACGAGGCTCAGCGCGGGACCGTCCCCACCGTCGCGCTTGGTCTCGGAGGGCGGCAGCAGGACCAGCACTACGCGGCGATGAAGGCCAGCGCGGCCTCGACGTTCGTGCCGAGCGACTGCGCGCTGTCGATGGTGACTCGCGGCAGGGCCGAAGACGGGCCGGTCCACGGAGCGTAGCCCTCGAGGCTCTGCTCCACGGCCCGCCACGTCGTCTCGTCGAGGTGCGGAAGGTTCCGCTCGCGCTTCTCGAGCCGCGCCCGGTGCACCCCGGCATCGGAGCAGACCACCTCGATGACGCGCAACCGGACGTCGGACCGCTCCGCCAGGTCGCGCCACTGGAGACGCGCCGACTCCGCGGCGTTGACCGCGTCGACGATCACGGTGCGGCCGGAGTCGAGCTCCTTCTCGGCGATCTGCTCGGCGACGAGGTACGCCGCGAGTCCAGTGGGCTGATCGGCGTCGATACCCGCTCGGAGGATCGCCGATTCGATCGGATCGACCGACACGACCGTGGCGCCGAGGCGGGCGCCGACGATCTCACCGATCGTCGACTTGCCCGCGCCCGGCAACCCGGCCATGACGATGAGCTGGGTGACGCTCAGGTCGCCGAACTGGCGGTCGAACGGCTGCTCCCCCTGCATCCGCGTCCTCTCAGGCGAGTGCGGCCCGCGAGGCCACGACCTGCACGGCGTCGGACTGCACCGAGAGGAAGCCGTCCTCCGCGTTCGCGGTGATCTTCTCGCCGCCCGGCAGGGTGACGCGCACCTCGCCGCCGGCGAGGATGGCCAGCATGGGCTCGTGACCCGGCAGGATGCCGATCTCGCCTTCGACCGTGCGCGCCACCACCATGGCCGCCTCGCCCGACCAGACCTCCTGGTCGGCCGAGACGACGCTCACGTTGAGGGCGGCCATGATCAGCCGTTCTCCTTCTGGATCTTCGCCCACTTCTCCTCGACGTCGGAGATCGGGCCGACGTTGAAGAAGGCCTGCTCGGCGACGTGGTCGAAGTCACCACGGGCGATCGCGTCGAACGACTCGATGGTGTCCTTCAGCGGGACGGTCGAACCCTCGACGCCCGTGAACTTCTTCGCCATGTAGGTGTTCTGCGAGAGGAACTGCTGGATGCGGCGCGCACGCGACACCGTGATCTTGTCCTCCTCGGAGAGCTCGTCGACACCGAGGATCGCGATGATCTCCTGCAGCTCCTTGTTCTTCTGGAGGATCTGCTTGACGGTCGTCGCCACGCGGTAGTGGTCCTCGCCCAGGTAGCGGGGGTCGAGGATGCGCGAGGTCGAGGTCAGCGGGTCGACCGCGGGGTAGAGACCCTTCGACGCGATCTCACGCGAGAGCTCGGTCGTCGCGTCGAGGTGCGCGAAGGTCGTCGCGGGCGCGGGGTCGGTGTAGTCGTCGGCGGGCACGTAGATCGCCTGCAGCGAGGTGATCGAGTGGCCGCGCGTCGAGGTGATGCGCTCCTGCAGGATGCCCATCTCGTCGGCGAGGTTCGGCTGGTAGCCCACCGCGGAGGGCATGCGGCCGAGCAGGGTCGACACCTCGGAACCCGCCTGCGTGAAGCGGAAGATGTTGTCGATGAAGAGGAGCACGTCCTGCTTCTGCACGTCGCGGAAGTACTCCGCCATGGTGAGTGCCGAGAGGGCGACGCGCAGACGCGTCCCCGGCGGCTCGTCCATCTGGCCGAAGACGAGGGCGGTCTTGTCGAAGACGCCCGCCTCCTCCATCTCGTGGATGAGGTCGTTGCCCTCACGCGTGCGCTCACCGACACCGGCGAACACCGAGACACCGCCGTGGTCCTGCGCGACGCGCTGGATCATCTCCTGGATGAGGACGGTCTTGCCGACGCCCGCACCGCCGAACAGGCCGATCTTGCCACCCTGCACGTACGGCGTGAGCAGGTCGATGACCTTGATGCCGGTCTCGAAGAGCTGCGTCTTCGACTCGAGCTGGTCGAAGCTCGGCGGCTTGCGGTGGATCGGCCAGCGCTCGGTGATCTCGACCTGCTCGCCCGGCTCGGCGTTGAGGACATCGCCGATGACGTTGAACACCTTGCCCTTGGTCACGTCGCCGACGGGAACCGAGATGGGCGCGCCGGTGTCGTGCACCTCCTGGCCGCGCACGAGCCCGTCGGTGGGCTTCAGCGCGATCGCGCGGACGAGGTCGTCGCCGAGGTGCTGCGCGACCTCGAGCGTGAGCTCGGTCGCCGCCTCGCCGATCGTGATCGTGGTCTTCAGCGCGTTGTAGATGTCGGGGATCGAGTCGTGCGGGAACTCGATGTCGACGACCGGGCCGGTCACGCGGGCGATACGGCCCGCGGCGCCCGTCTGGCTCGGGACTGGCGCGATGGCGGTGTCAGTCATGTTCTCTTCCTTCTGGATGAATCTTGGCTACTTGGAGGAGGAGAGCGCGTCGGCTCCACCCACGATTTCAGCGATCTGCTGCGTGATCTCGGACTGGCGCGCCTCGTTGGCCAGGCGCGTGTAGTCGGTGATCAGCTTGTCGGCGTTGTCGGTCGCCGACTTCATGGCCTTCTGCGTGGCCGCGTGCTTCGCGGCGGCGGACTGCAGCATGGCGTTGAAGATGCGGCTCTCGATGTAGACCGGGAGCAGTCCGTCGAGGACCGTCTCGGCATCGGGCTCGAACTCGTACAGCGGGAAGACCTCGGCCCTGCCGGACGGAGTGGCCTCCTCCTCGGCCTCGACGACCTCGAGCGGAAGCAGTCGCGTGACGACCGGCACCTGGGTGATGCGGCTCACGAACCGGTTGTAGACGATGTGGATCTCGTCGACGCCGCCGTCGGCGGAGTCGCGCAGGAACGCTTCGAGGACCGCGTCGGCGACCTCCTGGGCCGTCTCGAACTCGGGGTTGTCGGTCCCGCCGATCCAGCTGCGCTCGTAGTCGCGGCGCCGGAACGTGAAGTAGCCCACCGACTTGCGGCCGATGAGGAAGTACACGACGTCCTTGCCCTGGCTGCGGAGCAGCTCGGCGAGCTCCTCCGCCTCACGGAGGACCTGCGAGTTGAACGCGCCGGCGAGGCCGCGGTCGGACGTGAAGATCACGATCGCCGCGCGGTCGACCCGCTCGGGCTCGGTGGTCAGCACGTGCGAGACGTTCGAGTAGCTCGCCACCGCCGACACCGCGCGGGTGATCGCGTCGGAGTACGGCGTCGACGCGGCGACGCGCGCCTGCGCCTTCTGGATCCGCGAGGCGGAGATGAGCTCCATCGCTCGCGTGATCTTCTTGGTCGTCTGCGCCGACTTGATCTTCTGGCGGTAGACCCGAAGCTGCGCTCCCATGTTTCTCCTGTGTCCTGGGTTCCTGCCCCTGAGGCTCCCGGTGCCGCGGCCGGTCCGGCCGGTTCCCCGAGAGCCTCAGGGAACGCAAGGAATCGACTAGCGACGGCCCTTGACGATCTTCTCCTGCACGACCTCGTCCTCGCCGATCGCCTCGAACTGCTCGCTGCCGACCGACGCGAGCGGCTTGCCCTCGCCCGTCTGGAACTCGAGCTTGAACTTGTCGATCTCGGACTCGAGCGTCGCGACGTTCTCGTCGCTCAGGACGTTCGTGTCGCGGAGCTCGGCGAGCACCGTCGTGTTGCGGCCGAGGTAGTCGAGGAGCTCGCGCTCGAAGCGCAGGATGTCCTCGACGGGAACCTCGTCGAGCTTGCCGTTGGTGCCGGCCCAGATCGAGACGACCTGCTCCTCGACGGGGTACGGCGAGTACTGCGGCTGCTTGAGCAGCTCGGTCAGGCGCGCACCGCGCTCGAGCTGACGACGGCTCGCCGCGTCGAGGTCGGACGCGAACATCGCGAACGCCTCGAGCGAGCGGTACTGGGCGAGCTCGAGCTTGAGCGTGCCCGAGACCTTCTTGATCGACTTGACCTGCGCGTCGCCGCCGACGCGCGAGACCGAGATGCCGACGTCGACCGCGGGACGCTGGTTGGCGTTGAACAGGTCGGACTGGAGGAAGATCTGGCCGTCGGTGATCGAGATCACGTTCGTCGGGATGTAGGCCGAGACGTCGTTCGCCTTCGTCTCGATGATCGGCAGGCCGGTCATCGAACCCGCACCGAGCTCGTCGGAGAGCTTCGCGCAGCGCTCGAGGAGCCGCGAGTGCAGGTAGAAGACGTCGCCCGGGTAGGCCTCGCGGCCCGGCGGGCGGCGCAGCAGCAGCGAGACGGCGCGGTAGGCCTCGGCCTGCTTCGACAGGTCGTCGAAGATGATCAGGACGTGCTTGCCGGCGTACATCCAGTGCTGGCCGATGGCCGAGCCGGTGTACGGCGCGAGGTACTTGAAGCCGGCGGGGTCGGACGCGGGAGCGGCGACGATGGTCGTGTACTCCATCGCGCCGGCATCCTCGAGCGCGCCCTTCACCGAGGCGATGGTCGAGCCCTTCTGGCCGATCGCGACGTAGATGCAGCGGACCTGCTTGGTCGGGTCGCCCGACTCCCAGTTCGCCTTCTGGTTGATGATCGTGTCGATCGCGATGGCGGTCTTGCCGGTCTGGCGGTCGCCGATGATGAGCTGGCGCTGGCCGCGGCCGACCGGGATCATCGCGTCGATCGCCTTGATGCCGGTCTGCAGCGGCTCGTGCACCGACTTGCGCTGCATGACGCCGGGCGCCTGGAGCTCGAGCGCGCGACGGCCCTCGGTCGCGATCTCGCCGAGGCCGTCGATCGGGGCGCCGAGCGGGTCGACGACGCGGCCGAGGTAGCCCTCGCCCACGGGCACCGAGAGGACCTCGCCCGTGCGGGTCACCTCCATGCCCTCCTCGATGCCGGTGAACTCGCCGAGCACGACGACACCGATCTCGTCCTCGTCGAGGTTCAGCGCGAGGCCCAGCGTGCCGTCGGCGAAGCGGACGAGCTCGTTCGCCATGACCGAGGGCAGGCCCTCGACATGGGCGATGCCGTCGGCCGCGTCGGTCACGTAGCCGACCTCGGTCTTCTGCGCCGCGCCCGGCTCGTACGCCTGGGCGAACTCCGAGAGAGCCGAACGGATCTCGTCGGGGCTGATGGAGAGTTCTGCCATTGCCATTTCCTTAGCTTCTGGATGTCGCGGCGCGGGACGCCGGTCGTTGTCGTCCGGCGTCAGCCGGCAAGCTTCTGCCTCAGGTCGTTGAGGCGGCTGGCGACGCTGCCGTCGATGACGTCGTCGCCGATCTGCACCCGGACTCCGCCGAGGACCGCGGGGTCCACGATGGCGTCGAACCGGATGCGGCGACCGGCTCGGGCCCCGAGCGTCTGCTCGAGGCGGGCGATCTGGTCGTCGGTCAGCGGCACCGCGGACGTCACGGTCGCGACGTCGAACCCGCGCTGGTCGGCGACCACGGATGCCGCCTCGCGGAGCATGCCGCCGATGCGACGGCCCCGAGGCGACTGCACCAGGTGCCGCACGATGAGCACCGTCGCGGGCGAGGCGACCGGGCCCAGGAGGCGCTCGACCAGCTTCACCTTGGCGTCGGTCGAACCGAGCTTCGACCCGAGCGCGAGCTCGAGCTCGGCGTCGGAAGCCACCGTGCGCTGGAAGGCGTACAGCTGGGCGTCGACCTCGGCGTCACCGGCGGCGTCGGCCGCGACCCGGAGGCCGAGCTCCTCGAGTCCGTCGAGGAAGTCGGACGCCGAGGACCACCGCTGCGACGCCGCGCTCGCGAGGAGCGTGACGGCCGCCGGCGCGATCCTGCCGCCGAACACGCGCTCGAGGAGCGAGCGCTTCTCGGCGGGATCGGCCTCGTTGTCGGTGAGCGCCGTCCGCAGCTGCGGCGTCGCGGCGATCACCCGGGTCGCGGCGAGGAGGTCGCCGGCGACCGGGAGTTCGGCCCGGCCGACCGCCGCGAGCTCGGCTCGCGTGCCGGCCAGGGCCTCTCTCGTTGCGCTGCCCATGGGTTACTTCGTCCTCCCTGCGGCGGCCTGATCGGACGCCTGGAGGTCGGCGAGGAAGCGGTCCACGACGGCCTTGGCCTTCGCATCGTCGGAGAGCGACTCTCCGACGACACCCGACGCGAGGTCGATGGCGATGGTGCCGACCTCGGAGCGGAGCGACACGAGCGCCGCCTGGCGCTCGGCCTCGATCTGCGCCTGGGCGGTCGCGGTCACCCGCGCCGCCTCGGTCGTCGCCTGCTCCTTGGCCTCGGCGACGATCTTCTTGCCGTCTTCGCGGGCCGTCTCGCGGATGCGTCCGGCCTCGGCGCGGGCGTCGGCGAGCTGCGCGGTGTACTCCTCGAGCGCGGCCTCGGCCTTGCGCTGGGCCTCGTCGGCCTTCGCGATGTTGCCCTCGATGGCGTCGGCGCGCTCATCGAGCAGCTTCTGCATGCGCGGGAGCACGTACCGCCAGAAGAACACGAGGATGACGACGAAGCAGACCGCCGACCAGACGATGTCGTAGGTCGCCGGGAGGACCGGGTTCGGCGCCGCCTCGTGACCCTCCTCAGCAGCCCTGAGTACTGCGTGAAGCACAGTGGCCTCCTAACTCGCTGCGAAAGGGATCAGACGAAGATGAAGTAGGTCGCGATACCGATGAAGGCGAGCGCCTCGGTGAAGGCGATGCCGATCCACATCAGCACCTGGAGGCGACCGGCGAGCTCGGGCTGGCGAGCCACGCCCTCGATGGTCTTGCCGACGACGATGCCCACGCCGATGGCCGGGCCGATGGCGGCGAGGCCGTAGCCGACCGTCGCGATGTTGCCGTTGATCTCAGCGAGAACGGTGGTTGCGTCCACGTTGGGGTTTCCTTTCCTGGGGTTTCGTTCGGGCGGATGCCCTGGTTCAGTGCTCCTCCGCCACCGCGAGCTGGATGTAGACCGCGGTGAGGAGCGTGAAGACGTAGGCCTGCAGGACGGCGACCAGCACCTCGAACAGCGTGAACACGAGGCCGAAGGCCAGCGTGCCCGCGCCGAGCAGGGTGTACCAGCCGCCGAGCGTGAAGACGAAGAACTGCGTCGCCGCGAAGAAGAGCACGAGCAGCAGGTGGCCGACGATCATGTTCATCATGAGTCGCAGCGTCAGCGTGACGGGGCGGATGATGAACGTCGAGATGAGCTCGATGGGCGTGACGATGATGTACACCGGCCACGGGACGCCCGACGGGAAGAGGGAGTTCTTGAAGAAGTTGCCGGGGCTCTGCTTGATGCCCGCGTAGATGAAGGTGACGTACGAGACGATCGCGAGCACGAGCGGAACGCCGATGACCGACGTGCCGGCGATGTTGAGCCCCGGGATGACGCCGGTGATGTTCATGAACAGCACCAGGAAGAAGATGGTGGTCAGGATCGGCAGGAACCGCTTGCCGTCCTTCTTGCCGAGCAGGTCGTCGGCGACGTTCACCCGGACGAGGTCGAGGCCCATCTCGACGAGGCTCTGGAACCGGCCGGGCACGACGCGCATGCGGCGCGTGCCGAGCCAGAAGACGAGCAGGAGCGCGATCACCGCGATCCACCGGACCAGGATGATCCGGTTGATCTCGAACGGGGTGTCGACGAACAGGAACGGGTCCGGGAAGAACTCCTCGATCGACGGCCCGTGGAATTCACCATCATCGGTTGCAGTCGGAACCAGCAGGTTCACAGCGTTAGCTAGCAGCGCTATCTCCTGTTTCGGGGCGTGGAGCAGGGCTCTCGCGTCGACGAACATGGAACACGGTTCGGTGCACATGCCTGAGCAGGGCGGAGCCGTGGGGGATCTCCCACACTCTAGCAAGAAGTCGGGGCTCTGCCGAATCGCTACGCCGTGTAGAAGTCCGTTCCGACCGGGTCGCATGCCGATCGGCGCATGCCGAGCCCGCGGGGCGGCCCGCTGCCCGCGTCCGCGTCAGTCGTCGGACGGCGGCGGGGGCAGTTGCGTGTCGCTCGCGTAGGGCAGCCGCGAGCGCGCCACGACGAGCACGTCGACCACGAGCGAGCCGATCACGCCCGCGACGATCGAGAGGAACAGCACGACCGGATCGAGCCACTCGGCACCCCGCAGGAGCACCACGAGGACGATGAAGAGGATGAACTTCAGCAGCCACCCGCCCAGCACGATGCCGAAGAAGGCGCCGACGAAGAGGTCGGATCCGGCGAAGCTATTGGCGAGCAGGATGCTCGCGGCGGTGATGCCCATGAAGACGACGGCGATGAGCGTGCCGAGCAGGGCGCTCAGCAGGCCCTCCGTGCCCGCCACGGCGAACCCGATGACGCCGCCGACGACGGCGATCACCGCGGCGAGCAGTCCTCCCCAGAGCAGGGCCCTCCGCAGCACGGGGTTGGAGGTGGGCGTGCGGTCGGCGGGATCGCGGGTCGCGTCGGTCATCGGGCTCCTGTCGGCTGCTCGCCCGGGGTCGCCGGACGCTGGGGGTCGGTGAGGGGGGTCGCGCCGGCCAGCTCGTCGAGCCCCGGCGCGTACGGCGCGGTCGCGACATCCGCCTCGGCCGCCACGGTCTGGCGCTTGCGGCGCCCGAGGGGCGCGAGCGTGAGCGCCGCGAGGATCACGAAGCCGATCCCGAGGATCAGGAACGCCCAGCTCGAGTCGATGCCGAAGTACACCGGGAAGACGAACGCGAGCAGGCACCCGAAGGAGGCGACGGCGGTCCAGCCGTAGAAGATCAGCACGGCGTGCAGGTGCGAGTGGCCCATGTCGAGCAGGCGGTGGTGCAGGTGCTTGCGATCGGCGGCGAACGGCGACTTGCCGGCGCGCAGGCGACGGATGACGGCGAGGCCGAAGTCGAGCAGGGGGATCACCAGCACCGCGAACGGGATGATGATCGGGATGAACGCGGGGAACAGCTCGTCGGTGCCGAGGAGCGACGGGTCGACCTGGCCGGTGACGGCGATGGCCGAGGTCGCCATGAGCAGGCCCACGAGCAGGGCGCCGGCGTCCCCCATGAACAGCTTCGCGGGATGCCAGTTCAGCGGCAGGAACCCCGCGCACGCGCCGACCACGAGCACCGCGAGCAGCGACGCGAGGTTGAAGTAGTTCGTCGGCGACGTCTGCTGCACCAGCAGGTACGAGTAGAGGTAGAACACGCCGCTGGAGATGAGCGCGACGCCCGCGACGAGGCCGTCGAGGCCGTCGATGAAGTTGATGGCGTTCATCACGAGCACGATCGTGAACACCGTGATGGTCGCGCTCATCCAGGACGAGCCCACCGTGATGCCGCCGTCGGGTCCGCCGATCGGCAACGAGACGATCGACACCCCCTGCCAGGCGATCAGGCCGGCGGCGATGAACTGGCCGGCGAGCTTGGTGACCCAGTCGAGCTCCCAGATGTCGTCGGCCACGCCCATCGCGACGATCAGCCCGGCGGCGACCAGGATGGCGAGCACCTGCCAGCGGTCCTGGAAGATGATCTCGACGATCGAGAAGCGCGCGATCCCGAGGGTCGAGACCCATGCCGCCGCGGCGAACGCGACGAGGATGCCGCCGAACATCGCGATCCCGCCGAGCCGTGGGGTCGGCCGCGTGTGGACGTCCCGCTCGCGGATCTTCGGGTAGAGCCGGTACTTCAGGCTCAGCTTCCACACCACGAGCGAGCCGGCGAACGTCACGACCGCGGCGACGAGCGCGAGGGCGACGAACAGCGTCATGAGGCGGCGGCGTCCGTCTCGGCGACATCCGTCCCGGCGACATCCGTCCGGCTGCCGGCCGCCGAGCCGGCACCTGCATGTGCGCCGCCGGGGGGCGCATCGCCGCCGGCCGACGGCTCGGCGGCGACGGGCTCGGCGCCGACGTGCTCGGGCCGCTCGGCGAGCAGCTCCTCGCCCACGACCGCGGCGATCCGCTCACGCGAGATCACGCCGGCGCGCACGATGCGGAGCACGCCCGCGCCCTCGGCATCGATGCCCGTGGCATCCACGATCGTCGACGACGTGTCGCCGGGGCGCTCGCCGATCGCCTCGTACCCGGCGCCGGCCCTGCCGCCGTCAAGGTACACCGCGACGCGGTCGCCGAGCATGTCGGCGGCCTCCTGCGCGGTGGTCGCCGACGGCATCCCCGAGAGGTTCGCCGACGAGACCGCGAGCGGACCGGTCTCGGAGAGCAGCTCGAGCGCGATGCGCTGGTCTGGCATGCGCAGCGCGACGGTGCCGCGCGTCTCGCCGAGATCCCACTGCAGCGACGGCTGCGCGCGCAGGATGACGGTCAGGCCGCCCGGCCAGAACTCCGCCACGAGCTTTCGCACCGCCTCGGGCACCTCGACCGCGAGCGCATCGAGCGTGGGGATGCCGGGCACGAGCACGGGCGGCGGCGACGTGCGTTCGCGGCCCTTCGCGTCGAGGAGCCGCTGCACGGCGGCGGGGCTGAACGCGTCTGCGGCCACGCCGTAGACCGTGTCGGTGGGGATGACGACGAGCTCGCCGCTGCCGATGGCGCGACGGGCCAGGCGCATGCCGGCGAGGAGCTCGGACTCGACCGAGCAGTCGTGGATGACAGTCATGACCGCTCGATTCTAGACGTGGCACGGCCACGAGGGCTGGGCGTGACGGATGCCGCGCGGCCGGCGCCTCAGCGACGCCCCGCCTTGCGGCGGAACAGCCGGCCGCCCCAGATCGCGGCGACGGCGATGACGAGCACGCACCATCCGACCGCCCACCAGGCCGCGTCGCCCATCGGCGTGCCCATGAGCAGGCTCCGGATCGCCTCGATCACGGGCGTGATCGGCTGGTGCTCGGCGATCCAGGCGAGCCAGTCGGGAAGCGTCTCGACGGGCACGAACGCGCTCGACAGGTAGGGCAGGAACAGCAGGATGAAGCCGTAGGCGTTGGCCGCATCCGGGCTCGACGCCGCGAGCCCGATCGCCGCGAACAGGTAGGTGATCGCGAGGATGTACAGCGCGATCAGGCCGATCGCGGCGATCCACTCGGCGCCCGTCGCGGTCGGGCGGAAGCCGACGAGCAGCGCGACCCCGATCACGACGCCGGTCGCCACCAGGTTGCGCAGCACGCTGGCGACCACGTGGCCCGTCAACACGGCGCCGGCGCGCAGCGGCATGGTGCGGAATCGGTCGATGATGCCCGTGGTCATGTCGCGCGCGACGTAGAGCGCCGTCGAGCTCGCCCCGAAGCCGGCGCAGAGCAGGATGATGCCGGGCACGACATAGTCGACGTAGCCGCCGGACGGGTCGAGCGCGCCGCCGAAGACGTAGGTGAACAGCAGCATGAGCATGGTCGGGAGGATCACCGCCATGAGCAGCGCCTCGGTGTCGCGCAGGGAGTGCGTGATGCTCCGCCGGATGAAGACGGCCTCGGCGCCGAGCCCCGACGGGCGGGCCCGCACGGCGGCGGCCGGCCCGGCAGCGGCGGCGGTCGCGGTGGTGGGAACGAGCGTGGTCATGATCGGCCCTTCGTTGCGATGAGCTCGGCGTGGTGGCCCGGCTGGGCGTCGTGCGCGGTGATGGCGAGGAACACGTCGTCGAGGCTGGGCCGCCGGATGACGACCCGTGCCCCGCCGGCGACGGATGGCGCGAGGCGGTCGAGTTCGTCGACGGCGGCCCGCAGCCCGTGCACCGTGCCGTCGGTGGGCAGCGCCGCGAGCACCTCGTCATCGGATCCCAGGAGTTCGACGAGCTCGCCGCCGACCCTCGCCTTGAGCTCGGACGGGGTCCCCTCCGCGGCGATCCGGCCGCCGTCGAGCACGGCGATGCGGTCGGCCAGCCGATCGGCCTCTTCGAGGTACTGCGTCGTGAGGAAGACCGTGGCTCCGGCCTCGGCGACGTCGCGGATGGTGCGCCACAGCCCGAGCCGGCTCCGGGTGTCGAGTCCGGTGGTCGGCTCGTCCAGGAAGATCACCGGGGTCGGAACGACCAGGCTCAGGGCGAGGTCGAGTCGTCGACGCACGCCGCCCGAGTACGTCGCGACACGCTGGCCGGCGGCATCCGTCAGGTCGAACCGCTCGAGCAGCTCGCCGGCCCGCGCCCTGGCGGCGGCGGCGCCGAGGCCCGAGAGCCGCCCCATCATCACGAGGTTCTCGCGCCCCGTCAGGACGCCGTCGACGGCGGCGGACTGCCCGGTGAGGCTGATGCGCGCTCGGACCCCCTCGGGGTCGGTGCGGAGGTCGACGCCGGCGACCGAGGCGGTGCCGGCGTCGGGCTGCACCAGTGTGGTGAGTATGCCGATGGTCGTGGTCTTCCCGGCTCCGTTCGGCCCGAGGAGGGCGAACACGGTGCCGGCGTCGACCGCGAGGTCGAGGTCGCTGAGGACCTCGACCGAGCGGAATCGCTTGGCGATGCCGCGCGCGTCGATCGCGAGGGTCATGGCCGTGCCTTTCTGTGTGCGACGTAAACTGTGTATGTAATCCGCGGTTGTTTAACTAATACACAGTTCTACACTGGACGCAAGCCCCGCCCGCCGATTGGAGCCGGATGACCGCCGACACCCCCGTCGAGCCCGAGCTGCCGCGCGGCGTCGCGCTCGCCTGGGGCGTGGCCGCCAACCCGCAGCGCGGTCCGAAGCGTGAGCTCAGCATCGAGCGCATCGTCGACGCCGCCGTCGAGATCGCCGACGCCGAGGGGCTCGGCGCCGTCTCGATGAGCCGCGTCGCGCAGTCGTTGGGGTACACCACGATGTCGCTCTACCGCTACGTCACCGCGAAGGACGACCTCCTCGTCCTCATGCAGGAGCGCGGCATCGGCCTGCCGCCCGAGCCCGACCCCGCGCTCGACCCCGACGACTGGCGCGGCCGGCTGCGCACGATCGGCCGCGCGCAGGTCGACGTGCATCGCGAGCACCCGTGGCTGCTCGACATCCCCATCCAGGGCACGCCCGTGACGCCCAACAACCTCGCCTGGATGGATGCGATGCTCGCCGCCCTCTCGGGTGCGACGCTCGACGAGGATGAACGTGTGGCCATCATCCTGCTGCTCACGGGGCAGCTGCGCTGGCAGAGCACGATCGAGCGCTCGTACGAAGTCGCCGCCGGCGAGGCGGGGATCGACCCCCAGGCGATCGACGACGGCCGCTCGGCGATCCTCGACGCGTTCGTCACCGCCGAGGAGTTCCCGGCCCTCCGCCGCGCGGTCGACGCGGGCGTGTTCGCCGAGGGCGAGGACCCGTTCGCGTTCGGGCTCGAGCGCGTGCTCGACGGCGTCGCCGACTACCTCGCCAAGCGCGCGGGCGGCACGCGCCCCGCCGCCCCAGCGCTCGCCCGGGAGCCCGCCGAGATCGCTTCCGACAAGCGCGTTCGCGAGGCCCGCAAGGCGGTACGCGAGGCCGAGAAGCGGCTGCGCGACGCCCGCAAGGCCGAACGGCAGGCGGTGAAGGAGGCCGGGGCGCGTCTGCAGGTCCGCTGACGCGGGTCCCGAGGCGGATGCCGCGGGCTCAGCGCCGCGCGGTCGTCACCCGGTCGCGACCCGTCAGGTCGCGGTGATGCGCGATGGCGTGCCATCCGTCGCCCGACAGCAACGCCGCGATCTCGGCCGCCTGCGCCTCGCCGTGCTCGATCATGAGCGTGCCGCCCGCGTGCAGCAGCGCGAGCGCCCGCCGTGAGAGCACGCGCACCACGTCGAGGCCGTCGGCACCGCCGTACAGCGCGTGCTCGGGGTCGTAGAGCCGCACTTCCGGGTCGCGCGGGATCGCGCCGGCCGGGATGTACGGCGGGTTCGACGCCACCACGGCGGCGCGGCCGTCGAGCTCGGGCAGCGCCACGGCGAGGTCGCCGAAGACGAGCTCGAGGTTCTCGGCGGCCACCTCCTCGACGTTGCGCCGCGTCCAGGGGAACGCCTCGGGCGAGTTCTCCACGGCCCAGACGCGCGCGTGCGGCACCTCGGTCGCCATCGCGAGCGCGATCGCGCCGCTGCCGGAGCCGAGGTCGAGCGCGATGGGCTCGGGCTCCGCGGCCGCCCGCAGCGCATCGATCGCGAGCTGCGCGAGCAGCTCGGTCTCGGGACGTGGGACGAACACGCCCGGGCCGACGGCGAGCTCCAGCGAACGGAAGGCGGCACGGCCCGTGAGGTGCTGCAGCGGCTCGCGGCCCGCGCGGCGAGCGACGAGCTCGGCCAGCGCCGCGGCATCCGTCGCCCCCACGTCGGCGCCCACGACCAGCTTCGCGTGCACCCCGCCGCGCGAGAGACCCAGCACATGCCCGAGCAGCAGGTCGGCGTCGACCTCGGGATCGGGCACGCCCGCCGCCGCGAGCGCGCGCACCGTCTCGTCGCGCACGTCGCGGAGCGGGCGGGACGAGGGCGCATCGGGCGGTGCATTCACGCAATGGAATGTAACCCACTCCCCCGCCGAACCCGTGCTCCGTATGCTGGAGCGCGGCACGACGCCCGCGTCACGAGAGGGAGCACCATGGCTCAGGTCTACGAGAACATCACCGAGGTCTTCGGGCGCACGCCGCTCGTGAAGCTGAACCGCGTGACGGATGGCGCCGGCGCCACCGTGCTCGGCAAGCTCGAGTTCTACAACCCCTCCGCGAGCGTCAAGGACCGCCTCGGCATCGGCATCGTCGACGCCGCCGAGGCCTCGGGCGAGCTGAAGCCCGGCGGCACGATCGTCGAGGGCACGAGCGGCAACACGGGCATCGCGCTCGCCATGATCGGCGCCGCCCGCGGGTACCGCGTCGTGATCGCGATGCCCGAGACCATGAGCAAGGAGCGGCGGGCCCTGCTTCGCGCCTACGGCGCCGAGCTGGTGCTGACCCCGGGCTCCGAGGGCATGAAGGGCGCCGTCGCCCGCGCCGAGCAGATCGCCGCCGAGACCCCCGGCGCCGTGCTCGCCAAGCAGTTCGACAACCAGGCCAACGTCGACATCCACCGCCGCACCACGGCCGAGGAGGTCTGGAACGACACCGACGGCGGCGTCGACATCTTCGTCTCCGGCATCGGCACGGGCGGCACGCTCTCGGGCGTCGGCCAGGTGCTGAAGGAGCGCAAGCCCGAGGTGCAGATCGTCGGCGTGGAGCCGCTCGAGTCGCCGATCCTGAACGGCGGCCAGCCCGGCCCGCACAAGATCCAGGGCATCGGCGCGAACTTCGTGCCGTCCATCCTCGATCGCGAGGTCTACGACGAGATCATCGACGTGAACATCGACCAGGCCGTCGCGACCGCGCGCCGACTGGGCGTCGAGGAGGGCATCCTCGGCGGCATCTCGTCGGGCGCGACCGTGTACGCGGCCACGCAGCTCGCCCAGCGTCCCGAGAACGCCGGGAAGACCATCGTCGTGATCCTCGCCAGCTACGGCGAGCGGTACCTCTCGACGGTGCTCTACGAGGGGCTGGTCGACTGACGCCCAGCGGCGATCTGGTTGACTGAGCCGGTGGGAATCCTCGGCAGCCTCAGGGAAGACATCGCGACCGCTCGGTCCCACGACCCCGCCGCCCGCAGCCGCATCGAGGTGGTGCTCGCCTACTCCGGCCTGCACGCCATCTGGGCCTACCGCCTCGCGCACCGCATGTGGCAGGTCCCCCTGCTGCGACTGCCGGCGCGCATCGTCTCCCAGCTCACGCGATTCCTCACGGGCATCGAGATCCACCCCGGCGCCACGATCGGCCGCCGTTTCTTCATCGACCACGGCATGGGCGTGGTGATCGGCGAGACGGCGGTCGTCGGCGACGACGTGATGCTCTACCACGGGGTCACGCTCGGCGGGAAGGCGCCGCGAGGTGCGCCGAAGGGCTCGAAGCGCCATCCGACCCTCGGCGACGGCGTGACGGTGGGCGCGGGCGCGAAGGTGCTCGGCGACATCGAGATCGGCACGGGCAGCGCCATCGGCGCCAACGCCGTGGTGACCAAGGGCGCACCGCCGCAGTCGTTGCTCGTCGGCATCCCGGCAGTCGCTCGTCCGCTGTCGCCGGCGACCGCCGACGCGGCGCGAGGCGTGCACGACTGGCACGTCGACTGGCACATCTGACGCGCGGGGCGCGGCCGGCGGGGCGAACGGGCTACTGGTCGCCGAGGTCGGCGAGCCGGGCCTCCTCGTCGGCCCGGACGGCCGACTCGATGACGGGCTCGAGCGCCCCGTCCATGACCTGGTCGAGGTTGTACGACTTGTAGCCCGTGCGGTGGTCGGCGATGCGGTTCTCGGGGAAGTTGTAGGTGCGGATGCGCTCCGAGCGGTCCATCGACCGGATCTGGGATTTCCGGGCGTCGGATGCCGCGGCCGCGAGCTCCTCCTGCTGGCGCGCGAGCAGGCGTGCGCGCAGCACGCGCATCGCCGCCTCCCGGTTCTGCAGCTGCGACTTCTCGTTCTGCATCGCCACGACGATGCCGGTCGGCACGTGCGTGATCCGCACGGCGGAGTCGGTCGTGTTCACCGACTGGCCGCCGGGGCCGCTCGAGCGGTACACGTCGATCTTGAGGTCGTTCTGGTTGATGTCGACCTCCTCGGGCTCGTCGACCTCGGGGAAGACGAGCACGCCCGTGGTCGACGTGTGGATGCGGCCCTGCGTCTCGGTGACCGGCACGCGCTGCACGCGGTGCACGCCGCCCTCGTACTTGAGGTGCGCCCACACTCCCTGCGACGGGTCGGTCGCGTTGGACTTGATCGCGACCTGCACGTTCTTGTACCCGCCGAGGTCGGACTCGTCGCGCTCGAGCAGCTCGGTCTTCCACCCCTTCGACTGCGCGTACTGGATGTACATGCGCAGCAGGTCGGCCGCGAAGAGGGCGCTCTCGGCGCCGCCCTCGCCGCCCTTGATCTCCATGATCACGTCGCGGCCGTCGTCGGGGTCTCGCGGGATCAGCAGGCGCCGGAGCTTCTCCTGCGACTCGGCGAGCTGCTCCTCGAGCGCCGGCACCTCCTCGGCGAACGCCTCATCCTCCTTGGCCAGCTCGCGCGCCGCCTCGAGGTCGTCCTGCGCCTGCTGCCACGCGGCGTTCGCGGCGACGATCCGGCTGAGCTCGGCGTAGCGCCGGTTCACCTTCTTCGCGCGCGCGGCATCGGCGTGCAGCGCCGGGTCGGCGAGCTCCTCCTGCAGCGCGGCGTGCTCGGCGATCAGTGCCTGGACGGACTCGAACATCGATCAGCGGTGGTGGTCGGAGTCGTGCCCGTGGCCGTTGCCATTGCCGCCCACCGGCGCCGACTTCTGCATGAGCAGCAGGAACTCGGTGTTCGACTGCGTCTCGCGCAGGCGACCGAGCACGGCCTCGAGGGCCTGCTGCGGCTCGAGGCCGGCGAGCGCGCGGCGGAGCTTCCAGGTGATCTTGACCTCGTCGGCCGAGAGCAGCATCTCCTCGCGGCGCGTGGACGACGCGTTGACGTCGACCGCCGGGAAGATGCGCTTGTCGGCGAGCTGGCGCGAGAGGCGCAGCTCGGAGTTGCCGGTGCCCTTGAACTCCTCGAAGATCACCTCGTCCATCTTCGAGCCGGTCTCGACCAGCGCGGTCGCGAGGATCGTCAGCGAGCCGCCGTTCTCGATGTTGCGCGCCGCGCCGAAGAAGCGCTTCGGCGGGTACAGCGCCGACGCGTCGACGCCGCCCGAGAGCACGCGACCGGATGCCGGTGCCGCGAGGTTGTACGCGCGGCCGAGCCGGGTGATCGAGTCGAGCAGCACGACCACGTCGTGACCGAGCTCGACGAGCCGCTTCGCGCGCTCGATCGCGAGCTCGGCGACCGTCGTGTGGTCCTCCGCAGGACGGTCGAAGGTCGAGGCGATGACCTCGCCCTTCACCGTGCGCTGCATGTCGGTGACCTCTTCCGGTCGCTCGTCGACGAGCACGACCATGAGGTGGACTTCGGGGTTGTTGATCGCGATGGCGTTCGCGATCTGCTGCAGCACGATGGTCTTGCCGGCCTTGGGCGGCGAGACGATCAGGCCGCGCTGGCCCTTGCCGATCGGCGCGATGAGGTCGATGATGCGCTGGGTGAGCTTGGTGGGCTCGGTCTCCATGCGCAGGCGCTCCTGCGGGTAGAGCGGCGTGAGCTTGCCGAACTCGATGCGCGCGGCCGATTCCTCGGCGGTCTGGCCGTTGACCGAGTCGATCTTGACCAGCGCGTTGTACTTCTGGCGCGTGTTGCCCTCGCCCTCGCGGGGCTGCTTGATGGCGCCGACGACGGCGTCGCCCTTGCGCAGGTGGTACTTCTTCACCTGTCCGAGCGACACGTAGACGTCGCTCGGGCCGGGGAGGTAGCCCGTCGTGCGCACGAACGCGTAGTTGTCGAGCACGTCGAGGATGCCCGCGATCGGGACGAGCACGTCGTCGTCGAGGATCTCGGGCTCGACGTCGTCGCCGGCGCCCTGGCCGCGGCGCTTGCGGTCGCGGTACCGGTTGCGACGGCCGCCCTCGCCCTCGGCCTGCTGCTCGCCGCGGGACTGGTCGCCGCGGCCCTGCTGGCCCCGGCCGCCCTGCTCCTGGCGACCCTTGTCGGGCTCGCCCTGGCGCTCGGGCTCGGGCTGCTCGTCGGCCCGGCGTCCGCCCTGCCGCTCACCGCCCTGGCGCTCGGGCTGCTCGGCCTTCTGCGCCTCGCCGCGCTCGCCGCGCTCGCCGCGCTCGCCCCGGTCGCCGCCGCGACGACCGCGGTTGCGGCTGCGACCCTGACGCGGCTCGGTCGCGGGCTGCTCGCCGCCCTCGCCCTCGGCCTCGCCGGCCTGACGGGCCTCGCCCGTCGCGGCGGCGAGCTGCTCGCGCACGGCGGCACGGGCGGCTTCGCGCGCCTCGTCGGTGCTGGGCTCGGCGGCCTGCGCGGGAACGAGCTCGACGCCCGAGAGCCCCGCGTTGGCGTGCTGGGCGGCGGCGGTCGCGCTCGTCGCGCGGCGCGGCTGGCGGCCCCGGCGGGTCGGCTCGGCCTGGGCCGGCGCAGGCGCTGCGGCGTCGGATTGCGTCTCCTCAACGGGCGCGGCCTGGGCCTCAGCCTCGGCAGGCGCGGTCTCCGCCTCAACGGGCACGCCCGCAGCCGCAGTCTCGGCCGGCGCGGCCTCGACGGGCGCGGCCTCGACGGGAGCAGCCGCGTCGGCCTCAGCCGGCGCCGCGGGCGCCGCGACATCCTCTGCGGGAACGAGGGCGGGCTCGTCGAGCGTCGGCGCCTCGACGGCGGCGGCCTCGTCGCGCACCGGCGCCGCGGCGTCGACGACCTCGTCGAGCTCGGTGGTGCCGGTTCCGTCGGTGTGGGCGGAGATCAACTCCACGAGTTCTCCTTTACGACGCTTCGATGCGCCCGCGATGCCGAGGGAGGCGGCGAGCTCCTGGAGCTCGGCGACCCTCATCGCGGTCAGGCGGGTGCGGTTCGCCACGCCCTCGGCGTAGTCGGTTCCGTTGGTCACTGGGTTCGTCCTTTCCCCTCGCCAGGAATCTGGGTTGGCCGAGGAGAGCTGGTCGCTGACACGCGAAGGTGATGCGCACGAGGCGCAGACCTGCGCGTGGGCGAAAGCATGAGATGCCGGGAATTGCACGATGCGGCCGGTGCGCGAACGCTGCGCCTGCCGGGTGCGGATTCAGTCTAGCACCAGCGGATCGGCTGCCCGACCACGCGCCGCGCCGTGCATCGGCGGATGGCGCGGGGCCGGCGCCGACCGGACCGGATCAGTCCTCGTCGACCGGGTGCACGGTCGCACCGAGGAAGTCGACCGCGAGCGGCAGCGCCTGCCACGACGTCTCCGCGGCGCCCTCCACGATCCGGATCGCATCCGCCCGCTCGATCGGGTCGCTCGCGAGGACGAGGATCGACGGGCCTGCGCCCGACACGACGGCGGGGTGTCCGGCCGCGCGGAGCACGCGGATGAGCCGGTCGGTCTCGGGCATCGCCTCGGCGCGGTAGCGCTGGTGCAGCTTGTCCTCGGTGGCCGCGAGGAGCAGCTCGGGGCTCTGGATGAGTGCGGCGACGAGCAGCGCCGAGCGCGACACGTTGAACACCGCATCCTCGTGCGGCACCGACGTGGGCTGGAGGCTCCGCGCGAGCGCGGTCGACATCTCGTGCTCGGGCACGAGCACGAGCGGCGAGACGCCACGGTGCACCATGAGCTTCTTGTGGCGCGGCCCCTCGGGCGTGACCCACGCGATCGTGAGGCCGCCGAAGAGCGCCGGCGCGACGTTGTCGGGGTGCCCCTCGAGCTCGGTGGCGAGCTCGAGCAGCTCGTCGGGCGAGATCTGGATCTCGGGCTCGAGGAGGCCCTTCGCGGCCATGATCCCGGCGACGATCGCGGCGCCGGACGAGCCGAGCCCGCGCCCGTGCGGGATGGCGTTGTGCGCGATCAGGCGCAGCGGCGGGCGCTCGAGGCCGTAGTGCGCGAAGGCGTGCGCGATCGCGCGCACGACGAGGTGCGACTCGTCGAGCGGAACCTCGCCCTCGCCGACGCCGCGCACCTCGATGTCGAGGCCGTCGGGGATGACCTCGACCTCGAGCTCGTCGTAGCGCGCGAGCGCGAGCCCGAGCGTGTCGAAGCCGGGACCGAGGTTCGCCGAGGTCGCGGGGACCTTCACATGCACGCGACGCCCGGCGAGGTCGGGCGCGTGCGCGGGCGCGGTCTCGGCCGCGGCACTCATGAGGCGAGCCCCAGCACCGCGGCGACGTGCGCCACATCGGCCGGGACGACGGTGGGCTGCACGTCGGAGCCGTCGGGGCCGCGCAGCGCCCACTGCGGGTCCTTCAGGCCGTGCCCGGTGACGGTGAGCACCACGCGGGCGCCCCTCGGGACCTGGCCCGCGGCGGAGCGCTCGAGCAGTCCGGCGACGCTGATCGCCGAAGCGGGCTCGACGAAGATGCCGACCTCGGCCGAGAGGATGCGCTGGGCCTCGAGGATCCTGTCGTCGTCGATGGCGCCGAAGTAGCCGTCGGTCGCGTCGCGCGCCTCGAGTGCGAGGTGCCACGACGCGGGGTTGCCGATGCGGATCGCGCTCGCGATGGTCTCGGGGTGCCTCACGGGCTCGCCGAGCACGAGCGGTGCCGAGCCGGCGGCCTGGAACCCGAACATGCGCGGCAGGCGCGTGGCGTTGCCCGCCTCGATGTCCTCGCGGTAGCCGCGCGTGTACGCGGTGTAGTTACCCGCGTTGCCGACCGGGATGAAATGGAAGTCGGGCGCGTCGCCGAGCACCTCGACGACCTCGAAGGCGGCGGTCTTCTGGCCCTCGATGCGGTCGTTGTTGACGGAGTTGACCAGGTGCACCGGGTAGTTCTCGGCGAGGTCGCGAGCGATGTCGAGGCAGTCGTCGAAGTTGCCCTGGATCTGGATGAGGTGCGCGTCGTGCGCGATCGCCTGGCTCAGCTTGCCCATCGCGATCTTGCCCTCGGGCACGAGCACGGCGGCCTTGATGCCGGCGTGCGTGGCGTACGCGGCGGCCGACGCCGACGTGTTGCCCGTCGAGGCGCAGATCACGACCTCGGCGCCGCGCTCGACGGCCTTGGTCACGGCCATCGTCATGCCGCGGTCCTTGAACGAGCCGGTCGGGTTCATTCCCTCGAACTTGACCCACACGTCGGCGCCCGTGCGGCGCGAGAGCGCGGGCGCGGGCAGGAGCGGCGTGCCGCCCTCGCCGAGGGTGACGACGGGCGTGGCATCCGTCACGTCGAGGCGGTCGGCGTACTCGCGGATGACGCCGCGCCACTGCCGGGAGGGCGCCTTCGTTGCCTGGTGGTTCACTCTGCTCCTTCGACTCGGATGACGGATGCGACCGAGGTCACGACGGGGCTGTCGGCGAGCGCGCGCACCGTCTCGGCGAGCGCGGACTCACGCGCCTCGTGGGTGCCGATGACCAGCGTAGCCCGGCCGGTCCCGTCGTTGATGGTCTGCACGAGCTCGCCGACGCTGACCCCGTGGTCGGCGAAGGCGTGCGCGATGGTCGCGAGCACGCCGGGCTGGTCGGCGGCCTCGATCGTGATGGCGTACCGGGTCGTGATGCGGCCGATCTCGAGCACCGGCAGCTCGGCGTGCGTCGACTCGGCCGTGCCGGGGCCGCCGAGCACGTGACGGCGGGCGATCGCGACGAGGTCGCCGAGCACCGCCGAGGCGGTCTGCACGCCGCCCGCGCCGGCGCCGTAGAACATGAGCGGACCGGCGGCGTGCGCCTCGACGAAGACCGCGTTGTTGGCCCCGTGCACGGCGGCGAGCGGGTGCGTGCGGTGCACCATTGCGGGATAGACGCGGGCCGAGACGCCCTCCTCGCCGGAGTCGGGGTCGGTGAGGCGCTCGCAGATGGCGAGGAGCTTGACGACGTACCCGGCACGCTTGGCCGACTCGACCTGCGCGGCGGTCACGCCGGTGATGCCCTCGCGATGCACGGCCTCGACGGGCACCGTGGTGTGGAAGGCCAGGCTCGCGAGGATCGCGGCCTTCTGCGCGGCGTCGTAGCCGCCGATGTCGGCCGTCGGATCGGCCTCGGCATAGCCGAGCTCGGTCGCGGTCGCGAGCGCGTCCTCGAGCGATGCGCCGGTCGTGTCCATCCGGTCGAGGATGAAGTTCGTCGTGCCGTTGACGATGCCGAGGATCCGCTCGATGCGGTCGCCGGCGAGGCTGTCGCGCAGCGGCCGGATGATCGGGATGGCTCCGCCCACCGCCGCCTCGTACGACAGCTGCGCGCCGACCTGCTGCGCGGCCGCGAACAGCTCGGGCCCGTGCGTCGCGAGCAGGGCCTTGTTGCCGGTCACGACGTCGGCGCCCGATGCGATGGCCTTCAGCACGAGCGTGCGCGCGGGCTCGAGCCCGCCCATGAGCTCGATCACGATGTCGGCGGCGACGATGAGCGACTCGGCGTCGGTGGTGAGGAGTTCGCGGGGCAGGTCGACGTCGCGCGCCGCGTCGACGTCGCGCACGGCGATGCCGACGAGCTCGAGGCGCGCGCCGATGCGGTTGGCCAGCTCGTCGCCCTGCTCGCGCAGCAGGCGCGCGACCTGCGAGCCGACGGAGCCGGCGCCGAGCAGCGCGACCCGGATGGAACGGTATTCGATCATGCGGTGACTCCGTGTGCGTCATCGTCGTGGTCGGGATCGCCGGGCGCGGGCTCGCCGAGGCCCGCGTCGCGGGCGAGCAGGTCGGCCTCGGTCTCGCCGCGCACGATGACCCGCGCGGCACCGTCGCGCACGGCGACGACGGGCGGCCGCGGCACGTGGTTGTAGTTGTTCGCGAGCGACCAGCAGTACGCGCCGGTCGCGGCAACCGCGACCAGGTCGCCGGGCGCGACGTCGTGCGGGAGGTGGTCGGCGTCGACGACGATGTCGCCGGACTCGCAGTGCTTGCCGGCCACGCGCACGAGCGCGGGCGGCTCGGACGAGACTCGTCCGGCGAGCCGCACCGTGTAATCGGCCCCGTACAGCGCGGTGCGCGCGTTGTCGCTCATGCCGCCGTCGACGGACACGTAGTGGCGCCAGACTCCGTCGGCGATCGGCACGGGCTTGACCGTGCCGACCGTGTACAGCGTGACGCCGGCCGGGCCGATGATGGACCGCCCGGGCTCGAACGCGAGCTTCGGCACCGGCACGCCCCGGTCGCGGCATCCGCGGGCGACCGCATCGGCGATGCCCTGGGCGATCTGCTCGATGGGGGCGGGGTCGTCGGCCGACGTGTAGGCGATGCCGAACCCGCCGCCGAGGTTCAGCTCGGGCAGCGGCGCGACCCGCGCGAGCTCGGCATGCGCGGCGAGCAGCCGCTCGGCCGACTCCGCGAATCCCGCCGAGTCGAAGATCTGCGAGCCGATGTGGCAGTGCAGCCCGAGGAAGTCGAGCGACGCGTGCGACCTGATGCGCGTGCCGATCTCGACGGCGCGTTCGAGCGAGACCCCGAACTTCTGGTCCTCGTGGGCGGTGGCGAGGAACTCGTGCGTCGACGCGTGCACGCCGCTGTTCACGCGGAGCCGCACGCGTTGCACGCGGCCGGCTCGCGCCGCGGCATCCGCCACCCGCTCGATCTCGACCTCGGAGTCGATGATGATCGCGCCGACGCCGGCGGCGACCGCGCGTTCGATCTCGGCGACCGACTTGTTGTTGCCGTGGAAGCCGATGCGCGTCGGATCGGCTCCTGCCGCGAGCGCGACCGCGAGTTCTCCGCCGGTGCACACGTCGACCGCGAGTCCGGCCTCGGTCACCCAGCGCACGATCGCGCCCGAGAGGAACGCCTTGCCCGCGTAATAGACCGTCACGGTCGTGCCGACGGATGCCGCGGCGGCCTCGAATGCGGCCAGGATGCGCGCCGCACGGCCCCGGGCGTCGGCCTCGTCGACCACGTAGAGGGGCGTGCCGAACTGCTCGGCGAGGCGGGTCGCCGGGATGCCGCCGATCACGAGGCGGCCGTCGGCGTCGCGGTGGGCGCCCTCGGGCCACACCTGCGGGGCCAGCGCGTTGGCGTCGTCGGGCGCGCGGAGCCGACCGGGTACTGCTTCGGTGGATGCCACGGGGAAACCTCACGGGACGGAAGAATCGACAGGTCGCTCGCGGCGAGCGAACCCGGATTGGTTCCTGAAGCCTGCTGCGCGCCGCCCTTGTGAGGCGGCTCAACGGCGAGTCTACCGACGCCCCGACGACGGGCCGAATCCGCCGACCGCGGCGGCCGTCCCTCAGCCGCAGGTGCCGGTGGTGGCCAGCGAGTCCTCGACGAGGGGAAGGCCGCTCGCCTCGAGTCGCACGGTCGCGCCCCCGGGGGCGACTTGGAGCCCCGTGACCTCGACGCCCTCGGGCAGCCGGTCGGCCACGCAGATCGGCACCGGCTCGCCGCCCAGGAGGCGGTCGACGAGGCCGGATGCGTCGAAGGTGCCGCCGCCGGCCTGGATGTCGGCGCCCACCGGGGTGAGCAGCACGCGGTCGCCGGCCGCCTCGGGCTCGGCCGTGACGGTGAAGCCGATCGGGATGCCGAGGATCGTCGCCTCGTCGGTGTACGCCACCGTGCCCTCGCCCAGCTCGAGGCCGCCCTCGATGCCCTGCGACTCGGCGATGGCGTCGACGGCCGCCTCGTCGATGCTCGCCACGACCTCGGCCCGCTCGACCGGCGCGCCCTGCTCGAGCGGCACGCCGTTCGCGGTGACCGTGACGTCGACCGGCACCCCGTACACGTCGAGTGCGGGCGCCGTCGCGACGACCTCGTCCATCCGCCCCGTGAGCGCCTGCCAGAGCGCGGACACGCCACGGATCTCCACGTCGACTTCGCCCTCGACGCCCTCGGGAAGCCCCTGCTCGATCGACGCGGCGACGTTGCGCTCGGCGATGCCGCGGCCGACGGTCTCGACGAGCACGAGGAGGCCTGCGACGATGACGACGAGCATGCCGAGGATGATCAGGGCGCGGCCCCCGGCGCTCGTGCGGCGGCGGGGGCGGTCGGGCTCGCCGACGGGCTCGATGCGGACGGTCTCGGCGTCGGAGGCGGACATGGCTCCGAAGGCTACATGCGCTCGGGCGCCGACACGCCGAGCAGGTCGAGTCCGTTGCGGATGACCTGGCCGGTCGCGTCGTTCAGCCACAGGCGCGTCCGGTGGAGGTCGCCGACCGGCTCGTCGCCGAGCGGCAGCACGCGGCAGTTGTCGTACCAGCGGTGGTACAGGCCGGCGAGCTCCTCGATGTAGCGGGCGATGCGGTGCGGCTCGCGCAGCTCGGCCGCCTGGGCGACGATGCGCGGGAACTCCTGCAGTGCGCCGAGGAGCGCCGACTCCGTCTCGTGGTCGAGCAGCTCGGGCGCGAACGCCGAACGGTCGACGCCCGACGCGTGCGCGTTGCGGGCGACGGCCGCGGTACGGGCGTGCGCGTACTGCACGTAGAAGACCGGGTTGTCGTTGGTGCGCCGGCGGAGCTGCTCGGGGTCGATCGCGAGGGGCGAGTCGGCCGGGTAGCGCGCGAGCGTGTAGCGCAGCGCATCGGTTCCGAGCCAGACCTGCAGGTCGTCGAGCTCGATGATGTTGCCGGCGCGCTTGGACAGCTTGGCGCCGTTGATGCTCACGAGCTGGCCGATGAGCACCTCGATGTCGCGCTCTGGGTCGTCGCCGGCGGCACCGGCGAGTGCCTTCAGCCGGTGGACGTAGCCATGGTGGTCTGCCCCGAGCAGGTAGATCTTGTGCTCGAAGCCGCGGTCGCCCTTGTCGAGGTAGTACGCGGCATCGGCGGCGAAGTACGTGTAGACCCCGTTGGCGCGACGGATCACCCGGTCCTTGTCGTCGCCGAAGTCGGTCGTGCGGACCCAGACCGCGCCATCCTCGTCGAACACGTGCCCCTGCGCACGGAGCCGCTCGACCGCGGCGTCGATGGCCGACACGCCGTCCTCGTCCTTCGCGTGCAGCGAGCGCTCGCTCGTCCACACGTCGAACCGCACGTTGAAGCGCTCGAGCGACTCGCGGATCTCGCCGAGCTGCAACTCGTACGCGATCTCGCGCGCGGTGTGCAGCGCGACCTCGTCGTCGAGCTCGAGCAGGTGCGGCTCGCGCTCGAGGACGCGCGCGGCGAGGTCGGCGATGTACTGGCCGGGGTAGCCGTTCTCGGGCGTGGGCTCGCCCTTCGCCGCCGCGATCACCGAGGCGCCGAAGTTGTCCATCTGGTTGCCGGCGTCGTTGATGTAGTACTCGTTCGCGACCTTGGCGCCGGCGGCGCGCAGCACGCGGCCGATCGAGTCGCCGAGCGCGGCCCAGCGGGTGTGCCCGATGTGCAGCGGACCGGTCGGGTTCGCCGAGACGAACTCGAGGTTGATCACGCGGCCGGCGAGAGACTCGCCGCGACCATACGCGGGCCCCTGCTCGACGACGGCCTGCGCCAGCGCGCCCGCGGCCGCGGCATCTAGCCGGATGTTGATGAACCCGGGGCCCGCGACCTCGGCGCTCGCGACGCCCTCGACCGCGGCGAGGCCCTCGGCCAGCTCGGTGGCCAGGGCGCGCGGGTTGGTGCCGAGCGGCTTGGCGATGCGCATGGCGATGCTGGACGCCCAGTCGCCGTGGTCGCGCAGCTTCGGCCGCTCGAGCGTGACGGCCTCGGGAGCCAGGTCGAGCGCGACGTCGTCGCCGGCCTCGCGCCGTCGCGCGACCAGGTCGGTGACGAGGTCGAAGAGGGCACGCGAGAGGTCGGCGGGAGTCACTCGAAGATCCTACCCGGCACCGTTGGTAGGGTTTCCCGCATGCCGCGCCCGAACGCCCTCCGCCCCCGCACCGCAGCGACGGCCCTCGCCGCCGCGGCGGCCGCGCTGGTCCTCGCCGGATGCACCGCCCCGGGCGCCTCGCCCGCACCCACCGACGGAGCCGCCGCGCCCACGGGCACGGCCGCACCCGGCGCATCCGGGACGGCCGCCCCCACGCCGGAGCCGACCGAGGAACCCGTGCCGTTCGAGATCGCGTGCGACGCGATGCTGACGGCCGACCAGCTCTACGCGTTCAATCCGAACTTCGGTCTCGCCCCCGACTTCGAGCCGTCCGGTTCGGCCGTGGTCGAGGTCGTCGAGGCCGAGGGCACCGCGTGCGGCTGGAGCAACCAGACGAGCGGCGAGGTCATCGAGGTCGGCGTCGCGACACTGCCGCCGAACGCGTTCGAGCGGCAGGTCGGCGAAGCGGCGATGTCGAGCAACGCGGTGCCGACGTACGGCACGCCCCCCGACGTCGAGGGCTTCTTCCTGCTGTCGGGCGGCGTCGGCCAGGCGCAGGTGTTCACGGGCGACTACTGGATCGTCGTCGAGTCCGAGGCGCTGTTCGAGCCGGGCGACGCGCAGCAGCTCGTCGCGTCGGTCATGGACAACCTGCCGCAGGGCTGATCGCAGCCCGCCGGGGTGCCGACCGGACGCCCCGCAGGTGGTAGTGTTGCTGGCTGTGCGCCTCCGTAGCTCAGGGGATAGAGCGCCGGTTTCCGGTACCGTAGGTCGGGGGTTCGAATCCCTCCGGGGGCACGTTTGTGATGTCTCACGACATCGTGAACGGCTGAACCCGCGGATGACGCGGGTTCAGCCGTTTTTCGTTGCGGCCTGGTAGGTCCGTTCGGGGTCGATTCGGTGTTCGCTGAGGACGGTGCCGTCGGGGTCGATGACGGTGGCTCGGGTGTTGTGGATGAGCACGATGACGTCGGTGCCGGCGTGGGGGCGGCCGATGCCCAGGTGCAGCATCCGGTTCGCGTAGCGCAGTGAGACCTTCCCGCCGGGGTCGACGCGGTCGTAGCGCACTCGCCACAGATTCGGGTCGTCCGGCGCGGTCGGTGAGGCTTTCGGAATCAGCTCGTACGCGAACGCCGGGGTGCGCCGGTTGATCGACCGGTGCGGGCGCTGGGTGTTGTAGTACTCGCGGAACGCGTCGAGGATCTGCTGCAACTCCTCGATGCTGGCGGTGGGTCGGGCGGTCAGGTGTTTTTTCAGGGTCTGCCAGAGCCGCTCGATCTTGCCCTGGGTGGTGGGCTTGTAGGGCAGCCCGTTCTTCTGGGCGATGCCGTACAGGGCCAGCAGGGTCTCGAACGCGTTCGGGTTCCCGGTGCCGGTGGCGGTGCCGGCGTACCGGGTGGTGTAGACCATGCCGTTGTCCGTGAGCGTCGCCGCCGGATAGCCGTGCTCATTCCCGGCGCTGGTGAACGTGTCCGTGACGGTGCGGCCTGACACCCGCCGGTGGGCACTGAGGTGCAGCAGGTAGCGGGAGTGGTCATCGAGCCAGCCGATGATCTCCACCCCGGCCCCGGTGGTGAGGGCCCAGTGGGTGAAGTCGGACTGCCACATCTGGTTGGGCCGGTCCGCGGCGAACCGCAAGTACGAGCTGCGGGGCCGCTTCTGCGGCTGCGGTTCGATCCGGCCCGCGCGGGCGAGCACCCGCCACACCGTTGACCGGCTGACCTGATGCCCTTCGCCGGTCAAGTGGGTGTGGATCGTGTCGCACCCGGCATCCAATCCCATCCGGACCAGCTCGTCCCGCAGGGCCAGGATCCGATCGCGCACCGCTGTCGGAGCGCGGGTCGGTGAGGACGCGGGTCGTTTCGAGCGCGGCTGATACGCCGCCTCGCCGTCCTCGAGCCACCGATGATGCAGCTTGTGCACGAGCGTCTTCGACACCCCGTACCGGGCGGCGACCTGCCCGTAGGAGAGCCCTTGCACGGTCACGGCCTTGATCAGCAGCTCGTACTTGCCCACCGTTCACGATGTCTTGAGACATCCCGCCGCCGACCACCCAGCCGTTCACGATGTCTTGAGACACCCGTTCACGATGTCCTGAAACCAGACACCTCCGGGGGCACGTCGTGGAGAGCCGGGTCCAGTCGATCGACTGAGGGCCCGGCTCGTTCCGTTTCTGGGTGCGACGCGGGGCGCCGTGCGCACCTTCCACGGCCGCCAGTCGCGCCGCTGGAGATCGGCTGAACGTACGCCGTGAATGCGTGGACGGGCTCTCCGGGCCGCCCATAGACTCCAGACATCCGCTCCGAGTGGAAGGCAACGGGTGCGCATGCGGTCGGTACGCAGGGGTTCGATCGTGGTCGCCGTGGCGGCGGGGCTCGCGCTCGCAGCGCTGCCGCTGGCCGCGCACGCCGAGGATCCGGTCGCGTTCGGGGCGAGCCCCGTCGTGGACACGGCCGGGGCACTGAGCGGGGGCGAGCTCGCCGAGGTCGAGGCCGCGATCGGCGCTGCGACCGACGCGACCGGCCGGCAGCTCTTCGTGGCGTACGTCGACGACTTCACGAACCCCGAGGATGCCGCGTCGTGGGCGACCGACACCGCGAACGCGAACAACATGGGCAACGAGGACTACCTGCTCGCGGTGGCGATCGAGGGGCGGGCGTACTACCTCTCGGCCGCCGAGGATGCCTCGCTGTCGGCCGCTGATATCGACAAGATCTCCCTGGAGGTGGTCGAGCCCGAACTCGCCGACGGCGACTGGGCCGGTGCGGCGATCGCCGCGGCCGAGGCGATCGGCGGCGGCTCCGGCGGAGCCGAAGGCGGTGGGGGCGGCCTCGGATGGCTCTGGATCGTGCTCATCGGCGCGGCCGTGATCGCGGTCGTCGCGATCGTGCTCGCGCGGCGCCGCCGCAGAGCCGCGGTCGGCGGCCCGGTCGGCCCGGCCGTGCCCGGCATCCCGCCTCCGCAGCCGCCCGTGCCCGTGGAGGAGCTCCGACGCCGCGCCGGCGGGGCGCTCGTGGAGGCCGACGACGCCCTGAAGACGAGCGACGAGGAGCTCGGCTTCGCCGTCGCCGCCTACGGCGAGGAGGCCACGGCCGGCTTCCGGGCGGCGCTCGAGGCCGCCAAGGAGAAGGTGCGCGAGGCGTTCACGCTCCAGCAGCGGCTCGACGATCACGAACCCGACACCGAGGCGCAGCAGCGCGAATCGTACGAGCGCATCCTCGCGCTGACGGTCGAGGCCGACACGATGCTCGACGAGCAGGCCGAGCGGTTCGACGAGCTGCGCGCGCTCGAGCAGAACGCGCCCGAGGCGCTCGCCCGTGTCGAGCAGGCGGCGCGTGCGGCCGACGAGGCCATCGGCCCCGCCGGGTCGCGCCTGCACGCGCTCGCGGCGCAGTACTCCGGCGCCGCGCTGGCCTCGATCGCCGACAACCCCGAGCAGGCGCGCACGCGCGTGGCCTTCGCTCGCGACTCGATCGAGGCGGCGCGCGCCGCGATCGGACGGGGCGAGACGGCGGCCGCCGCGGTCGACATCCGCGCGGCCGAGGAGGCGGTCGACCAGGCGAAGCTGCTCGCCGCCGCGATCGAACGGCTCGCGGCCGATCTCGGCGCCGCCGACCGGGCCATCGCCGCCGGAGTCGACGACCTCGACGCCGACGTCCGCACGGCGCGGAGCCTTCCCGACGGCCGCCTCGCCGGCCTGGCCGACCGCGTCGAGGCGGAGTCGTCGACGATCCGCGCCGAGCTCGCGCGGGCCGGGCGCGCGCCCCTCGAGCTGAAGGCGCGCCTCGACCGGGTGAACGCCGAGATCGACCAGGCCGTGCAGGGCGCGCGCGACGCGCAGGTCGCGGCCGAGCGCGCCCGCGCCGAGCTCGACCGGACGCTGCTCGCAGCGCGGTCGCAGGTGCAGGCCGCCGAGGACTACCTCGTCGCCCGGCGCGGCGCGATCGGAGCCGAGGCGCGCACGCGGCTCGCCGAGGCGGGTCGGCTGCTCGTCGAATCGCAATCGGTCGCGGCCACCGACCCGGCCCGGGCCCTCGCGTCGGCGCGGCGCGCCGAGCAGCTCGCCGGCCAGGCGATGTCGCTGGCGCAGCAGGATGTGGGCGGCTTCGGCGCAGGGTACGGCGGGTACGGCGGTGTCCCCCAGCCGCAGGGCGGCGGGGGCGGCGACCTATTCGGTGCGGTGCTCGGCGGCATCCTCATCAACTCGGTCCTCGGGGGCGGCGGCGGAGGCGGGATGTTCGGCGGCGGCGGCGGAGGCCGTCGGGGCGGCGGCTTCGGGGGCGGTTTCGGCGGCGGACGCTCCCCCGGAAGCTTCGGAGGCTCGGGGACGCGTGGCCGACGCGGAAGCGGAGGCCGCTTCTGAACCGACTCGATCCAGCGACACGGCACTGACCATCCCACGGAAGGAGACCAGGATGACCAAGCAGTCCATCTTCGGACGCATCTCGCAGCTGCTGCGAGCCAATGTCAACGCCCTCATCGACCAGGCCGAGGACCCCCAGGTCATGCTCGACCAGATGGTGCGCGACTTCACCAACTCGATCGCCGACGCCGAGGCGGCCATCGCCGAGACGATCGGCAACCTGCGCCTGCTCGAGGACGACCACCGCGAGGACCTCGAGGCGGCGCGCGAGTGGGGCGACAAGGCGCTCGCCGCCAGTCGCAAGGCCGACGAGCTTCGCTCGGCGGGTGACACCGCCGGGGCCGACAAGTTCGACAACCTCGCCAAGGTCGCGCTCAGCCGGCAGATCTCGTCCGAGAACGAGGCGAGGGCGGCCGAGCCGCAGATCGCCGCGCAGACCGAGGTCGTCGACAAGCTGAAGAGCGGCCTCAACGGCATGAAGCAGAAGCTCGTCGACCTGCAGAACAAGCGGTCCGAGCTCATCGCGCGAGCCAAGACTGCGCAGGCCCAGCAGCAGGTGCATGCAGCCGTCAAGTCGATCGACATCCTCGATCCGACGAGCGAGATCGGTCGCTTCGAGGACAAGATCCGTCGCGAGGAGGCCAAGGCCCGCGGGCAGGCCGAGATCGCCGCGTCGAGCATCGATGCTCAGTTCAACGAGCTCGACGACCTCGGCGAGCTCACCGAGGTCGAGGCGCGGCTCGCCGAACTCAAGGCGGGCGGCTCGCCTTCGTCGCAGGGCCAGATCGCCGGGTCCTGATCCGGGTCGCGGATGCCGCCGGGCCGTCGCCCCGCGGCATCCGCGCCGTCCGTCCTGTCGACCGCCTCCGGGAAGGAGTCGTGCGTGGCGCGCGTGCCCGACATGAGCCCGGAGGAGGCGGCCGACGTGCTGGGCGTGCCGCCCGGCGCCGACCTGCCCGAGATCGAGCGCGCGTACCGGCGGCTCGCGCGCCAGCTGCATCCCGATCGCTTCGTCGGCCGCCCGGTCGACGAGGCGACGACCGCCGCGGCACGCTTCGTCGAGGTCGCACGGGCGCACGAGGTGCTCGTCGCCGCCGCGAGCCGTCGACCGGCATCCGGAAGCGACGCCCACCGCGGCGCCGACGCGTACGGCGCGCCGGCACGCCGGGCCTCGGCTGCGGTCCCCCGGTTCAGCTGGCGCCTCTTCGCCGCCTGGGCGCTCGTGCTGCTGGTCGGTGCGGTCCTCTCTACGAGCACCGGACCGATCCTGGCACCGATCGACCTGTGGGGACGGCTCGGCCTGCTGGTGGCGTTCGCGCTCGCCACGTCGCTCACGCGCCGGCGCTGGATGTGGTGGATCACGCTCGCCCTGCTGGTCCTGAGCGCGGCGGCGGTGATCGCGTCCACGACCATCACGGGCCTCCTGGGGCTCGGGCTGATGGCCGTCGCGTGCGTCGGGCTCGCCGTGCAGGCCGGGCTGGTCCGCTTCCCCGACCAGTAGCGGGAACCAGGAGAGGGCGCCGGTAGTGCGCGACCCCGCCGGGGAACATACTGGGAGTCATGCCGGCCACCTTCCTCGTCGTCCCCGAGTGGCAGGGCTCCGTGTCCTCGCGCGCGATGAGTCACGCCGACGGGGCGTTCGCGATCCATGGCGACCTGCCGTCGTCGGCGACCGTGCTCGTCGAGGTGCCCGTCGAGGCGGGTGACTCGCTGGGCACGGGGGTCCATCGCTACAGTGCGGTCCGGCGCGTGCGCGAGCGCACGGCGGCGGCGCTCGGCTCCGCGCGCGGCACCCCCATCGCCGTCGGCGGTGACTGCGGCATCGCGCTCGCCCCCGTGGCGGCGGCGGCCGCCCGCCACCCCGATGAGCTCGCCGTGCTCTGGCTCGATGCGCACCCCGACCTGAACACGCCCGCCACGAGCCCGTCGGGGGCCTTCAACGGCATGGTCCTGCGAGCGATCACCGGTGAGGGCGCCGATGGGCTCGCGCTCGAGGGCGACCAGCGCGTGCCCGCGTCGCGCATCGTGCTCGGCGGAGTGCGGGCGATCGACGAGGGCGAGCAGGCGTTCATCGATGCCGAGCGGATGGCGGTCCTGGGCGTCGACGACTTCGCCGATGCCGCCGCCGTGGTCCGCGCCATCGCCGCCACCGGCGCGTCCCGGGTGTACGTGCACGTCGACCTCGACGTGCTCGACCCGTCGGCGATCTCGGGGCTCTCGTATCCGCTCCCGTTCGGCGCGGAGCCCGATTCGCTCGTCGCGCTGGTCCGCGAGGTCGTGGCACGCTTCCCGCTCGCCGGCGCCTCGATCGCGGGCTTCGCCCCGGCGTCGCCCGACGCGGCGATCGACGACCTGCCCACCATCCTCCGCCTGGTCGGGGCGCTCGCGTCCGGCGCGAGCTGACGCGCCGCGCCGTCCGTGGCCCGCGTCCCGAAGGCTCCCTAGGCTGGTCCGGACGGCCGGGCGGCGCCCGGCACGGAAGGGAGCCGGGATGGTGCGGGAGTACGACGTCGTGGTGCTCGGGGCGGGGCCCGTCGGCGAGAACGTCGCCGACCGCGCTCGGGCCGCCGGGCTCGAGGTCGCGATCGTGGAGCACGAACTCGTCGGCGGCGAATGCTCGTTCTGGGCGTGCGTGCCCTCCAAGACGCTGCTGCGCAGCGGTTCGGCGCTTCGGGCCGCACGACGCGTGCCGGGTGCGGCAGAGGCCGTCACCGGCGGCCTCGACGTGGCCGCCACGCTCGCGCGCCGGAACGCGTTCGTCTCGGACTGGACCGATCGAGGCGGGCAGCGCTGGCTCGAGAGCGTGGGCGTCGAGCTCGTGCGCGGCCACGGGCGTCTCGACGGGGAGCGCCGGGTGATCGTCTCCCCCGCGGGCGGTGGCGACGACGAGGTGCTCCGGGCACGGCACGCGGTCGCGGTGTGCACGGGCTCCGACCCGGTCCTGCCCGACATCGCCGGGGTGGCCGAGGCCCGCCCTTGGACGAGCCGCGACGCGACGGGCGCCCAGGAGGTCCCCGCGACGCTCGCGGTGATCGGCGGTGGCGTGGTCGCCGCCGAGATGGCCTCGGCCTACACGTCGTTCGGCACGCGCGTGACGGTGCTCGTCCGCAGCACGATGCTGCGCGGGCTCGAGCCCTTCGCGGGCGAGGCCGTCATGGCCGGACTTCGCTCGCTCGGCGCGACCGTGCGACTCGGCGTCTCCCCGGTCCGCGTGAGCCGCGATCCGGCGGGCCGCGTCGTGATCGAGCTCGACGACGGCACGTCCGTGACCGCTGACGAGGTCCTCGTCGCGACCGGACGGCGCGCCCGCACGGATCGCCTCGGCGTCGAGACGGTCGGGCTCGAGCCCGGAGCCTGGATCGAGGTCGACGAGACGCTCGCCGCGGCATCCGTCGCCCCCGCCGGCGCGGAGGCACCCTGGCTCTACGCGGTCGGCGACGTCACGGGCCGCGTGCACTTCACGCACCAGGGGAAGTACGAGGCGCGCGCGGCGGGCGACGTGATCGCGGCCCGCGCGCTCGGCCGGGCCGTCGACGACGCGCGGTTCGGAGTGCACGCGGCGACGGCCGACCACGTCGCGGTGCCCGACATCGTGTTCGGCGACCCCGAGGTCGCGGCGGTCGGCCTGACGGCGGCGAAGGCCGAGGAGGCCGGCCTGTCGGTGCGGGTCGCCGACGCGTCGTTCGCGAGCGTGAGCGGCGCCGGCATCCTCGGCGACGACTGGGACGGCCGGGCGCGGCTCGTCATCGACGACGAGCGCGACGTGGTGGTGGGCGCGACCTTCGTCGGCCAGGGTGTCGCCGAGCTCGCGCACCAGGCCACGATCGCGATCGTCGGCGAGGTGCCCGTCCGACGGCTCTGGCACGCGGTGCCCGCGTTCCCCACGCTGAGCGAGATCTGGCTGCGGCTGCTCGAGGCCGACGGCCGGCCGGAGGCGCGCGGATGAGCCGGGTGGTGCGGATCCGGCTCACCGATTCGCCGGTCAGCCGGGCGGGTTACTGGTGGGCGACCACGATCGGGTTCGCCTGGGGCTTCCTGTGGAGCCGCGGACCGATCGAGGTGAGGCATGGCCTCGTGGTGTTCCGGGGCATGCCGAAGTGGACCTTCGGCCGCGGCGGATCCTGCGTCGGCGGCTGCTACCTCACCGACCGCAACGTCTCCGAGGCGGTCCTCGGGCACGAGGCCGTGCATCGGCAGCAGTGGCGCACGTACGGGATGCTGTTCCCGATCCTGTACTGGATGTCGGGGCGGAATCCGTTGACGAACCGGTTCGAGATCGAGGCCGGCCTCGAGGCGGGTGGCTACCTGCGCCGACGGCCCGGGCGCAGGGCACGCCCGGGCCGCGACGCGGCATCCGCCTGAGGACGGACCGAGGGATCAGCGCGTCGTCACTGCTCGACGACACCGGCGATCGCGTCGACGAGGGCGGGCAGGCCGCCATCCCAGTCGAAGCTCAGCGCGGTGGGCGGCGAGACCGACGAGACCGTCACGGGGTCGTACACCTGGGCGACCCGGCCCGCGGCGACCGCGGGGATGGCCTGCAGCTCGGGCTTCGCGAGGAAGGCGTCGGCCTCCTCCTCGGTGCTGTGGTAGCTCACGATGACGTCGGCGTCGAGCTGGTCGAGCTGCTCGTAGCTGAGCTCGTAGTAGAAGCCGCCATCGCTCGTGTCGAGCTCCGAGACGCTCGGGGCGACCTCGAGTCCGAGCTCGGTGAGCACCTCGATGCGCGAATCGGCGGCGGTGTAGACGTAGACGAAGCCGTCGCCGTCCCAGACGCCGGCGAAGGTCGTGCCCGCGAAGTCCGGGTGGGCCGCGGCCTGCTCGGCCAGCCCGTCGGAGATCTCCTGGAGTACGGCCTGGCCCTCGTCGGTCCGGCCGAGCGCCTCGGCCGTGATTTCGATGGTCTGGTCCCAGGGCGTGGTCCACGGCGCCTCGGGGTAGGCCACGACCGGCGCGATCTCCGAGAGCGTGTCGTACTGCTCCTCGGTCAGGCCCGAATACGGAGCGAGGATCAGGTCGGGCTCGGCCTCGATGAACTCCTCGTAGGGCACGGTCGCACCGCCCTCGGGGTCGCTGAGGAGGGTCGGCAGCTGCTCGCCCGCATCGTCGTACGCGGCCTCGACCCACGGCAGGTAGTTGCCCTCGCCGACGGTCCACGTCTGCTCGGCGATCGCCACGGGGTAGACGCCCAGAGCGACTGCCGCTTCGGTGGCCCCCCAGCCCCATGTCGCGACGCGCTCGGGCGCGCCCTCCACGACGGTCTCGCCGAGGGCGTGCTCGATCGTGACGGGGAAGCCCTCGGTGGCGGCGGCCGCCGAGTCGGACTCGGCGGAGTCGGCGGTGCCGCCTGCGCAGGCGGTGAGGGCGAGCGCGGTGGCGGCGGCGCCGGCCACGGCGATCAGGGAACGTCGAAGACGCACGGATGCTCCTTGATTCAGGGGAGGAGTGAATAAGGCAAGCCTAACCTAACTCCACCGGCGACGCATCTCTCGAGCGTCATCCCCGGTCATGCGATGCGCCGACCGCGTGGAACCGGCCGATCGGCACCACGAGCGGCGTGCCGGAGACGGGGTCGGCGACCACTCGCGCGTCCAGGCCGAACGCGTCGCGCACCGTGCGCTCGGTGAGCACCTCCCCCGGTTCTCCCTCGGCGACGATGCGCCCCGCCGACATCACCACGAGGTGGTCGGCGTACCGCGCGGCGAGGTTGAGCTCGTGCAGCACCATCACCACGGTCGTGCCCCGCTCGCGGTTCAACCCCGTGAGCAGGTCGAGCAGCTCGAGCTGGTGGGTCACGTCGAGGAAGGTGGTGGGCTCGTCGAGCAGCACGACGTCGGTCTGCTGGGCGAGCACCATCGCGATCCACACCCGCTGGCGCTGCCCTCCGGAGAGCTCCTCGATCGGACGATCGGCGAGGTCGGCGACACCCGTCGCCGCGAGCGCCTCGGCGACCACGTCGTCGTCGTCGCTCGAATGGCGGCCGAACCAGCCCTGATGCGGGTACCGGCCGCGCCCGACGAGATCGGCGACCCGCACCCCGTCGGGCGCGATGGAGGACTGGGGCAGCACGCCGACTCGGCGTGCGACGTCGCGTCGCGGCATCCGGGACATATCGACGCCGTCGAGCGTGACGCGCCCGGCCTCGAGCGGGTGCAGGCGGGCGAGCCCGCGCAGCAGGGTCGACTTGCCGCACGCGTTCGGCCCGACGATCGCGGTGATCCGGCCCGCGGGAACGGCGAGGTCGAGGCCCTCGATGACGCGACGGCCGTCGTACCCGAGGCTCACGCCCTCGGCGGCGAGCCCGAGTGCCACGCGGGTCGGGGAAACGGATGGGACGCTCATGCGCGGGTCCTCTCGGTGCGGGCGAGCAGCCACAGCAGGTACGGGGCGCCGATCACGCCGGTCACGATGCCGAGCGGCGCGGTGAACCCGGGCACGGCGAACTGGCCGACGACGTCGGCGCCGAGCGTCAGCACCGCGCCCACGACGCCCGCGGCGGCGACCGCCGCTCCCCCGCCGCCCGCGAGGCGGCGGGCGACGGCGGGCGCGATGAGCGCCACGAACGCGACGGGTCCCGCCACGGAGGTCGCCAGCGCCACGAGCGCGACCGCGATCACGAGCAGCAGGACGCGCGCCCCGTCGACCCGGACGCCGAGCGCCGCCGCGTGGTCGTCGCCGAGCGCCAGCGGTCGCAGCGCCCGCGTGGCGAACGTCAGCGCGAGCGCACACGCCCCGATCCCGATCGCGAGCGCCGCGAGGCCGTCGCCGCGGACGTCGGCGACGCTGCCGACCGTCCAGTGCAACGCGGTCTGGGCCTCGCGCACCTCGGATCGCGCGAGCAGCCAGGAGACGGTGGAGCCGCAGAGGTAGGCCATGCCCACCCCCACGAGCACGAACCGCACGCCGTGCAGGCCTTGCCGCCACGCGGCCACCCAGATGACGACCGCCACGACGAGCCCGCCGCCGAAGGCGAACCCGGCGACGAGCGCGCCGCCGGCGCCGAGCCCGAGGGTGGCCCAGACCGCGCCCAGGCTGGCGCCCGCCGAGATGCCGAGGATGTCGGGGCTCGCGAGCGGGTTGCGCAGCGTCGACTGGAACACCGCCCCCGCGAGCGCGAAGGCCATGCCGACGAGGAGTGCCGCGAGGATCCGCGGAAGCCTGAGGTCGAGCACCACGAACCGGTCGAGGCGCTCGCCACCGCCGAGGAGGACGGCGAGCACGCGGTCGGGGCTCACGCCGGCCGCACCGAAGGACAGCGCCGCGAGCGCGAGCGCGATCGCGACCGCGGCACCCGCGCCGACGATCGTCGCGCGTCTCCGGCGATCGGCCCGACGGACCCCGGCCACTGCGACGGCGGCGACGGCGAGGGGCGTCACAGCCCCGCCACCCGTCGGCTCCGGGCGATCGCGATGAGCACGGGCGCGCCGATGAATGCCGCGACGACGCCGGCCTCGAGTTCGGAGTTCGGCACGACGAGCCGCCCGATGACGTCGGCCGTGAGCAGCAGGATCGGCCCGAGCGCCACCGCGAGGGCCGTGATCCACCGGTAGTCGCTGCCGACGAGTCGCCGCGCCGCGTGCGGCACGACGAGTCCGACGAGCGCGATCGGCCCCGCGAGCGCCACCGCGGTGCCGCTGAGGAGCACGAGCGCGACGCCCGCAATGGCACGCGTCATGCCGACGCGTTGTCCGAGCGCCGTGGCGACGTCGTCGCCGAGTGCGAGCAGGTTGAGGCGGTGCGCCAGGGCCGCGGCGAGCACGACCCCGACGGCGAGGAACGGCCAGAGCGCCTCGACGGTCGACAGGTCGCGCCCGGTGAGCGAGCCGACCGCCCAGAACCGGTACTGGTTGAACGCCTCGGTGTCGCGCAGCAGCACGAGGGCGATGAGCGGCGTCAGCAGCGCCGTGAGCGCCGCGCCCACGAGCGCGAGCCGCACGGGCCGCGCACCGCCGATCGCGAAGACCACGAGGGCCGCCGCGGCCGCGCCCGCGAACGCGAACCAGATGAACCCGAGCGGCGAGGTGATCCCGAGCAGCGAGATGCAGAGCACCACGGCGAGTGACGCGCCCGAGTTCACGCCGAGCAGGCCGGGATCGGCGATCGGGTTGCGCGTGACACCCTGGATGAGCGTGCCGGCGAGGCCCAGGGCGACCCCGGCCGCCAGGCCGATGACGGTCCGCGGCACGCGCAGCTGGAGGACGACGGCCTGGTCGGGATCGGCGAGGTCGGGTGCGAGGAGCGCCTGCCACACCTCGGCGGGGTCGATGGTGCGCACGCCGAGCGCGAGGCTCGCGGCGACGACGACGGCGAGCGCGATGGCGCTGCCCGCGAGCACGACCACGACGCGCCGGGCGCGCGGGCGCCCGATCCGCTCACGCGCGGCACGCGTGCTCGGCGGGGCGGCGGGCGCCGCGGCGAGGGTGGCGCTCACGCCAGTTCGGCGCGGCCCTGCCGCCAGTAGCCCATGAACGCGACCTGGCGGCGGTCGAGGCCGGCCTCCTGTACGAGGAAGCGACGGAGGACCTTGATGACGGATGCCTCGCCGGCGAGCCACGCGTAGCAGTCGCCGTCGAGGCTCGTGCCCTCGGGCACGTCCCACAGGATGCCGTCGGCGTCGGCCGCGGCCTCGAGCTCGGCGACCGTGCGGCGCGCGATCTCGGCGGCGGCCCCGGCGGGGTCGGCGCAATCGCGGAGCCAGCAGGTGCGGGCGACCCAGTCGCGCACCGCGGGCACGAGCCGTTCGCCATGGGACCGGCTCTCGCCGCGTGGCAGCCAGCGCACCTCGACGCCGTGGGGGGCGCGCACCTCGAGCGCGTCGTCGGCCGACGGCACCTCGATGATGGCCGCGCCGGAGGCGTCGGCCGGGAGCGACTCGAGGATCGCGCAGATCGCGGGCGCGGCGGTCTCGTCGCCGGCGAGCAGCACGGTGTCGACGTCGCCCGGACGCCAGTCGATGCCGATCGCGCGACCCTCGCTCCGCTCGTCGGGTCCGACGAGCACGATCGCGTCGCCCGGCCGGGTGCGTGTCGCCCACGCCGAGCCGGGCCCGGAGTCGCCGTGGGCGACGAAGTCGATGTCGACCTCGCGCCGTTCCGGGCGGACCGCACGGACCGTGTAGGTGCGGAACGGGTTGCGCCGGTCGGCGGGCAGCTCGCGCCAGGCCGAGTACCAGTCCTCGCCGTGGGGGAAGTGCGCGAAGCCCGAGTCGGCCAGCGGGAGGACGACCTTGACGCGCTGGTCGAGGCCGGCGGTGCCGAAGTCGGCGAGCTCATCGCCGGCGAAGGTCACGCGCGTGAAGTGCGGCGTGAGTCGCTGCACGCGCGCGACGGTCGCGTGGAAGCCGCGGTAGGCGGGACGCGGGCGGGCGGGCGCGGCGGCCTCGGCGAGTGAGGTAAGCATTACCTAAGTCTTGCACACGGCCTCGCACGCGGCGAACGCTTCGTCACATGGCGCCGCGTCCTCCGCTCACCACACCGGCGGCCGCCGACGCCCCCGACGCGCGACCCGCTCGAGCTGGGCGGCGAGGGCGAACAGCGTCGCCTCGCCGCCGGGCCGTCCGATCAGCTGCACGCCCATCGGCAGCCCGTCGACGGTCTCGTGCACCGGAAGCACGAGCGCCGGGAGGCCCGCGACGTTGACGAACGACGTGTACGGCGTGAACCGCACCTGCTGCGCGAAGTTCTCCTCGCCGTCCTCGGCGTCGTACCAGCCGACCGGTCGCGGGGTGAGCGCGAGCGCGGGGGTGAGCACCGCGTCGAACGGCGCGAACCGCGCGATCGTGCGGCGCTCGAACCCGGCCAGCCACGACAGCGCCTCCGCGAGGTCGGCGGCCGAGCGCTCGCGGCCGCGCCCCATCAGCCAGCGCGTGAGCGGCTCGAGCAGGTGGTGACGCTCCTCCGGGACGTCGATGCTCGCCGCACCCGCCTGCCAGATCGTGCGGAACGCCGCCGGGTAGCCGGGCTCGGCGGACGGCGCGACCTCGTCGACGCCGTGGCCGAGCCGGTCGAGCAGGGCGATGCCCGCGTCGAGCGCGTCGCTCGCGGCCGGATCGAGGCGGATGTCGGTGAAGCCGTCCCACGGCGTGTCGCGCAGCACGCCGACCTGGAAGCGACCCTCGCCGCGGATCGCGGCGCCGAGGTACGGGCCGTCCTCCCCCGGCGCGCGCACCGAGAACGGATGCCGCGCCGGATAGCCGTGCGGCGCGATCATGCCGTCGAGCAGCAGCGCGGCGTCGGCGACGGTCCGAGCGAGCGGGCCGACCACGCCCAGCCCGGCGAGGCGGTCGAGCCCCGAGCCCGACGGCACGCGTCCGCGCGAGGGCTTGACCCCGACGAGTCCGCACGAGGCCGCGGGGATCCGGATCGACCCGCCCCCGTCGTTGCCCGGCGCGAACGGCAGCATGCCCGCGGCCACGGCCGCGGCGGCGCCCCCGCTCGACCCGCCGGCGCCGAGCGAGAGGTCCCACGGGCTCCGCGCCGGCCGGCCCGCGAGGGGCTCGGTGTACGAGGGCAGCCCGAACTCGGGGGTCGCCGTCTTGCCGAGGCTTACGGCGCCCGCCGCGTCGATCGCGGCCACGAGGTCGTCGGACTCCTCGGACACGTTCCCGGAGTGCGCGCGCGAGCCGAACGCGGTCGGCACCCCGGCACGCGGGTGCAGGTCCTTGTCGGCGAGCGGCATGCCCCAGAGCGGCGCCGCCCTGGGCACGTCACGCTCGACCGCGCGTGCCCGGTCGAGGGCGGCGTCGCCGGTGACGTGCGCGAAGGCTCCGACGACGGGGTCGAGCCGCGCGATCCGCTCGAGGAAGTGCGCGGTCGCCTCCACCGGCGAGACGTCGCCGCGCTGGAGCAGCTGGTGGAGCTCGAGGGCGGTGTGCTCGTGCAGGGCGTCGTCCACGTCACGAGCCTAGGCCCGCGGCATCCGTGGGCCCTGCTACTTCAGCGTCTTCTGCAGCAGCACCGTGCCGAGCCAGCGGTCGAACTTGAAGCCCACGCGGCCCATGCGGCCGATCTCGGTGAACCCGAACTTCTCGTGCAGCCGGATCGACGCGTCTGCACCCTGGTCGGCGATCACCGCGAGCATCTCCTTGAGGCCCGCCGCCTTCGACGCGTCGATGAGCGCGCCGAGCAGCGCACGCCCGAGGCCCTTGCCGGATGCCGCGGGTCCGAGGTAGATCGAGTCCTCGACGGTGTAGCGGTAGGCGCGCTTGGGCCGCCACGGGGCCACGAGCGCGTAGCCGAGCAGCTGGCCCGACGGCGACTCGGCCACCAGGAACGGCAGGCCGAGCTTCTGCAGCTGGGCGAACTTCTGCTTCCACTCGCGCAGCGTCATCGCATCCTCGTCGAAGGTGACCGTGGAGTTCGCGACGTAGTAGTTGTAGATCTCGCGCACCGCCGGCAGGTCGCTCGCCCGGGCGGGGCGGATCTCGTACGAGAAGGGCGCCTCCGCCGGCTCGGGCTTGCGCAGGTGGCGCGGCAGCTCGCGCCGCGTCTGGTATTCCTCCTCGAGCATCCCGCCATGGTACGCGCGTGAGATGACGGGCGGATGTCAGGGCGTCGGAAGGCCGCGCGTCAGTCGGGGATCGTCCAGTCGACGGGCGCACCGCCCTGCTCCACGAGCAGCGCGTTCGCCCGGCTGAACGGCTTCGACCCGAAGAACCCGCGGCTCGCGGAGAGCGGGCTGGGATGCACCGACTCGACACGCGGCACGTCGCCGAGCAGCGGACGCAGCGACTGCGCGTCGCGCCCCCACAGGATGGCGACGAGCGGACCCCCGCGACCGACGAGCGTGCGGATCGCGTGATCGGTGACGCGTTCCCAGCCGGTGCCGCGGTGCGAGCCCGGGTCGCCCGGCCGCACGGTCAGCACGCGGTTCAGGAGCATGACGCCGCCGCGGTTCCACGCGCCGAGGTCGCCGTGCGCGGGCGTCGGCACCCCGAGGTCGTCGGCGAGCTCCCGGTAGATGTTCGCGAGGCTCCGCGGCAGCGGGCGCACGTGGCGCTCCACCGCGAACGACAGGCCGATCGGGTGGCCCGGCGTGGGGTACGGGTCCTGGCCCACGATGAGCACGCGGACCTCGCCCACCGGCTGCTGGAACGCGCGCAGCACGCGGTCTCCGGACGGCAGGTACGGGCGGCCGTCGGCGGCCTCGGCGCGCAGGAACTCGCCCATGCGCGCGATGTCGGGTGCGACCGGCGCGAGCGCCTCGGCCCACGACGCGTCGATGAGGCCCGCCTCGGCGAGCTCGGGCAGCGTGCGCCCCATCAGCCGGCGATGCTGCGGACCGACACGCCGTCCTCCTCGGCGGTCACGCTCCAGACGTTCCCCGCTCCCGCGACCCGGAGCCCTGCGGTGCCGATCGCGAACAGCGTGTCCTCGTCGATCGCGATGCCGCCGTCGACGAGCCGGGCCTCGGTCGCCGCGATCATGCGGGTGAGCGTGCCCCACTGCGCCGCGTGGCAGTCGACCGTGAGGTCGACCAGCCCGATGCCGGCCTCGACGAACACCTCGTCGAGCTCCTCCGCGGCGTCCTCGGGGGCGACGGGCACGCCGCCGATGCGCCATCCGCCGAGCAGTGCCGTGTCGGACGCGATCGCGGCCCCCGCCGAGAACCCGAGGTAGGGCAGGCCGGATGCCACGAGGCGGCGGAGCTCGCCCGCGATCGGCTCCACCGCGCGACGGTAGGCCGGCGTGAGGCCGCCGCCGACCAGGACGCCGTGCGCCTCGGCGAGCGCGGCCGGCTCGAACGCGCCCGTCTCGGGGACGACGGTGACGGCCGCATCGACGTCGGCGACCGACCCGAGCAGGGCCCGCCACCGGTCGGCGAGCTCGGCGCCGTCGGCATCGGCCGCGACCAGCAGCACCGCGACGCGCGGGCGGTCGGCACCGTCGCGCCCGGCCGCCTCGGCGGCCTCGACGAGGAAGGGCGCGTACACGGATGCCGCGTGCTCGGCGCTCCACCCGCCGCCCACGAGGTGCACGCTCATCGGGTCGGCTCCTCGACCTCGATGGGCGGCTGCGCCGACCAGGGGAACACGATCCAGTCGGCGGTCTCGCGGAACGCGAAGTCGGGGACGAGCACCGTGCGGGGCTTCACGTAGAGCGTCGCGGTGCGCACGTCGGCCCCTGCCTCGGTGAGCAGGTCCACGACCTTGGCGAGCGTGCGTCCGGAGTCCGAGACGTCGTCGATCAACAGCACCGATCGTCCGGCCACGGCGGGGACGTCGAGCATGGGCGGATGCAGCACGGGCTCCGGCAGCCGCTCGTCGACGCCCGTGTAGAACTCGACGTTGATCGAGCCGCACTGCTTCGTGCCGAGCGCATACGAGATGGCGCCCGCCAGCAGGAGCCCGCCCCGAGCGATGGCGATCACCACGTCGGGACGGAACCCCGAGCGCAGCACGTCCTCGGCGAGTCTGCGCGACGCGCCGGAGAAGTCGTCCCAGGTGAGGATCTCGCGGCGGATCCCGCCGCCGGAGGCCGCGTCGTCGGCATCGAAGGTCATGCCCCCAAGGCTAGTCGGCGGCGCGGTCGCCGTCCGTCGGCGGCGCACCCTCCCGGAGGCCGGCGGTGGTCTCGCCGGTGGTGTCGTCGAGGAGGCCCGTGCGCTCAGCGAGGGGCGACTCGGTCGCACCCCCCCGCCGCAGCTTGGCGAGGCGCTCGTTCAGCACGGAGACCAGCGCCGCCGACGCCGTGCCGAGGATCGCGACGCCCCCTGCCATCAGGAGCACCGCGTACAGCCGACCGGGAAGGGTCACGGGGTAGGTGTCGCCGTATCCGACCGTGGCGAGCGTGACGCACGCCCACCACAGCGCGTCCCCGAAGGTCACGATGTTGGCCCCGGGCGCGTCGCGTTCCACCTGGTAGGTCACGAGCGCGATGAAGAACACGAAGACGAGTGCGTAGGTCAGCGCCTCGGAGACGAACCGGGCACGGACGGCCCTCGTGGTCCGGCGTTCGAGCGCCGGGAGGTGCCGCACGAGCGACACGACGCGCATTGCGCGGAACAGCGGGACGACCGCCGAGAGCACCTCGATCGGATGCCGCCACGCCCAGCCCCATCGGCGCCCGCGCGGGGTGAGCGCGAGCTGCACGACGACGTCGATCACGAACGCGATCCACCCTCCCAGGACGAGGATGACCAGGATGCCGAGGATCGCGTCGGGCGGATCGAGCCAGAGCACGTAGGCGATGTACCCGATGATGAAGGCCACCCCGGCCAGCGCGAGCGGTCGCTGCGTGGCCTCAGCCCATCGCGTGCGCCGGGAGTCGTCGACGTTCGCCGCCCGGCGGCTCACGAGGCCGCGCTCCCCTGCACCCGCAGCGTTCCTCTCGCGAGCCGGTACGCCGCGGCCTGCGCGACGGGCCTCACCACGATCAGGTCGAGGTCGACATGGCGTGGCCTCGAGATCGCATCGACGATGACATCGGCGACGTCCTCCGCGACGAGCGGCTCGGGGACGTCGTCGTAGACGGCGTCGGCGCGCGCGCGGTCGCCGCCGAAGCGAACGAGCGAGAACTCCTCCGTCCGCACCATCCCGGGCGCGACCTCGATCACGCGGATGGGCTCGCCGTTCAGCTCGAGCCGGAGGACCTGCGTCATGGCGTGCGCGGCGAACTTGGCCGCGTTGTACCCGCCGCCGCCCGCGTACACCTCGTGTCCCGCGACCGAGGTCACGTTCACGAGGTCGGCGACGCCGCGCTCCTCGGCGCCCCGCCGCAGCAATGGCAGCAGCGCGCTCGTGACGCGCTTCACGCCGAGCACATTCACCTCGAACATCCACGCCCAGTCGTCGAGGTCGGACTCCTCGACCGAGGCGAGCCCCTTCGCACCGCCCGCGTTGTTCACCAGCGCGTGCACGCCGCCCGTGGCCTCGAGGTGATCCCGCAGCGCCGCGACATCCGCATCGCTCGTGACATCGGCGACGAACGGCGTCGCGCCGGTCTCCTCGGCGAGGGCGGCGAGGCGCTCCTCGCGCCGGGCCACGGCCACCACGTCCCATCCGGCGGCCCCGAGCCCGCGCACGGTCGCCGCCCCGATCCCCGAACTCGCTCCCGTGACCACCGCGCGCTTGCCGTCCATGCGGCCATTCTGCACCGCACGGCGTTTCGCGACGTGACCTCGGTCCCGGCGGTGCGGGACAATGGGCGGATGCAGCCGACGCCCGTGCCCGGCACCACCCGGCCGCCGCACCGCAAGCGCCGAGTGCCGCTGTGGGACAACGCGCGGTGGATCGCCATCACGCTCGTCGTCATCGGACACGGCATCCTGCCGCTCATCGGCGAGGATGACGCGGCGTACAGCGTCTACCTGTTCATCTACTCCTTCCACGTGGCCGTGTTCGTGACCGTCTCGGGCTACTTCGCCAAGTCGGGTCCGCCGAATGCGCGCGCCATGCGGCTGGTCCTGACCGACATCGTCTTCCCGTACCTCATCTTCGAGACGATCTGGACGATCATCCGGTTCGTGCTCGGCGGCGGGTTCGTGCTCGACTACACGACCGCGTCGTGGACGCTGTGGTTCCTCATCGCGCTGGCGATCTGGCGCATCGTGCTGCCGTACCTGGTGCTGCTCCGGTTCCCGTTGGTGATCGCGATCGCGATCTCCATCGGCGCCGGCTACACGGCCGAGATCGACTCGACGCTCGCGCTCTCGCGCACGTTCGGCATGCTGCCGTTCTTCGTCTTCGGATGGAAGCTGCGCCAGTGGCGCATCACCGACCGCTGGCTCGACCTCACCACGGCGGCGACCTGGCGGTGGCGCGCGGGCGCGATCGCGCTGTTCGCGGCGCTGCTCGCGGTCATGCCGCTCGCGATCGAGACCTGGCGCGACCTGCGGCTGCGTCGCTTCATGCTCTACGACGAGTCGTACGAGGCGATCGGGTACGACGAGCCGTGGTCGGGCGCCATCCGGCTGTTCCTGCTGCTGCTGGCGATGCTGCTCTCGGTGGCGTTCCTCATGCTCATGCCGCGCCGCACCACCTGGTTCACCGCGTTCGGCAGCGCGACGATGTACATCTACCTGCTGCACTCCTTCGTGCTCTTCCCGCTGCGCGAGACGCCGATCCTCGAGGGCCCGCAACCGTGGTGGGTGCTCCCCGCGATGATCGCCTTCTGCGTGCTGGTCTCCGTGGTGCTCTCGCTGAAGCCCGTGCGGCGCGTGTTCCGCCCGCTCGTCGAGCCGCGGGTCCGCTGGCTCTTCCGCCCCGAGCCGATGACGGCGACCGGCACGATCGTGCTGCCGCCCGACGCGCTGCCGCCGGCGCCGCCGCCGCGCGAGCCGAGCGCGTGACGCCGTGTTGCGCCATCCGTTGATCGCCTGATCGACCGGACGTAGCGTGGGCGACGGATGCGGCGGGGCCGCACCCCGACCTCCGAAGGAGTCCCACATGGCTGACAACGCCGCCGCCGACTGGCGCTTCGAGACCAAGCAGGTGCACTCGGGCGCCGCGCCCGACCCGGTCACGAAGGCTCGCGCCACCCCGATCTACCAGACCACCTCGTACGTGTTCGACTCGGCCGAGCACGCGCAGAACCTCTTCGCGCTCGCCGAGTTCGGCAACATCTACACGCGGATCATGAACCCGACCCAGGCCGTGGTCGAGGAGCGCCTCGCGGCGCTCGAAGGGGGCAGCGGCGCCCTCCTCGTCGCCTCGGGCCAGGCGGCCGAGACGTTCGCGGTGCTGAACATCGCGCAGGCCGGCGACCACATCGTCTCGTCGAGCTCGATCTACGGCGGCACGTACAACCTCTTCAAGTACACGCTCGCCAAGCTCGGCATCGAGACCACGTTCGTCGAGAACCAGGACGACGCCGACGAGTGGCGCCGCGCCATCCGCCCGAACACGAAGCTGTTCTTCGCCGAGACCATCGGCAACCCGAAGATCAACATCCTCGACATCGGGCTCGTGTCGGGCATCGCGCACGAGGCCGGCATCCCGCTCATCGTCGACAACACGATCGCGACGCCGTACCTGATCCGGCCCTTCGAGCACGGCGCCGACATCGTGATCCACTCGGCCACGAAGTTCCTCGGCGGCCACGGCACGGTCATCGGCGGCGTCATCGTCGACGGCGGCCGCTTCGAGTGGTCGAAGAACGTCGAGAAGTTCCCCGGCCTCACCGAACCCGACCCGTCGTATCACGGCGCGAGCTACACCGCGGCGGTCGGCGACGCGCTCGCCTACATCATCAAGGCGCGCGTGCAGCTGCTGCGCGACCTCGGATCCTCGATCGCGCCCGCGAGCGCGTGGCAGCTCATCCAGGGCATCGAGACGCTCTCGCTGCGCGTCGAGCGTCACGTGCAGAACGCGCAGGAGATCGCGGAGTGGCTCGACAACCACCCCGACGTCGCGCACGTGAACTACTCCGGGCTGCCCTCGAGCCCGTGGTACGCGGCCGCGAACACGTACGCCCCGAAGGGCGTCGGCGCGGTGCTGTCGTTCGAGCTCAAGGGCGGCGTCGACGCCGGCCGGGCGCTCGTCGACAACCTGTCGCTGTTCAGCCACCTCGCCAACATCGGCGACGTTCGCTCGCTGGTCATCCACCCGGCGTCGACCACGCACTCGCAGCTCACCCCCGAGCAGCAACTGACCACCGGCGTCACGCCCGGTCTCGTGCGGCTCTCGGTCGGCATCGAGAACGTCGAGGACCTCAAGGCCGATCTCGAGGCGGGCCTCGCCGCCGCGCGTCGCGCCACGGAGGCCGCGCGGGTCTGACGACCGGCCGACCGAAGCGGATGCCGCGTCCCGTCCGGGGCGCGGCATCCGCCGTTCCCGCGCCGGCGCGGCAGCGACCTGCGTAACAGTCGCCGAGCGGGCCGTCGGGTCCGGGAGAATCGAGGACATGGACTGGCAGACCATCTCGGAGACGGTGCCCGCGAGCATCGTCCCCGAGGCGCGCGCCGCACGGCAGCTCGCCGGCCGCGCACCGGCGACCGGGGCATGGCGCGAGGGCGATCCGGTCGGCGAGCGTCGCTTCGCGCGCATCGGCGACCTCGCGCTGGAGTCCGGCCAGGTCCTCCCCGACGTGCGCATCGCGTACGAGACCTGGGGCCGGCTCGCCCCCGGACGCGACAACGCGATCCTCGTGCTGCACGCGCTCACCGGCGACAGCCACGTGCTCGGCGCGGCCGGGCCCGCGCATCCCAGCGCCGGATGGTGGCCGGGCGTCGTCGGGCCGGGCCGGGCGATCGACACCGACCGCTGGTTCGTCGTGGCGCCGAACGTGCTCGGCGGGTGCCAGGGCTCGACGGGGCCGTCCTCGCTCGCCGCCGACGGCGTCGAGTGGGGTGCTCGGTTCCCCTTCCTGACGATCCGCGACCAGGTCCGGGCGCAGGTCGCGTTCGCGAAGCGGCTCGGGATCGAGCGCTTCGCGGCCGTGGTCGGCGGGTCGATGGGGGCGATGCACGTGCTCGAGTGGGCCCTGATGGCGCCGGAGGCCGTCGAGCGCATCGCGGTGCTCGCGGCGCCGGCCGCCACGACGGCCGACCAGATCGCGCTGAACTCGGTGCAGCTCGAGGCGGTGCGCAGCGATCCGGCGTTCCGGGGCGGCGCCTATTACGACGCGCCCGACGGCGACGGCCCGACGCGCGGGCTCTCGCTCGCGCGTCGCATGGCCATGCTGAACTATCGCACCCCGGCCGAGCTCAATCACCGCTTCGAGCGCGGCTGGCAGTCCAGCCTCGACCCGCTGGGCGGGGGCGGGCGATTCGCGGTGGAGTCCTACCTCGACTTCCACGGGAACAAGTTCACCCGGCGGTTCGACGCGAACAGCTACCTCGTGCTCACCGAGGCGATGAACTCGCACGACATCGGCCGCGGGCGCGGCGGAGTGGAGGCCGCGCTCGATCGGATCGAGGCGACGAGCCTCGTGCTGGGCATCGACAGCGACCGGTACTTCTCGCTCGACGGGCAGCGCGAGATCGCCCGTCGGCTGCGGCGCAGCGTGCACGGCCCCGAGCCGGTCGTGCTGCACTCCGAGTACGGCCACGACGCCTTCCTCATCGAGGACGAGGCGGTCGGCGCGGCGCTCGCGGAGCTGCTCGCGGCCTGAACGTTCCGGGTCGAACGGTCCGGTTCGGGACCGATGACCCGCATACGGGGGTCGCTCTGCGTTATCTTCGAGGGTGACGGTGCTGTGTGCGCCGTGCCGGCGGGCGTCACAGGAGGGGGTGGCATGCGTCGCATCGACAAGGAGCGGGACCGGCTGCTGCGCCGCCTCGCGCGCGCCGGCAGCCTGACCGGCGCGATCCTCGCACTCGGCTGCATCGTCGTCCCCGGGGCGCTCGATCCGGGCCGGTTCGCCCTCGCGGTGGCCCTCGACCTGCTCGTCATCCTGCTCGCCGCCTACGCGACGGCGCGCACCGCGCTGCTGCCCACCATCGGCACGGTCGTCGTCGCGGTCGCCTTCATGCTCGTGATCGGGGTGAATCCCGCGATCGACCCCGCCGCCACCACCGCCATGGCCTGCACGGCCGCCCTCACTACGCCGGCCATCGTCATCCCGACGCTCGTGCGGCCCAACGGCGCGGGCATCGTGGCGGCTGCCGCGTTCGCGGTCCTCGCCGCCCTCGGGGTGGCGACGGGTGCCGGAGCGAACATGTGGCTCGTGCTGGTCGCCGGCCTCGCGGGGTGGATCGCCTGCATCGCGACCGGCCTCTGGCTCGCGCGCGCGATCGAGCGCGCGGCGGAACGCGTCGACGAGGTCGGCCGGGCCCACGAGGCCGAGCGGCTGGCGAGCGAGTCCGAGGCGCAGCAGCGCCAGGATGCCCGCGTCCTCCACGACACGGTGCTCGCCACGCTCAGCCTGCTCGCGCATTCCGGGGTGGGCGTCGGCGCCAGCGCACTCCGTCAGCAAGCCGGCGACGACGCCCGGCTGCTGCGGCAGCTGCGACTCGGCGCCCCGCTCGACAACGGCTCGAGCGCGATCTTCTCGCCCGAGTCCTCGGGCGGCGAGGGACTCGGCACCACGTTCGAGTCCGTCCGCAAGCGGTTCGCCCGCATGGGACTCGACGTGCACTGGCACGGCGCCGGGCAGCTGATCCTGCCCCGCGACACGCTCGACGCGCTCCTCGGCGCCCTCGGCGAATGCCTCGAGAACGTGCGGCGGCACTCGGGCGTCGGCGAGGCCGACGTCACGATCACCGATGACGAGCGCACCGTCCGCGCCATGGTCACCGACCAGGGTGCCGGCTTCGAGCCGGCGGCCGTCGACCCGGCCAGGCTCGGGTTCGCCGAGTCCGTCGTCGGCCGCCTGCACGCGGTCGGCGGACGGGCCCGGGTGTTCAGCTCCCCCGGGTCGGGCACGACCGTCATGCTGGAGGTGCCGAAGTCGTGAACCTCCTCCGCCGCTCGACCGGCATCGACGAGGCGCCTCGTGACACCACGCACGAGAGCCAGTTCCGCCGACCCACCCGATCGGCGCGCGCCGCGGAGGACATCCGCAGCGCGCACGGAGGCCGGCGGCTCGCCGCGGGCGTCGCGGTCGCCTCCGCCGCGATCCTGCTGGCGCACCTCGTGCACGCGATCGCCTTCACCGGCACCTACCCGCCCGGCACCGAGCCCGTCGCGGCGTGGATCGCGCTCGCCGTCGTCACGCTGGGCGGGGTCATCGCGACGCGCGGACTCAGCCGCGTCACCGACTGGGTGCTCGTCGCCCTGCTCGCCGGTCTCGCGGTCGTGGTCTGGCTCGACGTGGCGGCGACGATGGACCAGCTGTACCTCGGCATCACCCCGACCGCCGCCCCGGCCGCCGCCGCGGTGCTCATGCCCGTCGCCGCGCTCCGCGAGACGCGCTCGGCCGTGGCCGCCGCCTCGGCTGTCGCGGGCATCCTCGCGGTCATGGCGCTCGCGCAGGCGCCGCAGGCGAGCACGATGACCGTGGTCGGCCTGGCCGTCGCCGCGAGCGCCGTGGTCCCGGTCGTCCTCGTGGCGATCGCGGTGCGCGGCTTCCGACGGCTGGTCGGACGCGAGCTCGACCTCTCGCTCGTGCAGTCGACGGTCTCGACGCCTCGGTCCGCCGTCGGCATGCGCGCCTCCGAGGAGCTCGCCGAACTCGACTACGACGCCGAGTCGCTCCTCGACGACGTCGGTTCGGGGCGCATCGCCATCCCGCTGCCGCCCGGCGCCGCCGAACGCGCCGGCCAGCTCGCGGCGCGCCTCCGCGTGCGCCTCATCGAGGGCCGCACCGACACGTGGCTGCGGCACGCGGTCACCGAGTCGGCCTACCTGAGCCGGCGAGTGACCGTCGACGATCCCGCCGGGCTCGCCGGGCTCCTGTCGCCCACGCAGCGCGACGGCCTGCTGCTCGCCCTCTGGCTGATCGCCGGCCAGCGACGCCGGAAGTCCACGGAGCCGCCGCTGGAGGTGCGGGTGCTCTGCCGCGACGGCGACTTCGACGACGACGACGCGCGTCCGATCGGAGACGCGGCGCGCGTCGCCATCCGATTCGAGGTCTCAGGCGTCACCGCACGGAAAGTCGACGCCTCGACGTGGGAGGCACTCGATAATGTCGGAGGCAACGTCGTCGTCCCGGAACCGGACGGCTTCCAGGTCGACGTCGACTGCCGGATCGAGCCCACGACCCGTGGTGGAGTTCCGGCACCGCCCAGCGCTGTCCACCCGAGGGGAGCATGACGTGCCCGAACCCGAACCCCCGCGTATCCGACTCGCGATCGTCGACGACCACCGCATGCTGCTCGGCGCCCTGTCCGAGTGGCTGCGCGGCGCGGCATCCGACATCGACCTCGTCGCCGCGGTGCCGTCCTGGTCCGAGCTGCTCGCGCACCCCGCGTTCCCGGTCGACGTGGTGCTGCTCGACCTCGACCTGCGCGACAACATCCCCATCTCGATCAAGCTGTCGACCCTCAAGTCGGCGGGCGTGCGCACCATGCTCATGAGCACGTACTCCGAGCCCGCGGTCGTGCGCGAGGCCCTGGGCGCCGGCGCCCTCGGCTACCTCGTCAAGTCCGAGCCCGTCGAGACCATCGTCGAGGCGATCCGCGCCGCACAGCGCGGCGAGTCGTACCTCAGCCGCGAGCTCGAGGAGGCGCTCGACGACGACGGTGCCGCCCCGCGCCTCAGCGCGCAGGAGCGCCGGGTGATGGCGCTGTACGGCGCCGGCCAGCCGGTGAAGGCCGTCGCGTTCCAGCTCGGCATCTCCGAGGAGACCGCGAAGAGCTACCTCAAGCGCATCCGCGAGAAGTACCGCCTGGCCGGCTACGACGTGGGCACGAAGGTGGCCCTGCGCAAGCGGGCGATCGCCGACGGGATCCTGCTGCAGTCGGAGTGACGCGCGACGCGATCGCCGCGGGGTCGTCGCTCAGTCGCCGATCGCGCCCACGGCCCCGGTGACCGAGGGCAGCGGGATGCCGCGTCGCCGGCGGGCCCGGTCGAGCGCGAACGTCGCGACGGCGAGCGCGCTCCCGGCGATGGTGAACAGCAGGCCGACCCACACCGGCGCGACGTAGCCGAGGCCCGCCGCGATCACTGCACCGCCGACCATCGCGCCGAGGCTGTTGCCGATGTTCAGCGCGGAGTGGTTGAGCGCGGCCGCGATGGACTGGCTGTCGCGGGCGACATCCATGAGCCGAGCCTGGATGGTCGGCGACAGCGCCGCCGACGACGCGCCGACGAGGAAGACCCCGACGCCCAGCCCGAGCGGATGCTGCACCGTGAAGGCGAGCAGGACGAGCGCCGCCGCGAGCGTGCCGGAGAAGAGGTACATGGAGCGGCGCACGCTCCAGTCGGCGAGACGTCCGCCCACGAGGTTGCCGATGGTCATGCCGAGACCGAAGACGACGAGCACCACCGGCACGAGCGCCGACGGGAGGCCGGTGACCTCGGTGGCCAGCGGCGCGACGTAGCTGTACACCGCGAACAGGCCGCCGAACCCGATCGCCCCGATCGCCAGGGCGAACCACGCCTGCACGCGCGTGAACACGCGCAGCTCGCGCGCGAACGTCGCTGCGGGGTCGCCGGCCTGCCACGGCACCGCCGCGAGGACGGCGAGGAACGTGGCGACGAAGATGGCGGCCACCGCGAGGTAGGCCACGCGCCATCCGGCCTGCTGGCCCAGCCAGGTGATCGCCGGGACGCCGACGACGTTCGCGATCGTCAGGCCCGACAGCACGAGGGCCACGCCCCGGGCGCGCTTGCCGGGGCCCATGAGGCTCGCGGCGACCAGGGAGGCGATGCCGAAGTACGCCCCGTGCGGGAGCGCGGCGACGAAGCGTGCCGCGACGACGAGTTCGAACGTCGGCAGGAGGGCCGACGCGAGCGTGCCGAGGCTGAACGCGGCCAGCAGCGCGAGCAGGAGCCGCTTGCGCGGCCAGCGGGCCGCGGCGGCGGCGATCGTGGGGGCGCCCACGACCACGCCGAGCGCGTAGGCGGAGATGACCCAGCCGGCGGCGGCGTTCGCGGCCTCGGTCGACGTGGCGGCCAGGCCGGGCAGCAGGTCGGCGGCCATCTCGGGCAGCAGGCCCATGGCCACGAACTCGGTTGCGCCGATGCCGAAGCCGCCCATCGCGAGGGCGAGGAGCGCGAGACGGATGCGGGCCGGCGACAACGTCGTCGGCCCGTCGGAAGCGTGGGTCACCCCACGATGATGCCACGGATCGAATCGATTCGACAAACCACGCCCGACCGCCCGGCCCCGGTGAGCGGGTCACCTCGGCGGCTCGCGGTCAGCCGTCGTTCTCGAGCGCGGCCTCCAGCCGATCCAGCTTCGCCTCGATCTCGCCGCTGTAGCCGGGCCGGATGTCGGCCTTCAGCACGAGCGAGACGCGCGAGCCGTAGTCGCCCACGGCCTCGCAGGCGTCGCGGATCACCCGGAAGACCTCGTCCCACTCCCCCTCGATCTCGGTGAACATCGAGGTGGTGCGGTTCGGCAGCCCGGACTCGCGGACGATCCGCACCGCCTCGGCCACCGCGTCGTGCACCGATCCGTCGGTGCGGCCCGTGCCGCTCGGGGCGACCGAGAACGCGACCAGCATGGTTCCTCCTCATCAACGCGACGGGCGCCGCGCCGGCCTAGGCCGCGTCGGCCCTCGGCGTCGTGCGCGCGGAACCAGCCTGCCACACGGCGCGCAGCGCCCAACCGAGCAGCGCGAGCAGGAGCACGACCTTCACCGTCAGCAGCAGCACGAACGCCGGATGGGCGATGAGCAGCCAGCCGTACCAGTACGGATAGATGGCGTGCGTGAGCAGCGCGACGGCCGACGCGAGCGCGGCCGGCACGACGAAGCGGCCGCCGCCGAGCACCAGCCCCAGCACGACGGGAGCGGCCAGCCAGGTCACGAACTGCGGCGAACCCACCTTGTTGGCCGCGATCAGCACCGTCGTGAGCGCGGTCGCGAGGGGCGGCAGCAGCGCCGCGAGATGCGCCCGGCGTCGCACCGCGCGGATGCCGAACGCGAGCACCACGGCCACTCCGACGGCCATGACGGGCGTCGCGAGTCCGGCGGCGACCTCGACCCCCGGCCCCTGCACCTGGAAGGTGATGATGTCGCGGTCGAACACGATCGTGGCCTCGGAGGCGCCCGCGACGATCCACCACAGCCACGGCACCGCGAACGGCGACTCGACCTGCAACCCGCGCCCGGCCTGCTCGGCGATGAAGCCGAACGCGTTGGAGCCCGACCCGGCGATCAGGCTCACGCCGAGGATGCCGGCGCTGAGCCCCGCGGCGACGATCACGACCTCGGCGCGACGCCGGAGCGCGACGACCAGCGCCACCACGAGCGCCGCCGGCCACACCTTGATCCACGAGGCGATCGTCACGAGCGCCGCCGCGACGCGCGGGCGTCCCGCGGCCCAGAGCAGTCCGACGATGGCGAACGGCACGGTGACGGTGTCGATCCGGCCGAGCGCGATCGGGCCGAGCAGGGCGAGGAATGCCATCCACCACCATGCCGCCGCCCGACGCCGGCGCGACACCACGCCGGTTCCGAGCAGCACGGCGAACGCGATCGCATCGAGCACCGTCACGAGCACGAGCCACGTCACGCCGTACCAGTCCGACCCGAACGCTAGGGCGGCCGTCATGGGCGCGAACGCCAGGATCGGGTACACCCACGGCACGTCGATCCCCATGCGCACCCACCCGGCCTGCGCGTTCTCGGCCCACTCGCGGTAGACCGCCGTCACGTCCCACATCGGGGTGGAGGGGCTGAGCAGGTTCACGGCGGCGAGGACCAGGTGCACCAGCGCGAACGCGATCCACGCCGCCGGCCGCCCCGCCAGGTGTCGACGGATGCCGCGTCGCGGCCGATCGCGCGCCTCGCCGAGCTCGACGACACCCTCCGCCATGGCACCCGAGCCTAACGAACGCGTCACAGATCGCCATCTTCCGCGCGGCCTGCGCGGCCATCCGGGATGCTGGAGACCATCGACGCCGCCCGCTCCGGAGGACCCCATGATCGCTCAGTCCAAGATCTTCGCCGCCGCGGTCTCGGCTGCGGCCATCGTCGCCCTCGCCGGGTGCGCCTCCGGCGCCGGCACCGACGCCGACGAGACGCAGGCCGGCTCCGACTACGTGACCGAGGGCAAGCTCACGGTCGGCACGGGCGAGCCGGCGTACTACCCGTGGGTCATCGACGACGATCCCGAGTCGGGCGAGGGCTTCGAGTCGGCCGTCGCCTACGCCGTCGCCGAGGAACTCGGCTTCGCGCCCGAGGACGTGGTCTGGGTGCGCACCACCTTCGACCAGGCCATCGCACCCGGCCCGAAGGACTTCGACTTCAACCTCCAGCAGTTCTCGATCACCGAGGAGCGCGCCGAGGCCGTCGACTTCTCGTCGCCGTACTACGAGACCACGCAGGTCGTCATCACGGTCGAGGGCTCCCCGGCAGCCGACGCCGCGTCGATCGCCGACCTCAAGCCCCTCCTCGTCGGGGCGCAGACCGGCACCACGAGCCTCGACGCGATCGAGGAGGTCATCGTTCCCGACGCGGGAGCCCAGGTGTTCAACACCAACGACGATGCCAAGCTCGCGCTCCAGGCCGGCCAGGTCGACGCGATCGTGGTCGACCTGCCCACGGCGTTCTACCTCACCGGCGTCGAACTCGACGGCGGCCTGATCGTCGGCCAGCTTCCCGGCACCGAGGGCGCCGACCAGTTCGGCCTCGTGCTCGAGAAGGACTCCCCCCTCACCGCCGACGTGACCGCCGCGGTCGACGCCCTGCGCGACGACGGCACGCTCGCCGAGCTCGCCGAGCAGTGGCTGGGCGGCGATGACACGGCGCCCGTGCTGGAGTGACTTCGCCGTCGGCCGATCGGGCGACGGAGGCGCCGCACGGCGCAACCGTCCCGCCCCCGAGCGCGACCGAGCTCGAGCGACGCGCCTACCGCAAGCGGCAGTCGGGCCGCTCGGTGCTCATCGGCCTGCTCTCGACGCTCGTGCTCGCCGTGGTCCTCGGCGCGGCCGTCCTGGGCTCGCCCGGCTGGGCGCGCGTGCAGCAGTCCTTCTTCGATCCGCAGGTCGCGCTCGACTCGCTCCCGCGCATCCTGGAGGGCCTCCTCCTGAACATCCAGGTGCTCGTCGTGGCGAGCCTCGGCGTGGCCGTCCTCGGGGTCCTGCTGGCCACGATCCGCACGCTCCGCGGGCCGGTGTTCTTCCCGCTGCGCTTCCTGGCTGCGGCCTACACCGACCTGTTCCGCGGCCTGCCGCTCATCATCGTGCTGTACCTCGTCGGCTTCGGCATCCCCGGCCTGCAGTTGACCGAGCGGATGCCGGCGGCGTTCTGGGGCACGATCGCGCTCATCCTGACCTACTCGGCGTACGTCTCCGAGGTCTTCCGCGCGGGCATCGAGGCGGTGCATCCGTCGCAGCGCCTCGCCGCGCGCTCGCTCGGCCTCAACCACCGCCAGGCGATGGTGCGCGTCGTGCTGCCCCAGGCGTTCCGCAAGGTGACGCCGGCGCTCATGAACGACTTCGTGGCCATGCAGAAGGATGTCGGGCTCATCTCGGTGCTCGGCGCCGTCGATGCCGTGCGGGCCGCCCAGATCGAGACCGCGCAGTCGTTCAACTTCACGCCGTACGTGGTCGCCGGCCTGCTGTTCGTGCTGTTGTCGTGGCCGTTCATCCGGCTCACCGACTGGCTGAGCGCGCGGCAGCGCCGCCGCGAGCAGGCGGGGAGCGTGCTGTGACCGCGAGCGACGAGCCCGAGCAGGGCGAGCGCGCGCCGCTGCTCCAGCTGACCGGCATCCGTCGCGCCTACGGCGACCGCGTCGCGCTCGCCGGCGTGGACCTCGATGTCGCGCCGCACGAGGTCGTCGCGCTCGTCGGGCCGTCCGGATCGGGCAAGTCGACGCTGCTGCGCACCGTCAACCTCACGGAACCGATCGACGACGGCGTCATCCGGCTGGCGGGGCGCGATATCAGCGACCCCCGCGTGGACGTCGACGCCGTGCGCGCCCGCATCGGGATCGTCTTCCAGTCGTACAACCTGTTCCCGCACCTCAGCGTGCTCGACAACGTCACGCTCGCCTCGCGCATCGTGCACCGGCGACCCCGCGCGGAAGCCGAGGCGCGGGGCCGCGACCTGCTCGAGTCGATCGGGCTGCTCGACTTCGCGCGCGCGTTCCCCGACCGCCTGTCGGGCGGGCAGCAGCAGCGAGTCGCGATCGTGCGGGCGATCGCCACCGAGCCCGAGCTGCTGCTGCTCGACGAGGTCACGAGCGCGCTCGATCCCGAGCTCGTCGGCGAGGTGCTCGCGCTCGTGCGCTCGCTCGCGGCGGCCGGCACCACGATCGTGATGGCCACGCACGAGATGGCCTTCGCGCGCGACGTGGCCGACCGGGTCGTGCTGCTCGATGCCGGTCGCGTCGTCGAGGATGCACCGGCGGCCCGGTTCTTCGGATCGCCGCGGGAGGCACGCACCCGCGAGTTCCTGCGGCGCGTCACGGCCGACGGGACGGGGCCCGCCGAGCACTAGTCGGGCAGGAGCCGGCCGACGACGGCGGGGATCGCCTGCGCGACGTCGAGCGCCGTCACGGGCCCGCCCTCGACGGCGTCGGTCGCGCGCCGGGCCGCCTCGGAGTGGATGAACGCCGCCGTGGCCGCGAGTCGGGTGATCGCGGTGGCGTCGGCCGTGAGCCGCTCGTGGTGCGTCGCCGCGAGCGCGCCGATGACGCCGCCGAGCACGTCGCCCGTGCCGGCGCTCGCGAGCCAGTGCGTCGACGCGGTCACGGTCAGTCGCGTCCCGTCGGGATCGCACACGTGGGTCACGGCGCCCTTCAGCAGCACGGCGACCTGCAGCTCGTGGGCCGTGCGTTCGGCCCACCCGGCAGGGTCGGCGTCGACCTCGTCGACGGTGCACTCGACGTCGCGGTCGTTCAGGAGCCGCGCGAGCTCGCGCGAATGCGGGGTGATCACCGTGGGCGCCCGGTGGCTGCCGACGAGGTCGAGTCCGCCGGCGTCGAGCACGACGGGCTCGCCCGAGGCCAGCGCGTGCTGCAGGTCGCCGGCCAGCACGAACGAGCGGTGGTCGGTGTCCATGCCCGAGCCGAGCAGCCACGCCTGCACGCGACCGGGCACCGCGACGGTCTCCGGGCGGGCCGCGAGCACGGCCTGCCGGACCGCGCGCGGACCCGTGAAGCGCACCATGCCGACCCCCGTGCGGTGCGCGGCCTCGACGCCCAGCACGGCGGCCCCCGGGAAATCGGGCGATCCCGTGATCACGCCCAGCACCCCGCGGCGGTACTTGTCGTCGGTCGCGCTCGGTGCGCTGAGCCAGTCGGATGCGTCGTCGGCGGTCCATTCGCGCCACGTGCGGGTTGCCATGCCCACAACGATAGGTTGATGAGCATGCCCACGACCATCCATGCGCCGATCGGCCTGTCTCCGCGGGTCGTCGTCTTCGACTACGGCGAGGTCATCTCCCGATCGCCGTCCCAGGCCGACCGCGACGCACTGACCGCCAGGGCGGGCGCCGACCCCGAGGCGTTCTGGCCGGTGTACTGGGCGCACCGTGACGAACTCGACCGCGGCACGCTGTCGATCACCGCCTACTGGGCGCGCGTGGCCGACGAGCTCGGCGTCGCGTGGTCGCCGATCGACGTCCACGAGCTGTGGGCCATCGACCACCGCAGCTGGCTGAGCGTCGACCCCGCGACGCTCGCGGTGCTGCACGCCCTCCGCGACGGCGGCACGCGGATGGCGCTGCTCTCGAACGCCGGCGCCGACTTCGGCGGCTGGCTGCGGCACGGCTCCTTCGCTCCGCTGTTCGAGCGGGTCTTCATCAGCGGCGAGCTCGGCATGGTCAAGCCGGGCGCCGAGGTCTACGCGCACGTGATGTCCGAGCTCGCCATCGAGGCATCCGAATTCCTCTTCGTCGACAACAAGGCCGTGAATGTCGACGGGGCGCGCTCCGTCGGCGGTGAGGGGCATGTGTTCACGGATGCCGCCGGCCTCGAGGCGTGGCTGCGGGGGCTCGCCGCATGAGCGCCCGGGAGACCGCCGCCGCGGCCGCCGCGCCCGCCTCGGCCGCCGACGCGGCGGCGCCCGCGCTGTTCCGTCCGATCACCATCCGGGGCCTCGAGATCCGCAACCGGGTGTGGGTGCCGCCGCTCTGCCAGTACTCGGTGACCGAGCTCGACGGCGTGCCCCACGACTGGCATCTCGTGCACCTGGGCTCGATGGCGGCCGGCGGGGCCGGGCTCGTGATCGCGGAGGCGACCGCGGTCAACCCGGAGGGCCGCATCTCCGACCACGACACCGGCCTGTGGAACGACGAGCAGGCCGAGGCGTGGTCGCGCGTCACGAGCTTCATCCGGTCGCAGGGGGCGGCATCCGGGATCCAGCTCGCGCATGCGGGGCGGAAGGCGTCGGTGTGGCAGGAGCACCTGCGCCGGCCCGGCTCGCAGCCGCTCGACCAGGGCGGCTGGGAGACGGTCGCGCCGTCGGCGGTCGCGTTCGACGGGCTGCGCGTGCCGGCCGCACTCGACGACGCGGGCATCCTCGCCGTGATCGAGGACTTCCGCTCCGCAGCACGGCGCGCGGTCGCGGCGGGCTTCGACGTCGTCGAGATCCACGCGGCGCACGGGTACCTCGTGCACCAGTTCCTGTCGCCGCTGTCGAACCTCCGCGACGACCGCTGGGGCGGGTCGCTGGAGAACCGCGCGCGGCTGCTGCTCGAGCTCGTCCGGGTGGTACGCGCCGAGATCGGCGAGCGGATGCCGCTCTTCGTCCGTTTCTCGGCGACGGACTGGGCGCCCGGCGGCTGGGACGAGGAGCAGACCTCGACGGTCGCCCGCTGGGCCGCCGAGGCCGGCGCGGACTTCTTCGACATCTCGACGGGCGGGCTCGTGCGCGACGTGCGCATCCCCGTCGGCCCGGCGTACCAGGCCGCGCACGCCGAGTTCGTCGGCGGACGCGCGGGCGTGTCGGTCTCGGCGGTCGGCCGGATCACGACCGCGGTGCAGGCCGAGGCGCTCGTGGCATCCGGCGCCGCCGACGCGGTGATGTTCGGCAAGGCCATGATGCGCGACCCGCACTTCGCGATGCGGGCCGCATCCGAGCTCGGCGCGGGGTCGTCGATGTGGCCGCCGCAGTACCTGCGGGCCCGGCCCGAGCTCAACGACGGCGAATGGTGACGTCCTGACCGTGCCTGCGCTCAGGCGCGCAGGCCGGCGAGCAAGGACCTCGCCTCGTCGATCGTGACGCTGGTCGGCTGGGCGAGCGCGATGATGTTGCCCTCGCTGTCGTCGAACCACGCGCCCCGTTCGCCCTCCATGTCGACGACGCCGTTCTCGGTCTTGATGCCGGGCAGGTCGTACTCGTGGAAGACGATGCCCTTGGCACGGAGGGCGGTCATGTCGCGGTCGAGGTCGTCGGTCAGGATCGAGAACGCGGTCGCCTTGTTGGTGCCCGCGAACTGGGACTCGTAGACCAGGACGCCCACGCCGCCGATCACGAACGTCTCGCCGCCCATGTCGCTCCGGACGGGATCGAGCCCGAACGCGTCGTGCCAGAACCGCTTGGCCCGACCGATGTCGGATGCCGGCAGGGTGGCCATCGCGAATGAGTTCTCGAACATGAGATCACCTCAGCCTTCTGTAGACGGGCGCAGTCTACGCCGCGCCCGCCGCGGCCGCCTCACCCCCTCCGGGTGGCGTCCTCGACCTCGCCGACGAGCTCCTCGATGATGTCCTCGAGGAAGATCACGCCGGTCGTCCGGCCCTGGTCGTCGAACGCGCGGGCGACGTGCGCGCCCTGACGGCGCATCGACGCGAGCGCATCCTCGAGGTCGGTGCCCGCGAAGATCGACACCAGGCGGCGCACGCGTTTGGCGGGGATCGGATCGTCGAACTCGTCGTCGTCGAGGTCGATCACGTCCTTCAGGTGCACGTAGCCGTCGGGTTCGCCGTCGTCACCGGCGAGCACGTAGCGGGAGAACCCGCGGCGCGCGACCGAGCGCTCGACGTCGGCCGGCGTGGCATCGGCCGGCAGGCACACCAGCTCGGACATCGGGACCGCGACGTCGCTCACGCGCTTGGTCGTGAACTCGAACGCGGCGAAGAGGGTGCCGCTCGCATCCTCGAGGACGCCCTCGCGCCGCGACTGGTCGACGATGGTCTGCACCTCCTCGAGCGTGTAGGTCGAGGTGGCCTCGTTCTTCGGCTCCACGCCGAACAGGCGCAGGACGCCGTTCGCCGTCGCGTTGAGCGCCACGATCACGGGCCGGAAGATCCGCGCGACGAACACGAGCGGCGGGGCGAGCACGAGCACGGCTCGGTCGGGCAGCGAGAACGAGAGGTTCTTCGGCACCATCTCGCCGAGCACCACGTGGAGGTACGAGACCAGCAGCAGCGCGATGATGAACGCGACCGTCGAGACGACCTCTTCCGACCATCCGGTCACTTCGAGCGGGATCTCGAGGAGGTGGTGGATCGCGGGTTCGGAGACCGTGAGGATGAGCAGCGAGCAGATCGTGATGCCGAGCTGGCTCATGGCGAGCATGAGCGTGGCGTGCTCCATGGCCCACAGCGCGGTCTTGGCGCTGCGCCTGCCGCTCTCGGCGAGCGGCTCGATCTGCGATCGGCGGGCCGAGATCACCGCGAACTCGGCGCCGACGAAGAAGGCGTTGCCGGCCAGCAGCACGAACAGCCAGGCGAGTCCGGCCCAGTCGCTCATCGCTCCACCTCCGCCATGGTGTCGGCGTGGGTTCGCGCGGTCGCCGGGGTGAACTGGATGCGGTCGATGCGGCGGCCCTCCATGCGCTGCACCCGGAAGCGGCCGCCCTCGACCTCGACCTCGTCGCCGATCACGGGCATGCGGCCGAGGGTCGCCATGACGTATCCGGCGACGGTCTCGTAGGCGCCGTCCTCGGGCACCCGGATGCCGGTGCGGTCGAGCAGCTCGTCGGGTCGCAGCATGCCGGGGAAGCTCACGAACTCGCCTCGACGGACGACGCCGGCGCGCGTGCGATCGTGCTCGTCGGACACCTCGCCCACGAGTTCCTCGACGAGGTCCTCGAGCGTGGCGACGCCCGCCGTGCCGCCGTACTCGTCGACGACGACCGCCATCTGGTAGCCGCGGCCGCGGAGCTCGCCGAGCAGCATGTCGAGCTTCATCGTCTCGGGCACGCGCAGCGCGTCGGACTGCAGCGCGGACGCGGGCACGTCGCCGCGTTTCTCGCGCGGGACCGCGACGGCCTGCTTGACGTGAACGAGGCCGACGACGTCGTCGAGGTCCTCGTCGTAGACGGGGAATCGCGAGAAGCCGGTCTGCCGGGCGAGCTCGATCACGGCCTCGGCCGGCTCGAGCCGTTGGACGGCCGCGACGCGAGGGCGCGGCGTCATGACGTCGGACGCGTCGTGCTCGGAGAACCGGAGCGTGCGCCCGAGCAGGGTCGCGGTGTCCTGCTCGAGCAGGCCGGCGCTCGCGGAGCGTCGCACGAGCGAGGAGAGCTCCTCGGCGGAGCGGGCGCCCGAGAGCTCCTCCTTGGGTTCGATGCCCATGGCGCGCAGCAGGCCGTTGGCGCTGCCGTTCAGCACCGCGATGGCCGGGCGGAACACCCAGGTGAAGGCGGTCTGGAAGGGGATCACGAGCTTGGCGGTCGCAAGCGGCAGCGCGAGCGCGAAGTTCTTCGGCACGAGCTCGCCGATGATCATAGACAGCAGGGTCGCCACGATCATCGCGGTCGTCGCGCCCACGGGCCTGATGGCTCCCTCGGGCAGGCCGAGCGCCCGGAGCGGCTCGGCGAGCAGCGACGAGATCGCGGGCTCCATCGTGTACCCGGTGAGCAGCGTGGTGAGCGTGATGCCGAGCTGGGCGCTCGACAGGTGCGTCGACGTGATCTTCAGCGCCTCGATGGTCATGCCGAGCCGGGACTCGCCCTTGGCGCGGCGGGCCTCGAGGTCGGAGCGGTCGAGGTTGACGAGCGCGAACTCGCTCGCGACGAACAAGCCCGTGCCGATCGTGAGGAGGAGTCCGATGCCGAGGAGGATCCACTCAGACATCCGCACCACCCCGTTCGGTCACGGGCGAGGGTCTATGGCCAGGGGACTTCGCAGAGGGAGGATCATCCATGGTCGAGTCAGTATATCGACGGATGCCGCGAGCCCGTCGAGCTGTAACGCCCCCGTCACAGGCCGCCCCCGCACGCCGCCCGACGCCTCACTCGGCCCGACACGCCTCGGGAGACCGTTTCCGGTTCGCTCGTGTGAACGCGCCCTCACATGAGGCCGGACGCTCGAACCACGGCCGTCCCTTCGCCACCCCGAACCACACACGTGGACGTCCCCTCACATGAGGGCGGACGCCCGAGCCCGGACGCGCACTCGCCAGCCGAACCACACACCTCAACGCGCCCTCAAATGAGGGGCGGACGCCCGAGCCCGGACGCGCACTCGCCAGCCGAAGCACACACCTCAACGCGCCCTCAAATGAGGGGCGGACGCCCGAGCCCGGACGCGCACTCGCCAGCCGAACCACACACCTGAACCCACCCTCACATGAGGGCGGACGCCCGAGCCCGGACGCGCACTCGCCAGCCGAACCACACACCTGAACCCACCCTCACATGAGGGGCGGACGCCCGAGCCCGGACGCGCACTCGCCAGCCGAACCACACACCTGAACCCACCCTCATGTGAGGGCGGCCTCATACGAGCGATCTAGAAACGTCCTCGACAGCTCGGGCGGCCATCGGCTCCGAGGGCGCGTCAGGGCGCGATCATTCGACGGCGTCGATCGCGGCGCGCGGCCGGCGTCCCCACTCGGCGCTGCGCTGTTCGGCGCGCCGCTCGGCTGCCGCACCGAAGCGATGGGGCGGGGATTCGCTCGACCGCGGCCGATCCACGAGCGGAGCGCGCCGCTCGGCCGCCCGAGCGAACCGATGGGGCGGCGATTCGCGCGACCGGGGCGGATCCACCAGCGGAGCGCGCCGTTCGACCGTGCCGTACCGGTGGTCCCAGAGCCGGAACAACCGCTCGACCTCGTCGTCGAGCGCCATGAGGAACTCGTGGCTCAACCGATAGCTGCGCGACCTGGGCTCGACCGGGTCCACCGCGGACGTGACGGCGCCGTGGTCCCGAAGCGTCCTCAGGTGATGGGAGACCGCGCTGCGCGAGACGCCGTGCTCGAGCGAGACCACATCGCCCAGGGTGCCGGCCGAGTGCTCGCCCACCGCGAGGATCTCGACGAGGCGGCGCCGCACGGGGTCGGCGAGGACGGCGAACGGGTGGGCCGGCAGCGACATGCGGTGAGCGTAGCCAGTCGCGCGGTGCGCGCGCGCCACCCGTCCACAGCCCGCCCCGCCGCCGCCCGGCCGCGGAGCCGCCCCGCGCGCTACCAGCTGACGGGCAGCGCCTTGCCCTCCTCGTAGCCGGCCGCGGACTGGATGCCGACGAGCGCGCGATCGCGGAACTCCGGCACGGTGCGCGCGCCGGCGTAGGTGAACGAGCTGCGCACGCCCGAGGTGATCATGTCGAGCAGGTCCTCGAGCGACGGACGCAGCGGGTCGAGGTAGATCGCCGACGACGAGATGCCCTCGGCGAACAGCTCCTTGCGGGCGAGCTCGTACGCCGACAGGCGGCCGAAGCGCTCCTTGACGGCCTTCGTCGAGGCCATGCCCCAGCTCTCCTTGTAGACCCGTCCGTCGGCGTCGCGGCGCAGCGTGCCCGGCGCCTCGATCGTGCCGGCGAACCACGAGCCGATCATGACGGATGCCGCGCCCGCGGCGAGCGCGAGGGCGACATCCCTCGGGTACCGCACTCCCCCGTCGGCCCACACGGCCGCGCCGGCCTCGCGCGCGGCCTCGGAGGTCTCGAGCACCGCCGAGAACTGGGGGCGCCCGACCGCGGTCATCATGCGCGTCGTGCACATCGCGCCGGGTCCGACGCCCACCTTCAGCACGTCGGCGCCCGCCTCGACCAGGTCGGCGACCGCGTCGGCGGTGACGATGTTGCCCGCGACGACCGGGATGCCGAGGCCGGCGCCCTTGACCGCGCGCACCGCGGCGATCATCCCCTCCTGGTGGCCGTGCGCCGTGTCGACCACGAGCATGTCGACGCCCGCCGCCACGAGCGCGCGCGCCTTGGCCTCGACGTCACCGTTGATGCCGATCGCCGCGGCGACGCGGAGGCGGCCGGACGCATCCGTGTTGGGCTCGGACACCGTGCCGCGCAATGCGCTGCGCCGGCTCAACGTGCCGACCACGCGCCCGTGCTCGAGGACCGGCGCGAAGTCGAGACCCGCGTCGACCATGAGGTCGAAGGCCCGCCGCGGCGTGCCGACGTCGTCGGCGTCGAGCGACGGGATGGCGCCGTGCACGAGGTCGCCGAGCCGCGCGTCGGGCAGCGCCGTCGCGAGGCGCGAAGCGGGGATGGTGCCCGCGTACCGCCCCTCGTCGTCGTGCAGCACGATGCCGTGGCCCTCGACCGGCGGGAGGACCTCGAGCGCGTCGGCCGCGGACTGGTCGGCCGAGAAGGCGTGCGGCACGTCGAAGCGGGCGGGCCGCGACTTCACCCAGCGGATCGCGTCGTCGAGCTCCTGCAACGGCAGGTCCTGCGGCAGCACGCCGATGCCGCCGCGACGTGCGAGCGTCGCCGCCAGGCGGGGGCCGGTGACGGAGTTCATGTTCGCCGAGACGATCGGGATCGACGCGCCCGAACCGTCGTCGGGGGCCAGCGAGACGTCGAGCCGGCTCGTCACGCCCGACCGGCTCGGCACGAGGAAGACGTCGGAGTACGTGAGGTCGTGCCGCGGCGTCGTGCGGTAGAACTGCATGTCGTTCACGCTATACCTGCACGGTCCCGCGCTTCCCCGGAAGGGGTTTAGGCTTGTCAGGGCGTCCCGCGCCGCGCTGCGCGCCACGCCGCCAAGGTGAGCAACCATCAATGGAGAGAGTGGGCGAGAGGCTGTGTCGAGCCAATTGACCGGGTCGGGGTCCGACGAGACGACGTCGGCGGAGTTCGGAGCCAACGAATGGCTCGTGGACGAAATGTACGAGCGGTTCCTCGCCGACCCGCAATCGGTCGACGAGACCTGGCGTCCGGTTCTCGAGCACTACCGCCGGATCCGCACCGGCGAAGCCGCCGCACCTCACGCTCCTGCGACGATCCCCGACGAGGCCGAGGTGCTGCGCGCCGCGAACGAATCGGCCGACGGCGCGTCCGTCGCCGCACCGCAGGCGCCCGCACCCCAGGCGCCGGCTCCCGCCGCCGAGGCGCCGGTGCCCGCTCCAGCGCAGCCCGCCCCGGCTCCCGCCGCCGAGGAGCCGGTGCCCGCACCCGCGCAGCCCGCCCCGGCGACCCACCAGCCCCCGGCGACGACCGCGCAGCCTGCCGCATCCCACCCGGCGACCGCGCCCAGCCCGGTCATCGGCCAGGCACCCGAGGCGCGCACGACCTCGGTCGCACCGCGCACCGCGCCCGTGCCCGCCGACGTGCCCGTCACCAGCCCGCAGCCGAAGGCCGAGGCGGGCGGGCGCGAGGAGGAGATCGTCCCCCTGAGGGGCATGCCCAAGACCCTCGCGGCCAACATGGACGCGTCGCTCACGGTCCCGACCGCGACGAGCGTGCGCACCGTGCCGGCCAAGCTCATGATCGACAACCGGATCGTGATCAACAACCACCTCCGCCGCACGCGCGGCGGCAAGGTGTCGTTCACGCACCTCATCGGGTGGGCGCTGATCCAGGCGCTCAAGGAGTTCCCGAGCCAGAACGTCTACTACGCCGAGGTCGACGGCAAGCCGAGCGTCGTCAAGCCGGCGCACATCGGGCTCGGGATCGCGATCGACATCCCGAAGCCCGACGGCACCCGTGCCCTGCTCGTGCCCGCGATCAAGCGCGCCGAGACGATGACCTTCAACGAGTACCTCGGCGCCTACGAGGACCTGGTGTCGCGCGCGCGCGGCAACAAGCTCACCGCCGACGACTTCAGCGGTGCCACGATCTCGCTGACGAACCCCGGCGGCATCGGCACCGTTCACTCGGTGCCGCGCCTCATGAAGGGCCAGGGCTGCATCATCGGCGCCGGCGCGCTCGAGTACCCCGCCGAGTTCCAGGGCGCGAGCGAGAAGACCCTCGCCAACCTCGCGATCGGCAAGACGATCACGCTCACCTCGACCTACGACCACCGCGTCATCCAGGGCGCGGGTTCGGGCGAGTTCCTCAAGAAGGTGCACGAGCTGCTCATCGGCGAGCGCAACTTCTACCAGGACCTCTTCGCCGCACTCCGCCTGCCCTACGAGCCCATCAAGTGGAACGAGGACATCTCCGTCGACATCGCCAGCGCGATCGACAAGACGGCCCGCGTCCAGGAGCTCATCAACTCGTTCCGCGTACGCGGCCACATGATGGCCGACACCGACCCGCTCGAGTACGTGCAGCGCTCGCACCCCGACCTCGACATCGAGAGCCACGGCCTGACCTTCTGGGACCTCGACCGCGAGTTCGTCACGGGCGGCTTCGGCGACAAGCGCACAGCGCTCCTCCGCGACATCCTCGGCGTGCTCCGCGACTCGTACTGCCGCACGATCGGCATCGAGTACATGCACATCCAGGACCCGGTGCAGCGCCGCTGGATCCAGCACCAGGTCGAGCGCAAGTACGAGAAGCCCACGCACGACGAGCAGATGCGCATCCTCGGCAAGCTCAACGAGGCCGAGGCGTTCGAGACGTTCCTGCAGACCAAGTACGTCGGCCAGAAGCGCTTCAGCCTCGAGGGCGGCGAGTCGATGATCGCGCTGCTCGACGAGGTGCTGCAGGGCGCCGCCAAGGAGGGCCTCGACGAGGTCGCCATCGGCATGGCGCACCGCGGCCGCCTCAACGTGCTCACCAACATCGCCGGCAAGACCTACGGCCAGGTGTTCCGCGAGTTCGAGGGCACGCAGGAGACCCGCGGCTTCTCCGGCTCGGGCGACGTGAAGTACCACCTCGGCACCGAGGGCACCTTCACCGCCGACGACGGCCAGCAGGTGCCCGTCTCGCTCGCCGCGAACCCCTCGCACCTCGAGGCCGTCGACGGCGTGCTCGAGGGCATCGTCCGCGCGAAGCAGGACCGCAAGCCGATCGGCTCGTTCTCGGTGCTGCCGATCCTGATCCACGGCGACGCGGCCATGGCCGGCCAGGGCGTCGTCGTCGAGACCATGCAGATGTCGCAGTTGCGCGCGTACCGCACGGGCGGCACCATCCACATCGTCGTGAACAACCAGGTCGGCTTCACCACCGTCCCCGGCGATGCGCGCTCCTCGATCTACTCGACCGACGTGGCCAAGGCCATCCAGGCGCCGATCTTCCACGTCAACGGCGACGACCCCGAGGCCGTCGTCCGCGTGGCGGAGCTCGCGTTCCGCTACCGCCAGGAGTTCAAGCGCGACGTCGTCATCGACCTCGTCTGCTACCGCCGTCGCGGCCACAACGAGGGCGACGACCCGTCGATGACGCAGCCGCTCATGTACAACCTCATCGAGGCGAAGCGCTCGGTCCGCAAGCTCTACACCGAGGCGCTCGTCGGCCGCGGCGACATCACCGAGGAGGAGTACGAGAACGCGCACCGCGACTTCCAGGACCGCATGGAGCGCGCGTTCGCCGAGACGCACGCCGTGCAGACCGGCGCGATCCCCGTCGTCGGCGCGAACGACTCGCAGCATTCGCACGAGCCCGTGTCGGGCGAGCTCGAGACGACCGGCGTGTCCACCGAGGTGGTCCACGCCATCGGCGACGCGTTCAACAACAAGCCCGCCGGGTTCACCACCCACCCGAAGATCCAGCAGCTGCTGGCCAAGCGCGTCGACATGAGCCGCAACGGCAAGATCGACTGGGGCTTCGGCGAGCTGCTCGCCCTCGGCTCGCTGCTGCTCGAGGGCACCCCGGTGCGCCTCGTCGGCCAGGATGCACGCCGAGGCACGTTCGTGCAGCGCCACGCCGTGCTCCACGACCGCGTCAACGGCCAGGAGTGGCTGCCGCTGCAGAACCTCTCCGACCAGCAGGCGCGCTTCTGGATCTACGACTCGCTGCTGAGCGAGTACGCGGCGATGGGCTTCGAGTACGGCTACTCGGTCGAGCGCGCCGACGCGCTGGTCATGTGGGAGGCGCAGTTCGGCGACTTCGCCAACGGCGCCCAGACGATCATCGACGAGTTCATCTCCTCGGCCGAGCAGAAGTGGGGCCAGCGCTCGAGCGTCGTGCTGCTGCTCCCTCACGGCTACGAGGGGCAGGGACCCGACCACTCCAGCGCCCGCATCGAGCGGTACCTGCAGCTGTGCGCGGAGAACAACATGACCGTGGCCCGGCCGTCGACGCCCGCGTCGTACTTCCACCTGCTGCGCCGCCAGGCGTACCAGCGGCCGCGTCGACCGCTGGTGGTGTTCACGCCGAAGGCCATGCTGCGCCTGCGCGGCGCGACGAGCGAGGTCGCCGACTTCACCGAGGGGCGGTTCGAGCCCGTCATCGACGATGCCCGCATCACCGACAAGCAGGCGGTCAAGCGCGTCGTGTTCCTCTCGGGCAAGTTCTACTACGACCTGGTCGCCGAGCTCGAGAAGAACCCGAACCCCGAGGTCGCGGTGGTCCGGCTCGAGCAGTACTATCCGCTGCCCGGTGCCGACCTCAAGGCGATCGCCGACAGCTACCCGAACGCCGAGCTGGTCTGGGCGCAGGAGGAACCCGAGAACCAGGGCGCCTGGCCGTTCTTCATCATCGAGACGAACAAGCTCGGCCCGCGCGAGGTGCGCGTCGTCGCCCGTGCGGCGGCCGCGTCACCCGCGACCGGCTCCGCCAAGCGGCATGCGACCGAGCAGGCCGACCTGGTCAGGCGGGCCCTGACCCTGTAAGCCCGCCACCGACGCGCGACGAGCGGATGTCTCCTCGGAGGCATCCGCTCGTCGCATCGGTGGGCCCGGGCGGGGCGAGCCGGCCGCGGCGGTGTCGTGGGCGATGCCGCGGCCGGCGGTCTCTCACGGGACCGGCGCGGCCTCGCGCTCGCGCTCGGCCTCGGGCTCAGCGTCGGGCTCGGGCGGCGCCGCGTGGACGCCGTGCACGCGCTGCTCGCGGACGAGGCGGCTCGGCCACCAGACGGCTCGCCCGATGTCGTACGCGGCGGCGGGCACCAACAGGGTCCGGACGAGGAACGTGTCGAGCAGCACGCCGAACGCCACGATGAACGAGATCTGCGCGAGGAACAGGATCGGCAGGACGCCCAAGGCGGCGAAGGTCGCCGCGAGCACGAGGCCGGCAGAGGTGATGACCCCGCCGGTGAGGCGCAGCCCGCGGAGGATGCCCTCGCGGGTGCCGTGTGCGATCGACTCCTCGCGCACCCGCGTCATGAGGAAGATGTTGTAGTCGACGCCGAGGGCGACGAGGAACACGAACCCGAACAGGGGAACCGACGGATCGGCGCCCGGGAATCCGAACACGAACTCGAACACCAGCGCCGACACCCCGAGCGCGGCGGCGAACGAGAGCACGACGCTCGCGATGAGCACGAGCGGGGCGACGATCGCGCGCAGCAGCAGCATCAGGATCACGAGGATCGCGAGCAGCACCAGCGGGATGATCACTCTCTGGTCGGCGACCGCCGCCTCGTTGGTGTCGAGCGCGACGGCGGTGGGCCCGCCCACGAGCACGCCTTCGCCCACCTCGTCGAGCCGCTCGCGGAGGTCGACGACCGTGGCCTCGGCCTCCGCCGAGTCTGCGGGGTCGTCCAGCGTCGCCTGCAGGAGCACCGTGCCGTCGACGACGGTCGGCTCGGGCGCCGGAGTGCCGGGCGGGCCGAACGCCTGAACCCCGTCCTCGGTGACCGGCGCGCTGCCCGCGGGCGAGTCGGCCGAGAGCACGGCGACGGACGCCACGCCCGCGGTCGAGAGCGCCACGTCGGCCATCTCCTGGAGGTCGTCCTCCGGGCCGATGATCACGGCGGGCGTGCCCGAGCCGCCCGGGAAGTGCTCGCTCACGAGCTCCTGCCCGTCGCGCGCCTGCGACTCGCCGAGCACGAACTCGCTCGCCGGGACGCCATCGGCGTCGAGGCGCACCAGCCCGAGCGCCATGACGCCGAGGAGCAGGGTCGAGAGGATCCAGACGACGCGGGGCCGCCGCGCGACGACCCGTCCGACGGCGCCCCACAGGCCGCGCTCGCCGGCGTCGGCCGCGTCGACGGTCGCCGAGTGACGGCCGTGCGCGGCGTTCGCCGGATCGTCGGCGGACGCGAGGGGCGTGACCTCGGGCCGTGCGATCCGGCGCGGCCAGAACGCGACTCGGCCGGCCCACAGCAGCAGCGCCGGCAGCAGCGTGAGCGCGGCGAGCAGCGCGAAGGCGATCCCGATCGCCGCGACGGGCCCGAGGATCTTGTTCGAGTTCAGCTGGCTCGCCAGCAGGATGAGCAGTCCCACGATGACGGTGCCCGCGGACGCCGCGATGGGCTCCCACGAGCCCTTGAGCGCCGCCCACGTGGCATCCCACCGTCGCTCGTGGCTCGCCAGCGCTTCGCGGTAGCGCGCGATGTACAAGAGCGCGTAGTCGGTCGCCGCCCCGATCACGAGGATGAAGAGGATGCCCTGGGTCTGCCCGGACAGCAGCAGCAGGTCGGCGTTCGCGAGCTGCACGACCGTGAACACCGACGCGGTCAGTGCGGAGAGGCTCGTGAACAGCACGATGATCGGCAGCAGCGGCGAGCGGTACACCACGATGAGGATCACGAGCACCGCGGCGAGGGCCACCGCGAGCAGCAGGCCGTCGATGCCGGAGAACGCCTCGACGAGGTCGGCCGTGAACCCGGCCGGCCCGGTGACGGCGGCGGTCGTGCCCTCGATGGCGGCGTCCTCGAGCAGCGCGCGCAGCTCGTCGATGGTGGCACTCGAGCCCTCCTCGCCGTCGGCGGGCGCGATGGACGCGACGAACTGAGCCGCCTCGCCGTCCTCGGAGGGGATCACAGGGGACGTCTCGTCGGCGACCACGCCCTCGAGGTCGACCGCGTCGTCGCGGAGCGCCTCGACGTCGGCGAGCTGCGACTCGCTGAGATCGCTCCCGTCGTCGGTCGCGACGATCACGATCGCGGGGACGTTGTCGGAGTCGCGGAACCCCTCCTGCAGCTCGTTCACCTCGGTCGCCTCGGCCGAGGCGGGCAGGAAGGAGGCCTGGTCGTTCTGCTGCACGTCGGAGAGCGTGCCGAACGCGGCGCCGCCCGCGCCGAACAGCGCGAACCAGATGAGGATGAGAACGGTGGGGATCAGCGCGCGGAGCCAGACGGGGACGCGTCCGGCGCGGCGGGTGGCGGGGGCATGCTCGTTCATCGTCCTCGACGGTACGGAACGGATGCCGTGCCGCGCGTCCATCGAAAGTTCGGACGCGCGCCGTGCTTCAGTCGACGAGTGCGCCGTGCTCCGACTGGATGGTGCGGATGCGCGTCAGCACGATCGAGCGGAGCTCCTCGGGGGCGCTCTCGCGGCACGCGCGCTGCACGACCTCGGTGATGGTGACGCCGACGCGCAGTTCCGCACGGCAGTCCGCGCAGTTCTCGACGTGCTCGCGGATGTCGGCGGCATCCTCGCGGCACAACTCGTTGTGCAGGTACTCCTCGAGTTCGGCCCTGGCCTTCTCACAGCCGCAGTCGGTCATTTCGCGCTCCTGGTGGTTCGTGCCGCCGGCTGCGCTGCGGCGAAGCCGCGCTCGCGGGCGTAGTCGGCGAGGGACTCGCGCAGCAGTCGCCGGCCACGGTGCAGGCGGCTCATCACGGTCCCGATCGGGGTGTTCATCATGTCGGCGATCTCCTGGTAGGAGAATCCCTCGACGTCGGCGAAGTACACGGCGAGGCGGAAGTCCTCGGGCAGGGCCTGCAGCGCATCCTTGACGGCGGAGTCGGGAAGGTGGTCGATCGCCTCGGCCTCGGCGGAACGGCTCGAGGACGCGGTGGTCGACTCGGCCCCGCCGAGCTGCCAGTCCTCGAGGTCGTCGATGGTGCCCTGGTACGGCTCGCGCTGCTTCTTGCGGTACGTGTTGATGAAGGTGTTCGTGAGGATGCGGTAGAGCCACGCCTTCAGGTTCGTGCCCTGGGTGAACGACCCGAACGCGGCGTACGCCTTCACGAACGTCTCCTGCACCAGGTCCTGCGCGTCGGCGGGATTCTTGGTCATGCGGAGGGCGGCCGCGTAGAGCTGGTCGATGAAGGGCAGCGCCTGCTCCTCGAACAGTGCGCCGAGGTCGCGCGTCTCGTCGTCGGCCCGAGTCTCGTCGGCCGGGGCTGCAGTGTCGTCGCCGGTCATCACGGGCCATCCTAGATCGTCGGCCTGCATGACGGCCGGGGGTTCCAGCACCGCTACGGACACGCGCACCACTCCTTCCCCGTTCGCCGGACGCTACTGTTGGTAACCGATGCAGGTATCGAGGTATTCCGCGCCAGAATTCGATCCGTACGGCGACAATCGTCCCGGCGAGTCCGATGACGGATGGCGCGCGCCCACGGCGTCCGGCCCGATCGCGGCCACGGTGTCGCTGCCCGGTTCGAAGTCGCTGACGAACCGCGAGCTCGTGCTCGCGGCGCTCGCCGACGGCCCGTCGGTGCTGCGCGCGCCGCTGTGGTCGCGCGACAGCGAGCTCATGGTCGAGGGCCTGCGGCAGCTGGGCACGCGGTTCGAGCGGATCCCGGGCGACGGCGGCTTCGGCGACGACCTGCGGGTGATCCCGGCCGACGAGCTCGTGGGCTCCACCACGATCGACTGCGGTCTCGCCGGCACCGTGATGCGCTTCCTGCCGGCCGTGGCCGCCCTGGCGCTCGGACCGACGACGTTCGACGGCGACGAGACGGCGTACCGCCGGCCGATGCGGGGCGTCATCGACGGACTGCGCGGCCTGGGCGTCGACCTCGACGACGACGGCCGCGGCACGCTGCCCTTCACCGTGCACGGCTTCGGTCGCGTCGAGGGCGGCGAGCTCGAGATCGACGCGTCGGCCTCGAGCCAGTTCGTGTCCGGGCTCCTGCTGTCGGCACCGCGGTTCGAACGCGGGCTCGACCTCGCGCACACCGGCGAGCGCCTGCCGAGCCTGCCGCACATCGAGATGACCATCGACACACTCGCCCGTCGGGGCGTCCGGGTCGAGCAACCGGCCATCGGCCGCTGGCGCGTCGCCCCCGGGCCGATCGCGGCGCGCGACGTCGACATCGAGCCCGACCTGTCGAACGCCGCGCCGTTCCTCGTCGCGGCGCTCGTCGCGGGCGGCTCGGTCACGATCACGGGCTGGCCCTCGGAGACCGCGCAGGTCGGTGCGCAGCTGGCCGACCTCCTGCCGCGGTTCGGGGCGCGCGTCGATCGCGACGGCGATCGGCTCACGGTGCGCGCACCCGAGCCCGGCGCCGACGGGAGCCGGGGCATCCGCGGAGTCGACCTCGACCTGTCCGAGGCCGGCGAACTGGTCCCGAACCTGGTCGCACTCGCCGCGTTCGCCGACGGGCCGAGCACGATCACCGGCATCGGCCACATCCGCCATCACGAGACCGATCGGCTCGCGGCGCTCGCGGCCGAGCTGAACGGCCTCGGCGGACGCGTCACCGAGCTCGACGACGGGCTGCGCGTGGAACCGGCCCCCCTCCACGGCGGCGCCTGGAAGGCCTATGCCGATCACCGCATGGCCACCACCGGCGCGATCGTCGGGCTCGCCGTCGACGGCGTCGTCATCGACGACGTCGGCTCGACCTCCAAGACGCTCCCGCAGTTCACCGAGCTCTGGGGGCGGCTGCTCGGATGAGCTGGTGGGAGACGGACGACGACGAGGACGAGCCCGAGTACGACGAGTCCGACGTCCGCGTCCGCCCCAACCGCCGCGGCAGCCGACCGCGCACCAAGGTACGGCCCGAGCACGCCGATGCCGAGGCCGGAATCGTACTCGGCGTCGATCGGGGCCGGTACGCCGTGCTCGTCGACGAGGGCGAGCCGTCCGAGCGCGAGATCACGGCCGCCCGGGCGAGCGAGCTGCGCCGCAAGTCCGTGGTCACGGGCGATCGCGTCGACCTCGTCGGCGACACGTCAGGCGACGAGGGCACGCTCGCGCGGATCGTGCGCATCCAGGAGCGCACGACGCTGCTCCGACGCAGTGCCGACGACACCGACGCCGTCGAGCGCGTGATCGTCGCCAATGCCGACCAGATGCTCATCGTCATCGCCGCGGCGAACCCCGAGCCCCGCGTCCGCCTCGTCGACCGCTACCTGGTCGCCGCCTACGACGCCGGAATCACGCCGATCGTGTGCGTCACGAAGACCGACCTCGCCGACCCCGCGCCGTTCCTGGCGAACTTCGCGGGGCTCGACCTCCCGGTGTTCCTGAGCCGCGCCGACGCGATGCCGCTCGACGCGATCACCGACCGGCTGGTCGGCCACCGGACCGTGTTCGTCGGGCACTCCGGCGTCGGCAAGTCGACGCTCGTGAATGCGCTCGTGCCCGACGCGAACCGCGCGACCGGGCACGTCAACGTCGTCACGGGCCGCGGACGCCACACCTCGTCGTCGACCGTGTCGCTCCGGCTCCGCGACGGCGACCGCACCGGCTGGGTGATCGACACGCCGGGGGTCCGCTCGTTCGGCCTCGGGCACGTCGACCCCGCCAACCTGCTCGGCGCGTTCACCGACCTCGCACGGATCGCCGAGGACTGTCCGCGCGGGTGCACGCACCTGCCCGGCTCCCCCGACTGCGCGATCATCGAGGCGGTCGAGGCGGGCGAGCTCGGCGAGTCCGGCCGGGTGCGGCTCGACTCCCTGCAGCGACTGCTCGCGACGTTCGCCTGATCGCGTCGCCATACGATTGGGGCATGACCGACGCTCGACTCGCCGCCGGCGACCTCGCCCCCGACTTCACCCTTCCCGACCAGGACGGCACGCCCGTGACGCTGTCCTCGTTCCGCGGGCAGAAGGTGGTCCTCTACTTCTATCCCGAGGCCATGACGCCCGGCTGCACGACCGAGGCGTGCGACTTCCGCGACAGCCTCAACTCGTTCGCGTCGGCCGGCGTCCGGGTGGTGGGCGTCTCCAAGGACGACACCGCCAAGCTCAAGCGGTTCGCCGAGCGGGACTCGCTGAACTTCCCGCTCCTCTCCGACACCGACCTCGCCGTGCAGCAGGCGTACGGCGCCTGGGGCGAGAAGTCGCTCTACGGCAAGACGGTGACGGGATCCATCCGCTCGACCTTCCTCATCGACGAGGACGGTCGCATCGCCAAGCCCATGTACAACGTCAAGGCCACCGGCCACGTCGCCCGCATCCGCAAGGAGCTCGGCCTCGACGACTGAACGTCAGGCCGTCCGGTCCTCCTCGCGCGAGTAGGCGAGGCGGACCGGCGGCCAGAGCAGCAGCCCGATGATCGTCATGGCCGGCACGAGCAGCGCCCAGCCGACGTCGGGTCGGGCGAACAGTCCCTGGAACGCGCCGACCGCCACCGACAGCTGCAGCACCTGCCACACGATCGCGGCGGCCCGCGACCACGGGGCGCGGCGGGCGGATGCCACGGCGATCGCGCTCACCCAGGCCGCCGCGATCGCGACGAGCACGATGAGCGCGATGGCGGTCGCGATGGAGGACGGCCGCAGGACGAGCAGGTCCACGACCAGCCAGGCGAGGACCGCGACGAGCGCGGCCGCCTCGACGAACAGCAGCACCGTGACGGTCGCCAGCGCCGCCCGGACGCCGCCCCCCACGGGCGTTTCGAGCGGGTCTCCGGACGCCCCGTCAGGGCCCCGATCAGGGCGTCGATTCACAGGGTTCTCCCGAAGTGCACTCTTGATTCGCTTCCATGCCTATGCGACCATTTATGAGGCCGAATTGATGCTCACAGGGACGTGAGCCGATCGATTCTCGATCCTACTTCCCGAGATTCGGCTTTCCCCCTGCAGCACCGCCGGTTCCCGGCTGCGCACGCGTGCGCGACCGCTGCGAACCGACAACACAAGGAGCATCTACATGGATTGGCGCGACAAAGCCGCCTGCCTCACTGCCGACCCCGAGCTGTTCTTCCCGGTGGGCAACACCGGTCCGGCCGTCGACCAGATCGAGAAGGCCAAGGCCGTCTGCGCCCGATGCACCGTCACGGAGATCTGCCTCCAGTACGCCCTCGAGACCGGCCAGGACTCGGGCGTCTGGGGAGGCCTCAGCGAGGATGAGCGCCGCGCCCTGAAGCGCCGCGCCGCTCGCGCACGTCGCGCCGGCTGATCAGGCGCGCATCGCGCGCCGCGGCTCCGGCGGCCTGACGGCCGCCCCGCCCGGAGGCGTCTCCCGGACGGCGCGCACGCTCCCCGCAGCACCCGAATGCGAACGGCACCCGCGAGGTCACCTCGCGGGTGCCGTCTCGTTCTCCCCGCCTCAGGCCGCGGTGATCCAGCGCAGCGGCACCTCGATCGTGACCTCGGTGCCGCTGCCGACGACCGTGTGCCAGTCGATGGTGCCGCCGAGCTCGCCCTGGATGAGCGTTCGGACGATCTGCGTGCCGAGCCCCTCGCCCACCTTGCCCTCCGGCAGGCCCGAGCCGGTGTCGCGCACCTGCACGATGAGCATCGAGTCGGACCGGCTCGCGAGCACCTCGACGTCGCCCTCCTGGCCGGCGAGGCCGTGCTCGACGGCGTTGGTGACGAGCTCGGTGAGCGCGAGGGCCAGCGGCGTCGCGTACTCGCTCGGCAGCACGCCGAACGAGCCCGACTTCTTCGGGTGCGCGGTGGTGTTGTGCGCGGCCGCGACCTCGGCGACGAGCAGCAGCGCCCGGTCGAACACCTCGTCGAAGTCGACGTTCTGGCTGAGTCCCTCGGACAGCGTGTCGTGCACGACCGCGATGGCGCCGACGCGGCGCATCGCCTGCGTCAGCGCCTCCCGCGCCTCGTCGGAGTGCGTGCGCCGCGCCTGGATGCGCAGCAACGACGCGACCGTCTGGAGGTTGTTCTTGACCCGGTGGTGGATCTCGCGGATCGTCGCATCCTTCGTGATGAGCTCCTGCTCCTGGTGGCGCAGCTCGGTCACGTCGCGCGTGAGCACGATCGCGCCGGTGCGCTCGCCGCGCCGGCGGATGGGGATGGCGCGCAGCGACACCGTCACGCCGCGCGACTCGACGTCGGTGCGCCATGGCGCGCGCCCCGTCACCACGAGCGGAAGCGACTCGTCGACGACGAGCTTGCCCGAGAGCAGGCGCGATGCGACGTCGGCGAGCGACTGACCCTCGAGCTCGTCGTCGAAGCCCATCCGATTGAACGCCGAGAGCGCGTTGGGACTCGCGAACGTCGTGATGCCGTCGACGTCGAGCCGGATCAGGCCGTCGGACGCGCGGGGCGCGCCGCGACGCGGGCCGGTGGGCGCGCCGAGGTCGGGGAAGTCGCCCGACGCGATCATCTGGAACAGCTCGCCCGCGCAGTCGTTGAACGTCAGCTCCTGACGGCTCGGCGTGCGCGTGGACCCGAGGTTGGTGTGCCGGGTGATGACCGCGACGGGCTCGGGCGCGAGCTCGGTGCCGGTGACGGAGAGCCGGCGCATGACCGGGACGGATCGCACCCGCGTCGGCATCTCCTCGTACCAGTCGGGCGCCGACGAGTCGACGATCTGGCGGCTCGCGAACGCCTCGGACACGAGCCCCCGCCACTCGGCGCGGATCGCCTGGCCCACGAAGTCGCGGTAGAACAGCGTCGCCGCGCTCGACGGGCGCGAGTGCGCGACCGCGACGAAGTCGTCGTCACCGGACGGCACCCACAGCACGATGTCGGCGAAGGCGAGGTCGGCGAGCAGCTGCAGGTCGCCGACGAGCATGTGCAGCCAGTCGACGTCGGCCTGGCTGCTGCGCCCTTGGGCGAGGACGAGGTCACTGAGGGTCGACATCCGTCCAGCGTAGCGATCATCGTGCGCGCCGCCGTGACCGTGCCGACCCGCTGCGCTCAGGCGGCCGCCGTGCGACGTCGCCAGGCGCCGAGGGGCGCGCGCCGCCCGCGCGGCTCGGGTTCGGGCAGGAGACGCTCGTCGACGTACGCGCGGAACGCCGCCCGCAGGGGTGAGCGCGCCGCGGCGTCGCGCAGGGTGCGGGCCGTGAGGATCGCGGCATCGGACGCGCGGCCGTCGTGCGGGAGGAGGATGGCGTCGGCGAGGCCCGCGAAGCGGCGCAGGGTCTGCCGGACCTGCGCGTGCGCGTCGATGCCGAGCGCACTCGTGCGAACCCGGTTCACGAGCACGTCGATGCGCTCGGCGTCGACGAGTTCGACCAGTTCGGCGTGGCCGCGGAGCAGGCGCGACAGCCCGACCGGGTCGGCGAGGCCGATCGCGACGACGCGGTCGGCCGACTCGAGCGCCGCGAACGTCGCCGCGTTGCGTCGCGGTGCGAAGGCGTCGCTCGTGAGCTCCTCGTCGCGCTCGAGGCTGAAGCCGGTGTCGACGACGACGTACTCGAACCGCGCACGCATGGCCTGCAGCGCGGCCGCGACCCGGTCGTGCGCGAGCTCGGGCCACCGGCTCGGGCCGACGAGGCCGGTGAACACGTCGAACGACGCGCGAGGAGAGGAGTAGCGCTGCGCGATCCGTTCGAGCTCGGCGCGGTCGAGCGCGCCCGACCCCGCGAGCCGGCATGCCGACGCGAAGCCCGGGGCCTCGTCGAGCAGGCCCAGTGCCGGTGCGATCGCGCCGCCGTACGGGTCGGCGTCGACGAGCGCGACCAGATGGCCGGCTGCCGCGAGCTCGGCGGCGAGGTTGATCGCCGCGGTGGTCCGTCCCGGCGCCCCGGCAGGGCCCCAGACGGCGATGAGCCCGGACGCGCCGACCGACGACCGCGGGACGTCGGCGCCGTCGCCGAGGCGTGATGGGACCGGGACGCCGCCGGAGACGAGCGCCTCGAGTTCGACGACGTCACCGGCGGCGTCGAGCACCTCGTGCAGGCCCAACCGAGTCGCCTGGGCGCGGTCGTGGTCGGTGTCGGCGAGGGCGATCACGCGGATGCCGCGCTCGTCGCACGCCGAGAGGAGGTCGGCCGTGAGCGTGGTGCGCCCGGCGCCGACGACGACCACGTCGGGGGCGAGCGCGTCGAGTGCGTCGAGGACGTCGCGCCAGCCCACGAGCCGCGCGACGATCGTGTGGCCGGCCTCCACGAGGTGGGCGAGGATCCGATCCTCCACCGAGGGGTCGAGCGCGAACGCGAGCCGCGCCATCAGCCGTCACCGGGGAGTCGGGCGGGAACCAGGTCGATCGTGTCGCCCGACGCGAGCGCCTCGAGCACCGCAGCCGTGCGGTCGCGCGGGATCAGCAGCTCGACGCTGGGCCCGTCGGAGGCCATCATGCCCTCCGACTCGACGACGGCGGCGACCTGCGCGCCCGACACGAGCACGACCGGCGGCTCGACGGCGCCCCGCTCGAGCTCATCGGCGCTCCACACGTCGACCAGGGCACCCGACTCGATGCCGCGCGCCAGCGGCCCCCGGCTCGGCACGACGACGGTCGCGAGGCCGGTCGTGTCGCGATCGGCGACGGATGCCGCCGGGAGCAGTTCGCCCGCGCGGACCGTGCGCACGACCACGAGTCCCTCCTCGGGCACGTCGTCGGGCCGGACGTACCCGTCGGCGAGCGAGCCCAGCCGCACGGACTCGATGCGCAGGTCGGTCGCGCCGATGCGCGCACCGGGCGTGAGAGTGTCGGCGGCGACCAGCACCCGCGTCGTGTCGTCGAGCGCGTCGACGAGCGCCCAGACGCCGATCGCGGATCCGGCCACGAGCACGATGCCGATGAGGAGTCGCGGGTCGATCCGTGCTCCCCCGCGATCGCCTCGCGCACGTCGAACCGCCATCATGGTCTCCTCTCGTGGCCTGCCGCGAACCATCGTGGCGCGACTCCGAGAGGACACCGTGAAGTTATCCACATCTCCTTCCGCGCCGATCGTCGGGGCCGATAATCGAGTGATGATCCAACACGGTCCGGGCGATGCGATCGGCCGCTTCCTCACCGTCGCCGATGCGGCGGAGGTGCTTGCGGTCGACGTCGAGGCCGTGCACGAGCTCATCCGGTCGGGCGAGCTGCCGGCGATCCGCGTCGGCGAGCGCGGGCCCTGGCGCATCGAGCGCACGCAGCTCGAGGTCTGGATCGACGAGCAGTACGAGGCGACCCGGCGGTACTCGGCCTGGCACCAGGGCGAGTTCGCGAACGTGATCGAGCTCTCGGGGGCGCGAGCCGGCGGCATCCGCCCGGTGCTCGACTAGCGGCTCACCGGAACGAGACGAGCACCAGGCGCTCGAACGGCACGATGCGGTAGCCGTGCACATCGCGCTCGCGGCGCGGCACGCCCGGCTCGTGCAACGCGAGGTCGAGGTGATCGCGTGCGACGCGGTCGATCGTGCCGTGGTGGCGTCCGTCGAGGGTGGTGATCTCGACCCCGAGGCGTCGACGGCCGAGGTCGCGCAGCACGAAGGCGAGGCCGATCCGCTCCGCCAGGCGGGTCGCACCCTCGGGGACCGGGTCGAGGCTGCCCTCGAGCTGGTATCGGCCGGGCACCACCGCCGCGATCGCACCGATCGGCACCACGCATTGGCCCGAGCGCGACGCGTCGCCCCCCGGCTCGCCGAGGTGGCCGCTCACCCAGTCGCGCCCGAACGCAGCGGGCCGCACCTGGACGATCGCGCCGCCGACGAGCTCGATCCGCACGGACCCGGCGTCGCCGCCGGCCGCCGCGATCGCCGAGAGCCGATCGCGCAGCGCGAGCCGGCTGATGCGGAGCCGTTCGGACTCGAGGGCGAGCGCGCGCTCCTCCTCCTGCTGCTCATGGTCGAGCTGCGACTCGAGGTCGTCGAACAGCCGGTCCCAGCGCATGCGCCGACGTTACCCCCGCGGGTCCGCCCGCGCGGGGGTTCTCCACAGGCGCGGATTTCCCTTGACACCCCGTGACCGCCCTGAATACGGTTCACTCAGGAACCCCGCACACCCCCGAACAGGGGGCACGCCGTCGTCGCTGCGCCGACGACCGCCCCACCCTACTGGAGCCGTCATGACCGCACGCCTGCCCAGCGAGCCTCGCGCCGCGATCGTCGGAACGAACGCCCGGCGACTCGACGTCGATGACGACGAGTTCGCCCGCCGTCCCTCGGGCCGGGCCGAGCTCCCCGACCCCGAGCGCGTGCTGCACCACCTGACGCACTGCGTCATCGAGGTCCTCGCCGGCGCACGCGATCTCGAGCAGCTCGCGCGGTGGGTGACCGACGACGTGTATCGCAACCTGGGCAAGCGCGTCGTCCTCGCCTCGCGCGCACGCCGCGCCAAGGGGCTCGTGCCCCAGCGGCCGACGTTCTCCATCGGCCGCGTGCACATCAGCGAGCCGGCCGACGGCGTCGTCGAGGGCGTCGTGATGGTGCACCAGCGCGCCCGCTCGCGCGCGGTCGCCATCCGGCTCGAAGGGCTCGACCAACGGTGGCGGGCGAGCGTGATCAACGTGCTCTGAGCGTCCCCGCCCGTCCGCCCATCCAATAGGCTCAGGCGATGGAGCGCTCCGCCCCCTCCTCGCCGGCGAGACGGGCCTCCGCGATGCTGGCGAGCGTCGCGGCGATCGGCTTCTCCGCCGACGACGACGACGACCGCCGCATGGAGAAGTCCGTCCTGACGTTCACGGCGGTCTTCACCGTCGTGGTCGTGACCCCGTGGACCGCGTTCTACTACGCCATCGGCATCCCGCTCGCCGCGGCCGTGCCGACGATCTACATCCTCGCCTCGGTGGCCGGGCTGATCCACCTCCGGTCGACCCGGGACGACCGATGGTTCCGGCTGTCGCAGATCACGATGTTCCTCGTGCTCCCGCCGCTCGTGCACGTGGCCCTCGGCGGGTTCGCCAACAGCAGCGCGGTCGTGCTCTTCGCCCTGGCTGCACCCGTCGGCGCCCTCTCGTTCAGCAGCGTCCACCGCCCGTGGCTGGTGTTCGGGGCGTTCGTGACCATCGTGATCGTGCTGACGCCCTTCGAGGCCGCGCTGCAGGAGCGGGCGCCGTACGTCGAGCCGTGGGTCGTCACGACGTTCTTCGCCGTCAACATCGTCTCGGTCTCGACGATCATGTTCGTCGCCATGCGGGCGTACGTGCGTTCCCGCAACCGCCTCGCCGCGGCCCTCGCCGACGAGCGCGACCGTACCGACCGGATCCTGCGCAACGTGCTCCCGGGTCCGATCGCCGAGCGCCTCGTCACCGGCGAGCACCCCATCGCCGACCGCTACGACGCGGTCGGCGTGCTCATCGCCGACATCGTCGACTTCACGAGCCTGTCCGAGACGATGTCGGCCGATGAGCTCGTGCACGACCTGGGCGCGATGGTCGCCGCGTTCGACGAGCTCGCCGGAGAGCTCGGCGTGACCAAGGTCAAGACGATCGGCGACGCCTACCTCGCGATCTCGGGCGGGCCCGATGCCGGGGCCGATCTCGGCACGCTCGCCGACTTCGCCCTCGGCATCCGTTCCATCGCCGCCGGCCACGCGATCGGCGGGCGGTCGGCGGTCGGCCTGCGGATCGGGATCGCGACCGGTCCGGTCGTGGCGGGCGTGATCGGCCGGTCGCGGTTCCTCTGGGACGTCTACGGCGAGACCGTGAACCGGGCGAGCCGGATGGAGTCGACCGCCCCTCCGGGGGCCATCCAGCTCACCGACGACGCCGCCGACCGGCTCGCCGCCGCGGGCTTCCGGGTGCGCCCGCGCGGCACGATCGAGGTCAAGGGCATGGGCCCAGTGCCCACGTCGTTCCTCGAGGCGCGACGCGACGGCGCATGAACGCCGACGGCCCGGGCATGGCCCGGGCCGTCGTGCGACTCGATGGGCTCAGCGGCCCTTGCGGTCCTGTGCGCGGCGCTCGGCGCGGTTCGCGGGCGCCGGCGCGGCGGCGCCATCCGTGCGCTGCCCGAACGCCCCGCGCGCGGCGGGCTGCTGGACCGGCTGGGCCTGCTGCGGCTGCTGCCCCTGTGCGACGGCGCGGCGCGCGCGGTCGGTCGCGGCTTGCTGCACCTGCCCACGCTGGTTGCGCACCTCGACCCCGCCCGAGTCGCTCGGTGCGGTGTAGCTGAGCTTCTCGTCGGGCGTGCTGGGGCGCGCGAGTCCCTTGGCCTCGATGCGCGGCCCGCCGACACCGGCCTGCGGCGCCACCTCGACCTCGAGGTTGAAGAGGAAGCCGATGGTCTCCTCGCGGATCGAGCCCATCATCTGCTGGAACATCGCGTAGCCCTCGCGCTGGTACTCGACCAGCGGGTCGCGCTGCGCCATGGCACGCAGGCCGATGCCGTCCTTGAGGTAGTCCATCTCGTAGAGGTGGTCGCGCCAGCGGCGGTCGATCACCGAGAGCACGACGCGGCGCTCGAGCTCGCGCATCGCGGGGCCGCCGAGCTGCTGCTCACGGCGCTCGTACGCCAGCTTCGCGTCGGAGATGATCTCGCGGCGCACGAAGTCGCGGTTGATGCGCCCCTTCTCGCCGGCCTCGGCGACGACCTCGTCGATCGTGATGCCGATCGGGTAGAGCGTCTTCAGCTCGGCCCACAGCGCGTCGAAGTCCCACTCGTCGGGGTTGCCGTCGGCCGTGTGCACGTCGAGCACCTCGTCGATGACCTGCTCGAGGAAGCTCTGCACGCGGTCGTGCAGGTCGTCGCCCTCGAGGATGTGGCGGCGGTCGGAGTAGATCGCCTCGCGCTGGCGGTTCAGGACGTCGTCGTACTTGAGGACGTTCTTGCGGATCTCGGCGTTGCGCGCCTCGACCTGCGACTGGGCCGAGCGGATGGCGCGCGTGACGACCTTCGACTCGATGGCGACGTCGTCGGGCACGCCGCGCGACATCAGGCTCTCGGCCGCGCCCGCGTTGAAGAGGCGCATCAGGTCGTCGGTGAGCGAGAGGTAGAAGCGGCTCTCGCCGGGGTCGCCCTGGCGGCCCGAACGGCCGCGGAGCTGGTTGTCGATGCGGCGCGACTCGTGCCGCTCGGTGCCGAGCACGTAGAGCCCGCCCGCCGCGAGGACCTTCTCGGCCTCCCGCGCGGTCTCGGCCTTGACCTGCTCGAACACGGCATCCCATGCCGCCTCGTACTCGTCGGGGGTGTCGACCGGGCTGAGGCCGCGCTCGTGCATCTTCTGCACGGCGATGAACTCGGCGTTGCCGCCGAGCATCACGTCGGTGCCGCGCCCGGCCATGTTCGTGGCGACGGTGACGGCGCCGAGTCGTCCGGCCTGCGCGACGATCGCCGCCTCGCGTGCGTGGTTCTTCGCGTTCAGCACCTCGTGCCGCACGCCCTTCTTGGCGAGCAGGCGCGAGAGGTACTCGCTCTTCTCGACGCTCGTCGTGCCGACGAGGACCGGCTGGCCCTTCTTGTGCCGGTCGACGATGTCCTCGACGACCTGCGCGAACTTCGCCTCCTCGTTCTTGTAGACGAGGTCGGGCTGGTCGATGCGCACCATGGGCTTGTTCGTCGGGATGGGCACGACGCCGAGCTTGTACGTCGACATGAACTCGGCCGCCTCGGTCTCGGCGGTTCCGGTCATGCCCGAGAGCTTGTCGTACAGGCGGAAGTAGTTCTGCAGCGTGACGGTCGCGAGCGTCTGGTTCTCGGCCTTGACCTGCACGCCCTCCTTCGCCTCGATGGCCTGGTGGATGCCCTCGTTGTACCGGCGCCCGACGAGGATGCGGCCCGTGTGCTCGTCGACGATGAGCACCTCGCCGTTCATGACGACGTAGTCCTTGTCGCGCTTGAAGAGCGCGCGCGCCTTGATCGAGTTGTTGAGGAACGAGATGAGCGGCGTGTTCGCCGACTCGTAGAGGTTGTCGATACCGAGGTAGTCCTCGACCTTCTCGATCCCGGGCTCGAGCACGCCGACGGTGCGCTTCTTCTCGTCGACCTCGTAGTCCTCGCCGGGGACCAGGCGCTTGGAGAGGCTCGCGAACTCGGTGAACCACCGGTTGGCCTCGCCCGAGGCGGGGCCGGAGATGATCAGCGGCGTGCGGGCCTCGTCGATCAGGATCGAGTCGACCTCGTCGACGATCGCGAAGTAGTGGCCCCGCTGGACCATGTCGGCGGACTGCCAGGCCATGTTGTCGCGGAGGTAGTCGAAGCCGAACTCGTTGTTCGTGCCGTAGGTGATGTCTGCGGCGTACTGCTCGCGCCGCACCGCCGGGGTCTGGCCCGCCACGATGCAGCCCGTGGTCATGCCGAGGGCGCGGAAGACGCGGCCCATGAGCTCGGACTGGTAGCTCGCGAGGAAGTCGTTGACGGTGACGATGTGCACGCCACGGCTCGTGAGCGCGTTGAGGTAGGCCGCAGTCGTGGCGACGAGCGTCTTGCCCTCGCCGGTCTTCATCTCGGCGATGTTGCCGAGGTGCAGCGCCGCGCCACCCATGAGCTGGACGTCGAAGTGGCGCAGGCCCAGCGTGCGGCGGCTCGCCTCGCGGACGGCGGCGAACGCCTCGGGCAGGAGGTCGTCGAGCGACTCGCCGTTGCCGTAGCGCTCGCGGAGCTCGACGGTCTCGTGCTTGAGCTCGTCGTCGGACAGCGCCCGGAAGTCGTCTTCGAGGGCGTTGATCGCGGCGGCGTAGTTCTCGAGCCGCTTGAGCGTGCGACCCTCGCCGACGCGGAGGACCTTTTCCAGAATCGAAGCCACGAACTGCTCTCCCGTTGTCGTCAGGCGTGCGACGTCGGGGTGGGGCACCCGCGCACGCCGGAGGATCCGCCTGTGCAGACGGACATCATAGCCATGCTAGTGGGCAGCGGTCTGGGCGTCGGCCCCGGGCGGGCGGTGGGCCCGGCCGGGGCCGACAGCTCCTGGAGGGTCGGACTCCTCAGGCGCCGGTGCGGGCGAGCGAGGCGGTGGCCGTCTCGGAGGTGGCGTCGGCCGCGCCATGCTCGTCGAGCCCGATCAGCCCGTAGTCCCAGCCCTTGCGGCGGTAGACGACGCTGGGCCGGTGGGACTCGGCGTCGATGAAGAGGTAGAAGTCGTGGCCGACGAGCTCCATGTGGTACAGGGCGTCGTCGACGGTCATGGGGGTCGCGGCGAAGGTCTTGCGGCGGATGACGACCGGCGAGTAGGCCTCGTCCTCCTCCTGCTCGGACGTCTCGGTCACGACGGGGATGTTGCCCGTGCGGACCTTCTCGAGGATCTCGACGTCGGCCGCCTGCACGCCCACGTCGGTGAAGCCGGCATCGGTCGCCTCGCGCAGCGAGGTCGGTCGCCGGCTGCCGCCGCGGTGCATCTTGCGGCGGTCCTTGGCGCGGCGGATGCGCTCGAGGAGACGCCCGAGCGCGACGTCGAACGCCGCGTACTTGTCGGCCCCGTCGGCCTCGGCGCGGACCACCGGTCCCTTGCCGACGAGGGTGAGCTCGACGCGGTCGAGCCCGGAGTTGCCGTTCTTCTCGTTGTGTCGGCTCACCTTCACGTCGAGGGAGATGGCACGGTCGGACAGGTTGGAGACCTTCTCCGCCTTCTCGGCGGTGTAGGCGCGGAATCGATCGGTCACTTCCAGGTTGCGTCCGACGATGTTCAGTTCCATGAGGACCTCCATCTCACCGGCGTGTCACCCGGGTAGAGGGTGGTTCGACCACGCCTGTCCTGACACCGTAGCCCCCGGGATGACGGATGTCACGAGCCGTTCGTCCGGTGTTCAGGTGATCCACGGGAACCCGCAGCGGCGTGTGCGCGAGCACCGCGATCGCCTCGACCGATCCCCCGGCCGACCGGATGGCGCGGGCCGCCTCGGCGAGCGTGGAACCGGTCGTGACCACGTCGTCGACGAGCACGAAGCGCCGGCCGTCGAGCCGTCGACGCGGCGCGATCGACCCCGCCGCGTTGGCCCGCCGGGCGGCGCGGTCGAGGCCGGCCTGGTCGGCTCGGTCGCGTGCGACGAGCACGTCGGACGCACGGAAGCCGGCGCGGCGGACGAGCAGGACGACCGGGTCGTATCCGCGCGCGCGACGTGCCGCCGCGGTCGAAGGCACCGCCGCGACCTCGAGCGGGCCGGCGCCGCCGATCTCGGCGCAGGCGGCGGCGAGGGCGGCCCGGAGCGCCGGGGCGAGGGCGGCCGCGGCATCCGTGCGGCCCTCGTCCTTGAACGAGCGGATGGCGCGTGCCGCGGCGCCCTCGTAGGTCAGGCCCGCCCACGCGTCGACGCCGGGGCGGCGGGCCAGGACCGTTCGCGGCGCCAGCTCGCCGCGGCATCCGGTGCACGCGGTCCGGTCGGACGCGCCGCAGCCCACGCACTCGACGGGAAGGACGAGCGCGACCGCGTCGGCGAGCGCCTCGACGGCGAGGCGCGCGAGGCGACGCGCGGACGCGAGGCGGGCGGGCGACGGTGTCACGGGGCCATCCTCGCCAGCGGGCGGACCCGGGCGCGTCGCGCGCGCGACGCCGCCGCGCCGCAATCGGTCGATCCCAGCTGTGGAGGACGGGTCGACGCCGCGCGCTCAGCCGGTCTGCTGCGTGGCGATGAAGCGGACCTCGCGCGCCTGCACCTGCCATCCGACGCCCGCCTGCGTCGCGAGGTCGCCGTCGGCCGTGAGCACGCGGAGGTCGCGCAGGCTGTTGGCGCCGTCGACCTGGACCGCGCCTGCCGGCCCCTCGCGCGGCTCGGCGGGCGCCCCGAGCTCCTGCAGGACGAGCCTGGCCTCGCCCCCGGCCGTCTCGCTCAGCGTGCCGACCGTGCGGGCGTCGAGCCACGCGACGTCGAGCGGCGAGCCCGCGGCATCCTCCAGTTCGAGGGCGACCCGGCCGAGCGCGATCGGCTGCCCGGCCTCGTCGCGCTGGATCGACGCGGCGACCACGCGGGTGCGCGCGCCGTCGGCGAGGAGCACCACGAGGCGCGTGCCGTCGCGCGACACCTCGAGTGAGGCGATCCGCGACGACGTCCACGGCACGGCGATCTGGGCGCCCTCGGCGCCGTCGGCGGAGAACCACGCGAGCTGGTCGGGCGAGTCGGCGGGAACCGACCAGACGATCCCGTCGACGTCGAGCGCCGGCACGATGAGCCCGTCGCGCGGGTCGAGGAGCACCGACGAGGCGTCGTCGCGCACGAGCCACACGCCGTCGTCGGCGCGCACCGCGGCGGCGGTCGCGCCGGGACCGAGGGCGGCGCCGGTGGGGGCGAGCGCGACCACCTGCCCGGAGATCCCCGCGATGGGCACGACCTGGTCGCCCGAGGAGGCCAGGAAGCCGAACGACTCGCCGTCGAAGACCAGCGTCCGCGGGTCGACGCGCGGGGCCGTCTCGGGCCGGTCGGTGAGCGCGACCGAGTCGAGCGGCACGCCGTTCAGCGAGAGCTGCACGTCGTCGACGTTCCGGACCCCCTGCAGGCTCTGCTCGAGCTGGTACTGCATGAGCTGGATGGTCCGGAGGTTGTCGAACGCGGCACCCGCGAGCGACACCTGCGCGACGCCGTCGCTCACGGGCACGGTCGTGGGGTCCAGCGCGAGGTCATCGGGGAAGGCCGAGACCACCCCGGGGGCGAGCCACTCCGCCGGTCCGGCGAGCAGGGCCCGCACGATCCTGGTCTGCACCGCCTCCCGCCCGGCGAACCAGCGCACGTCGGGCACGACGAAGCGGTACTGCGGATCGAAGAACGCCAGGGTGTACTCCCGGTACACGAGGCCGAAGTTCGTCTCGTCGATGAGCACGCCCGGGGGCGCGCTCGAGATGCGCCACTCGTCGTCGACCTGCTCGAAGACGTACTCGAGCTGCACCGGGGCGCTCGAGGAGGACTCGAGGTACTGGCCGTTCGGCGCGAGGTTCGCCGTCGGCACCGCCTGCGCGCGGATGACGTCCTCGGCCAGGCGCGTGAACGAGCGGTCGGCGAGCTCGTCGATCGTGACGCCCGTGTCGGCCTCCCACTCGGCGGCGAACTCCTCGGTGAGGAACTCGCGCGCGATCTCGTAGTTCGCGCTGGGGCTGGCGGCGGCGTCGATGAAGCCGTCGAGGATCTGCTGCTGCGTCGCGCCCGGCTGCGGGCCCCGGACGAGGACGTCCAGGTCGACGGACTGGTCGGGCGTGTCGGCCAGGCCCGCGTTGACCGTGCCGCTCGTCGGGATCGACGCGCAGCCGGCCGTGACGGCGAGCAGCGCGGCGCCGACCACGGCGAGCGCCACGCGACCGGCGCGGGTCGCCGCGCGGACGGCGGAGCCCCTACGCATCGTGCACCTCCTCGACGACCGCCCTGCCGGTCGGATGGGACGGCGGGAGACCGGGCCCGGTCGCCTCCGGATCGTCGGGCTCGAGGGGCAACGGCGACACGATCGTCGCCGGGTCGATGCCCCGGTTGCGCGGCAGCGTGAGCCGGAACACGGTGCCGCGCCCCGGGGCCGACCACACGTCGATCGTGCCGCCGTGGCCCGCGGCATCCTCGAGCGAGATCGCGAGGCCGAGGCCGGTGCCGCCGAGGGTGCGGCGGCGGCTGGGGTCGGCCCGCCAGAACCGGTCGAACACGCGCGCCGCGTCCTCCTCGGACATCCCGAGCCCGTAGTCGCGCACCGACAGCGCGACGGCGGTGGCGTTGCTGTCGACGGACACCACGATGGGGCGGCCCTCGCCGTGCTCGATGGCGTTGCCCACGAGGTTGCGCACGATCCGGCGGATGCGGCGCGGATCGACGTCGGCGTCGAGGTGGCCGCCGGGCGCCTCGAGGCGCAGGTCGCTGCCGCGCTCGAGCGCGAGCGCGTGCATCGACTCGATGGTCTCGCCCGCGAGGTGCACGAGGTTCGTCGGCTCGGTCTCGAGCTCGACCGACCCCGCGTCGTACCGGCTGATCTCGAGCAGGTCGGCGAGCAGGTTCTCGAAGCGCTCGGTCTGCGTGCGCAGGAGCTCGACCGTGCGGGCCGTCGGCGGCGCGAAGTCCTCGCGCTGACCGTAGAGGACGTCGCCGGCCAGCCGGATGGTCGTCAGCGGCGTTCGGAGCTCGTGGGAGACATCCGACACGAACCGCTGCTGGACCACCGAGAGGTCGGCCAGCTCTCGGATCCGAGCCTGCAGCGTGTCGGCCATGCCGTTGAACGAGGCCGCGAGCGCGGCGAGCTCATCCTCGCCCTTGACGGGAAGCCGCACGCCGAGATCGCCCGCGGCGAGGCGCCGGCTCGTCGCCGCGACGGCCTGGATGGGCTCGATGACCCAGCGCACGACGATGAGGGTGATGGCGCTCAGCATCGCGATGAGCGCGATGGCGCCGATCGCGCCCGTGAGCTGCATGAAGGCGAGCGTCTGCGCGGCATCCGCGAGGTCGTAGCCGATGTAGACCTCGTAGCGGCCGGCGCCCTCGATCACCAGGTCGCTGCCGACCACGACGCCCGGCGAGGGCGCCCCGTCGCGGTCGGCGAGTTCGACCGACTGCCAGAACTGCCCGCCGGGATTCTCCTGCACGCGCTCGCGGAGCTCGGGCGAGATGCGGCCGCCGAGCCCGGGGGCCAGGAAGTCGGGCGGGGCGATCGCGGTCGGCGCGGTGTCGGGCTCGCGGAACAGCGCGATGTCGGGGCTGCCCGACACGCTGATGATCGTGCGGATGGCCGAGTTCGTGTCGGCCTGCACGGTCGCGCGGTCCGCGGCATCCGACGAGGCCAGGATGCCCTGTGCGGCCGCGTTCGCCGTCGCCGACGACGCGAGGACGCGCTCGACCTGCGCCTGGAAGAGGTTGGACGCGACGGTGAACGAGATCGTGAAGCCGATGACGAGGATCGCGAGGCTCGACAGTCCGAGCGTGATGAGCACCGTGCGGAACTGCAGCGAGCGCCGCCACAGCGTGCCGAGCCGGCTCGCGCGGTCGCGCACCCACCGGGCGGCCCGCACCGCCGGGTTCGCCGCCGCCGACACGTACGGCTCCCGCCTCAGGTGGTGGCGCCGGCGCGGTAGCCCACGCCGCGCACGGTCATCACGATCCGCGGGTTGTCGGGGTCGTGCTCCACCTTGGCGCGCAGCCGCTGCACGTGCACGTTCACGAGCCGCGTGTCGGCCTTGTAGTGGTAGCCCCAGACCTGCTCGAGCAGCATCTCGCGTGTGAAAACCTGCTGGGGCTTGGAGGCGAGGGTGAGCAGCAGGTCGAACTCGAGCGGCGTGAGGTTGATGCGCTGGTCGCCGCGCCGGACCTCGTGGCCGGCGGCGTCGATCTCGAGGTCGCCGATCGAGATCGTCTCGACGACCGACTCGGGCGTCGGACGCAGGCGGGTCCGGATGCGCGCCACGAGCTCCTTCGGGTTGAAGGGCTTGACCATGTAGTCATCGGCGCCGGACTCGAGCCCGCGCACGACGTCGGCCGTGTCGCCCTTCGCGGTGAGCATGATGATCGGCGTGCCCGACTCCGCCCGGATGCGGCCGCACACCTCGATGCCGTCGATGCCGGGCAGCATGAGGTCGAGCAGGACCAGGTCGGGACGGGTCTCGCGGAAGGCCGCGAGCGCCCCCGCGCCGTCGGCGCAGAAGGCCGGGTCGAACCCCTCGGTGCGCAGCACGATCCCGATCATCTCGGCGAGGGCCGTGTCGTCGTCGACGACGAGTACGCGTGGCGTCATCCGTTCGTTCTCCGTCGGGGCCGGCGCACGCGCCGGGCCGGAACCAGTGCCCCCAGCGTAGTCGCTCGCACCCCCGAGACCGCCGAGGGATGCCTGTGGCAGCATGGGAGGATCCCCGGAAGGAGCGCATGCAGGTGTCCGATCACGACTGGGCGCAGCCCGTGCCGCCTCCGCTCCCCCCGGGCGCGTCCCCCGCGGCTCCGCCGCCCTCCGTGCCGCCCGGGCAGGTGCCCCCGGGATACGGGCAGCCCGGCTACGGGCAGCCGTCGTACGGGCCGCCGTCGCCGGGCGGGTGGTCGCCGCAGCCGCCGCAGGGCTGGACCCCGCCCCCGAAGCCCGGACTGCTCCCGCTTCGGCCGATGGGGTTCGGCACCCTCCTCTGGGCGCCGTTCCGCACCCTCCGCCGCAATCCGGCGCCCGTGTTCGGCACCGGGCTGGTCGTGCAGCTCGCCTCGGCGGTCGCGACCGCCGCGGTCTTCGTTCCCCTCTTCGTCTGGATCTTCGGGCGCCTCGAGACCGCGAGCGAGGCCGACCTCGACGCCATCCTCTCGGGCGCCGTGGGCTGGGTCGTCCTGCTCTCGCTCGTGCCGATCGCGGTGTCGGTCGTCGCCAGCGCGTTCCTGCAGGGCGTCATGGTCGTCGAGGTCGCCAGCGGCACGCTCGGGGAGCGCCTGACCTTCGGCGCCCTCTGGCGCCGCACGGCGAGCCGCATCGGCCCGCTCGTCGGGTGGACCCTCCTCGTCGGCCTCGTGGTCGGCGGGGTGTTCGCGCTCATCGTCGCGGGCGTGGTCGGCGTCGCCATCCTGTTCCCCGACCCGGCGACGGTGCTCACCGTCGTGCTCCTCGCCGCAGGCCTGATGCTCGGCCTCGGGGTGCTCGGTGCCTGGCTCGGCACCAAGCTGGCGCTCGTCCCGAGCGTCATCGTGCTCGAGCGGGTCGGCGTGCTCACGGCGATGCGGCGTTCCTGGACGCTGACGAACGGCAACTTCTGGCGCACGTTCGGACTCATCCTGCTCGTCGCCCTCATCCTGTCGTTCGCCGCGCAGGTCGTGGTGCAGCCGGTGTCGCTGTTCGGGACCATCCTGGCGATGATCGTCGACCCGACGGCGGGCGAGACGTACCTCGCGATCTCGATCGCCACGACCGTGGCGACGCTCGTGCTGTCGGTCCTGATCGGCGCGATCACGTCGGTCGTCCAGGCGGCGCTCATCGCGGTGATCTACATCGACCTGCGGATGCGCACCGAAGGGCTCGACCTCGAGCTCGAACGCCACGTCGAGGCGCGCGACGCCGGGCTCCCCGTCGGCGACCCGTACCTGCCGAACACCGGCGGCGCCCCGGCCCCCGCGGGCGGGCCCGCGCCGACGTGGTCCTGACCGGCGCGCCGCGGTTCGAGCCGCCGCTCGACCCCGATGCGCCCGAGGCCCGTCGCCTGGTGCTCGACGAGCTCGCGAAGCCCGAGTACCGGGCGGCCGAGCCGACCGCGTTCGATCTCGCGGCCCAGGCGGTGCGGGACTGGATCGCGGGCCTGTTCTCCGACGCGGGCGGCCTTCCGCTCCCGATCCTGCAGCTCGTGCTGGTCGTCCTCGTGATCGTGCTGGTCGTGGTCGGGCTCCTGGTATTCGGCCTGCCGCGCCTCCGGCGCCGCGCCCGGGCGACCGCGCCGCTCTTCGACGACGGCGACGTGCGCGACGCCCTCGCGCTGCGCGCGGCCGCCGAGGCCGCCGCCCGTGCCGGCGACTGGCCGCTCGCGATCGAGGAGCGGTTCCGTGCGGTCGTGCGCGGCCTCGTCGAGCGCGAGCTCGTGCGCGTGCACCCCGGCACGACCGCGCACGGCATGGCGGAGGTCGCGGGGCGGCCCTTCCCGCACCTGGCCGTGCGGCTCGAGGCGGCCGCGGCCGACTTCGACGCGGTCCGCTACCTCGCGCGCGCCGGTTCCGAGGAGGCGTACCGCCGGATGGCCGCGCTCGACGACGAGCTCGCGGCATCCCGGCCGCCCGGCAGCGAAGCGCCGACCGGGCCCCCGGCCGGAGGTCGCGCATGACCGCGGCACCGCCGGCCGCGCCCCCACGGCCGCGCGCCGACGGCACGGACCCACCAGCGGCGAACCGTGCCCTCACGCCGACGCTCGGCGCCTACGCCCGCCGGCGACGCGCGTGGATCGTCATCGCCGTCGCGCTGGTGCTCGGCGGGCTCCTGCTCGCGTTCATCCAGGGACTCGTCCGGCCGCCCGGGGCCGCGCTCGGCGCCGACAACCCGGCGCCCGCCGGCGCGCAGGCGCTCGCGCGCGTGCTCGTCGCCGAGGGCGTCGACGTGCGGGCCGTGCGCTCGCTGCCCGAAGCCGAGGAGGCCGCCGCGCGCGGGGCCACGGTGTTCCTGTACGACGAGCTCGGCGTGCTCGACCGCGATGCCGTCTCGGGCCTCGCCTCCGCGGCCGAGGCGCTCGTCGTCGCCCGGCCCGACTTCGCCGCGCTGGAGGTCCTCGCACCCGGCGTCCGGCTCGCCGGAGCCGCCGACGGGCCGATCGGGGAGGTCGCGTGCGACCTCCCCGCCGCGGAGCGCGCCGACGAGCTCTCCGACGGGCAGCGCCTGCTCACGGTCGACGAGGAGGCCGCGGCATCCGGCTTCACGGGATGCTTCGCGGTCGAGGGCGGGTACGCGGTGGTCGCCGGCACCGCCCCGGGCGGCGCCGAGGTCGCCCTCGTCGCTTCCGAGGCGGTGTTCGCCAACGAGACCGTCGACGAGGCGGGCAACGCGGCGCTGGCCCTCGGCCTGCTCGGCGGGCGCGACGACCTCATCTGGTACCTGCCCGGTCCCGCCGACGTGGATGCCGCGGGGGCACCGACCCTGCAGGAGCTCACGCCCGGGTGGGTCAGCCCCGTGGTCGTGCTGCTCGGGGTCGCGGTCGTCGCCGCCGGCGTGTGGCGTGGCCGCCGCTTCGGCCCGCTGGTCGTCGAGGATCTCCCCGTGCACGTGCCCGCGGCAGAGACGGGCGAGGGCCGTGCCCGGCTGTACGCGCGTTCGTCCGCCCGGCTGCATGCGCTCGACCAGCTCAGGATGGGCGCGATCCGGCGCATCTCCGACCTGCTGCGGCTGCCCCGCACGGCGCACGTCGACGCGATCGCCGCCGGCGTCGCCGAGACGACCGGTCGGCCCGCGGCATCCGTTCGCGCCCTGCTCGTCGACGGCGTGCCGGCGGGCGACCGCGAACTCGTCGACCTCGCACGCGGACTCGACGACCTCGAACGCGCGGTGCGCGACGCGCTGCGTCCCGCAGACGACGACGCTCCCGACTCGACAGGAAGGCGAACATGACCGATCCGCACCACGACGACGCGCACCTGCGCTCCGCCCTGGACCGCGTCCGCACCGAGGTCGGCAAGGCGGTCGTCGGCCAGGACGGTGCCGTGACCGGCCTGATCATCGCGCTGCTCGCCAACGGGCACGTGCTGCTCGAGGGCGTCCCCGGCGTGGCGAAGACGCTGCTGGTGCGCACGCTCAGCCGCACGCTCCGGCTGGAGACGCGCCGCGTGCAGTTCACGCCCGACCTCATGCCGGGCGACGTCACCGGCTCGCTCGCCTACGACCCCCGCTCGGGCGAGTTCGCCTTCCGCGAGGGACCCGTGTTCACCAACCTCCTGCTCGCCGACGAGATCAACCGCACTCCGCCCAAGACCCAGTCGGCGCTGCTCGAGGCCATGGAGGAACGCCAGGTGTCGGTCGACGGCGTCACGCGGCCGTTGCCCTCGCCGTTCCTGGTGGCCGCGACGCAGAACCCCATCGAGTACGAGGGCACGTACGCGCTGCCCGAGGCGCAGCTCGACCGGTTCCTGATGAAGCTCGTGCTCGACGTGCCGGAGCGCGAGGCCGAGGTCGCCATGCTCCGCCGCCATGCCGATGGATTCGACCCGCACGACCTCGAGGCGGCCGGCGTCGAGCCCGTGCTCGGCGCGACGGAGCTCGCGGCGGCGCGAGCCGCGGCGGGCCGGGTCGGCGTCGCCGACGACGTGCTCGCCTACGTGGTCGACCTCGCGCGCGCCACGCGCCGGAGCCCGTCGATGCGACTCGGCGTGAGCCCGCGTGCGGCGGCAGGCCTGCTCGCCGCGGCCAAGGCATGGGCCTGGCTCACCGGCTTCGAGAAGGTCACCCCCGACCACGTGCAGGCCATGCTGCTGCCCGCGTGGCGCCACCGTGTGCAGCTCCGGCCCGAGGCCGAGCTCGAGGGCGTCGCGATCGACCAGGTCCTCCGCTCCATCGTCCAGCAGGTGCAGGTGCCCCTCTAGCGATGACCGTCACCGGCCGATTCACGCTCCTCGTCGCCCTCGGCGTCGTGCCCGTCGTGCTGCTCGGCGCCGACGCGGGCGCCGCGTGGGCGGCGATGCTGGCCTGGCTCGGCCTCTCGCTCGGGCTCGGCGCGCTCGACCTCTCGCTCGCGGCATCCCCGCGCCGGGTCGCGCTCGAGCGCGAGCTGCCCGACCGCCTCCGCCTCGGCGAGACGGCGGTCGCAGAGCTGATCGTGCGCAACCTCGGCCGGCGACGGCTGCGCGGCGTCGTGCGCGATGGCTGGGTCCCGTCCGCCGGCGTGCTCGGGCCCAACCGCACCGCCGTCGACGTTCCCCCGGGCGAGGGTCGCCGGATGGCGCTGCGCCTGACGCCCACCCGCCGCGGCGACCGCCGCACCGAGGCGGTCACGGTCCGCTCGTACGGCCCGATGCGGCTGTGGGCGAGGCAGGCGACGCTCGCGGCACCGGGTCGCGTGCGGATCCTTCCGCCGTTCCACGCGCGCGCCCACCTGCCCTCCCGGCTCACCCGCCTGCGCGAACTCGACGGCCGCACGCCGCTGCTGATCCGCGGGCAGGGCACCGAGTTCGACTCGCTTCGTGAGTACGTGCGCGGCGACGACGTGCGCTCGATCGACTGGCGCGCGACCGCGCGCCGCGCCGACCCCGAATCCCCCGGCGCCACGCGCCTGATGGTGCGCACGTGGCGACCCGAGCGCGACCGCCGCATCGTGATCATCGTCGACACCTCGCGCACGGCGGCGGCGAGGATCGGCGACGAGCCCCGGCTCGACACGGCCTTCGAGACCGCGCTGCTGCTCGCGGCGCTCGCCTCGCACGCCGGCGACCGCGTCGACTTCCTCGCCTGGGACCGTCGCCTCCGCGGGCGCGTGCACGGGGCGAGCGGACCGGAGCTGCTCGCCCGCATGGTCGACGTCATGGCCGGGATCGATGCCGAGCTCATCGAGGCCGACTGGGCCGGCCTGCCCGCGCAGGTCCGCGGCGTGACCAGTCGGCGCGCTCTCGTCGTGCTCGTCACCGCGGCCGATGCGCCCGGAAGCACGCGGAAGCTGCTCGCGGTCCTGCCGCAGCTCACCGCGCGGCACCACGTGGTCGTGGCGTCGGTCGCCGATCCGGCGCTCGCCGCCGCCGTCGGGCGCCGCGGCGACCTGGGCGAGGTGTACGAGGCGGCGGCGGCCGAGCGGTCCCGCCTCGACGCCGATCGGGTGGCCGCCGCCATCCGGCACCTCGGAGCCACGACCGTGAGCGCGACGCCGCTCGAGCTCCCGCCGGCGGTCGCCGACCGCTATCTCGAGCTCAAGGCCGCCGGGCAGCTCTGACCACGGCCCAGGCCCCCGTGCCTCAGCCCGCGGCGACCCGCCGCGCGCCCGCGTCGAACGCCGCGAGGTCGCCGGTCTCGCCCGCGGCGGCCGCCCGACGCCCCAACACGAGCATCCACACCAGCAGCCAGCCGAGCGCCAGCGCGCCGATGCCGATCTTGACGGGCCACGGCCACGGTGCGGGCGTGACGAACCCCTCGATCAGGCCCGCGACGAAGAGGAAGAACACGAGCCCGATCGCGACCGCGAACAGCGCGCGCGCATCCTGGGCGAGCGCGGCACCGCGCGTGCGCGGCCCGGGCGCGACCCAGGCCCAGAAGATCCGCAGGCCCGCGGCCGCGGCGACGAACACGCATGTCAGCTCGAGCAGGCCGTGCGGGGCGATGTAGAGGAAGAAGGTGTCGGCCTCGTCGTAGGCGAACATCACGGCCGCCGTGACACCGAGGTTCTGCGCATTCTGCAGGATCACGTACGGCACCCACACGCCGGTGATGCCGAACGCGACGCACTGCGCCGCGATCCAGGCGTTGTTGGTCCAGACCGACCCGGCGAAGGATGCCGCGGGGTTCTCGGAGTAGTAGGCGACGAACCCCTCCTCGGCCAGCGCACGGAGCTCCTCCTCGGAACCGAGGTTCGCGAGCACGCGCGGATCGGCGGCGACCCAGAGCACGTAGAGGCCGGCGACGGCGAAGGTCGCGACGGCGACCGCGAGCGTGAGCCAGCGCACCCGGTACAGCGCGGCCGGCAGCCCCACGAGCGCGAAGTGCGCGAGCTGGCGCAGGGGGTTCTCGGGCATTCCCGTGAAGCGGAGCCGCGCGCGGGCGAGCGAGACGGAGAGCCGGTCGCCGAGGGCCGTGGAGCCCGCGGTCGCCTGCACCAGGGAGAGATCGGAGGCGCCGGCCTGGTAGCGATCGATGAGCTCGTCGGCACTCGTGCCGTCGAGGCGCGGTGCGCGCGAGAGCGCGTCGAGTCGGGCCCAGTCGTCGTGGCGGGCGGTCGCGAGGGCGTCGAGGTCCATCTGGTTGAATACTAGCCATGGCCGACGCGTCCGCTTCCGCGCGCTCCGCACGTCGCGTCGACGACGAGGCGCTGGTCACGGGCGAGGCCGTCGCGCTCGACGTGCGACCCGCCAGCGCGGTCATGCGCTCGGGCGGCGCCGCGATCGACGTGCTGGCCACGCTGGTGGTCGGGCTCGCGGCGTTCCTCGCGATCGTCGGACTCGACCTCGACGCCGCCGCGCTGCGCGCCGTCGGCATCTCGCTGGTGGTCGCATGCATCGTGGTGCTGCCGACGGCGGTCGAGACCGCCTCGCGCGGGCGCTCCCTGGGCAAGCTCGCGCTCGGCCTCCGGGTGGTGCGCGACGACGGCGGCGCGATCGGCTTCCGCCACGCGTTCATCCGCGCGCTCACGGGCGTGCTCGAGATCTGGATGACGTTCGGCGGGCTCGCCGTGCTCGTCGGCTTCCTGAACCCCGACTCGAAGCGCCTCGGCGACCTCCTCGCCGGCACGCACTCCCAGGTCGAGCGCGTGCCCCGCTACGTGCCGCAGGCGTTCGGCGTCCCGGCCCCGCTGGTCGCGTGGGCCGCGATCGCCGACGTGGGACGCCTTCCCGATCCGATCGCCAGGCGCGTCGCCGCCTTCTTCCACAACGCGCCGCACCTCGCGCCCGACAGCCGTCGTCGCGTCGCCGAGCGACTCGCGGCCGAGGTCGCGCCCTATGTCTCGCCGGTGCCCGCGGTCGACCCCGAGCTGATGCTCGCCGGGGTCGCCGCGCTCCGCCGCGACCGCGATCTCACCGCGCTCGCGCTCGAGTCGCGCCGCATGGCCGCGCTCGAGCCGGTGCTCGAGGACCGGCCCGTCGGGTTCCCCCGGCGCTAGGCGCTCGAGCCGCCGCGGCAGCGTGCTCGACCGCGGGGCGCCTGGCCCCCTGCGCTCAGTACCGGTAGTGGTCGACCTTGTAGGGCCCGTCGACCGGCACGCCGATGTAGGCCGCCTGCTCGGGGGTGAGCACCGTGAGCTCGACGCCGAGCGCGTCGAGGTGCAGTCGCGCGACCTTCTCGTCGAGGTGCTTGGGCAGCACGTAGACGCCGACGGGGTACGCGTCGGGCCGCGTCCAGAGCTCGATCTGCGCGAGCACCTGGTTGGCGAACGAGTTCGACATCACGAACGACGGGTGCCCGGTCGCGTTGCCGAGGTTCATGAGGCGCCCTTCCGAGAGCACGAGCACGCTGCGGCCGTTGGGCAGACGCCACTCGTGCACCTGCGGCTTGATCTCGACGCGCTCGGCGCCCTCGAGCGACTCGAGGCCGGCCATGTCGATCTCGTTGTCGAAGTGGCCGACGTTCGCGACGATCGCGAGGTGCTTGAGCCCGAGCAGGTGCTCGAGGCGCACGACATCCTTGTTGCCGGTGCCCGTGACGAGGATGTCGACCTCCCCGATCACCGACTCGAGGCGCGAGACCTGGTAGCCGTCCATCGCCGCCTGCAGGGCGTTGATCGGGTCGATCTCGGAGACGATGACGCGCGCGCCCTGGCCGCGGAGCGCCTCGGCGGCGCCCTTGCCGACGTCGCCGTAGCCGGCGACGAACGCGACCTTGCCGCCCATGAGCACATCGGTGGCTCGGTTCAGGCCGTCGGGCAGCGAGTGCCGGATGCCGTACTTGTTGTCGAACTTCGACTTCGTCACCGAGTCGTTGACGTTGATCGCGGGGAAGAGCAGCTCGCCCGCGGCGTGCAGCTCGTACAGGCGGTGCACGCCCGTGGTGGTCTCCTCGGTCACGCCCTTCAGCTCGGCGGCGATCCGAGTCCAGCGGTCGGGAGCGAGCTCGAGCGAGCGCCGGAGGGTCTCGAGCACGACGCGGTACTCGGGCGAGGCGTCATCCGTCGCCTCGGGCACGGCGCCGGCGGCCTCGAACTCGCGGCCGCGGTGCACGAGCAGCGTGGCGTCGCCGCCGTCGTCGAGGATCATGTTCGGGCCGATCCAGTCGGCGCCCGCCGCCTCGGCCTCGGCCGACCAGTCGAAGATCCGGTCGGTGCACCACCAGTACTCGTCGAGCGTCTCGCCCTTCCAGGCGAACACGGGAACGCCGGCGGGCTCCTCGACCGTGCCGTCGGGGCCGACGACGACGGCCGCGGCGGCTTCGTCCTGCGTGGAGAAGATGTTGCAGCTGGCCCAGCGCACCTGCGCGCCCAGCGCGACGAGCGTCTCGATGAGCACCGCGGTCTGCACCGTCATGTGCAGGCTGCCGGCGATCCGGGCGCCCGCGAGCGGCTTCGCGGCGCCGAACTCGGCTCGCAGCGCCATCAGGCCGGGCATCTCGTTCTCGGCGAGGCGAAGCTGATGGCGCCCCGACTCGGCGAGCGAGAGGTCGGCGACCTTGAAGGGCAGAGCGGATGTCGCGGTCGAGCTGGCGAGGGTCATGTCGTCCATTCTCGCATCCGCGCCGACGGTGCTCAGGCCCGGATGAGCGCGAGCACCTCGTCGCGGATGGCGGTCATCGTCGCGGCATCCTCGCCCTCGACGTTGAGCCGCAGCAGCGGCTCGGTGTTCGACGGGCGGACGTTGAACCACCAGAACGGCTCGTCTCCCGAGACCAGGCCGGTCGCGGTGAGGCCGTCGAGCTCGTCGAACTCGGCGCGGCCCGTGAACGCCTCGACGATGCGCGTGTAGGCCGCTGGGACGTCCTCGACGATCGAGTTGAGCTCGCCCGAGAGCACGTACGGCGTGAACCGCGCGGCCAATTGCGAGAGCGGCGCAGGCTGGGACCCGAACTCGGCGAGCAGGTGCATCGCGGCGAGCATGCCGTTGTCGGCGCCCCAGAAGTCGCGGAAGTAGTAGTGCGCGGAGTGCTCGCCGCCGAAGACGGCGCCGGTCTCGGCCATCCGGTCCTTGATGAGCGAGTGCCCGACCCGGGTACGGACGGCCACCGCGCCGGCCGCCTCGATCGCCTCGGGCACGAAGCGCGAGGTGATGAGGTTGTGGATGACGATCGGCTCGTCCTCGCCGAGGGCGCGGACGCGGGCGATCTCGCGCAGCGCCACGATCGCGGCGACCGCCGAGGGGTCGACGGCGCCGCCGCGCTCGTCGACGACGAAGCAACGGTCGGCGTCGCCGTCGAACGCGAGGCCGAGGTCGGCGCCGTGCTCGACGACCGCGCGCTGCAGGTCGACCAGGTTCTCCGGATCGAGCGGGTTCGCCTCGTGGTTGGGGAAGCTGCCGTCGAGCTCGAAGTAGAGGGGGACGATCTCGAGCGGCAGCGCCGCCAGGCCGGCGGCATCACCGAGGACGGCGGGCACGGTGAGGCCGCCCATGCCGTTGCCGGCGTCGACGACCACCTTCAGCGGGCGGATGCCGCCGAGGTCGACCAGCGAACGGAGGTGGCGCGCGTAGTCGGCCAGCACGTCGGCGTGCTCGACGCCGCCCGGCTCGGCGACCGGGAGCACGCCGCCCGCGTCGAGGTAGTCGGCCGCGCGGTCGCGGATGCCCGCGAGCCCGGTGTCGAGCGAGATGCCCTGTGCGCCCGCGCGCGAGAACTTGATGCCGTTGTACGAGGCGGGGTTGTGGCTCGCGGTGAACATCGCCGCCGGGGCGTGCATCGAGCCCGAAGCGAAGTAGCTCTCGTCGGTCGAGCACAGCCCGATCGCCACGACGTCGGCGCCCCGCGCGGTGGCCCCCAGTGCGAACGCGTCGGCGAATCCCGGCGAGGAGTCCCGCATGTCGTGGCCGACGACCACCCGGCCGCCCGCGGCGGCGACCTCGTCGACGAAGGCCGCGCCGAGCGCCTGGACGACCTCGTCGGTCAGCGCCTCGCCCACGATCCCGCGGACATCGTAGGCCTTCACGATCGTTCCGAGGCGCGCGGAAGCACCGGGCGAGGAGGGCGGGTTCATGCGCTGAACCCTACCTCACCGACGGTGACGTGCCGGATGATCTGCCACCCCCGGGGAGCGGAGGTCCGCGCGGCGTGCCGCTCGCACAGGTCGTACGAGTGCGGCTCGCGTGTGAACGACAGCGGCCCCAGCACGGCCATCGAATCGGCGTAGTCGTACGTGAGGGTCGCGACCGCCTCGGCGGTGCATGCGGTGCGCGAACAACGTCTCATGGCGTCCCCCAGATTAGCGATCCGCGGCCCCGCTACAGTGGAGGTCATGCCTCGTTCCCGTCGTGTCGCCGCGACGCCCGCCTCGCCGAGGCGCCTCGCCCGCGACCGCCACGGCCGCGGGATGCGCTCGCCCGTCACCGGCCCGCACCTCGAGCCGCTGCGCACGCGCATCGAGGAGTTCGACGTCACGATCGCCTCGACCGCGGCGTACCTGCGCGGGCTGTGGCCCGATCTCGAGGGCGTGGGCTTCCAGGTCGCCGATGCGCCCGCCGAGGCGATCCACGATGACCACGTCGACCGGTGGAAGGTCTACCACGACGAACGGCGCATCGTGTTCTTCCGGCTCCCCATCGTGCGCTTCCTCCGGACGCAGGAGGGAGAGGAGAAGGACGAGAAGCTGCTCGTGGAGAGCTGCGTGTTCCGCGCCGTCGCCGACTTCCTCGGCCGCGACCCCTGGGAGCTCGCGCCCGGACGCTACCGGCACTTCTGACCCGCGCGCGGCCGCGCCGTCCGCGTCGATCGCCGCCCGCGGCGACGACCTCACTCCGGATACACGCGGACCGGTGCGTCCAGCGGACCCGGCGGCGCGACGGGCATCGACGAGAGCTGCGCATCGCCGGCGAACGACACCGAGGCGTGGAGCCCCTCGACGCCGTCGAGCACGACCCGGGCATCGGGTTCGACGTCGACGGATGCCGCTCCGCCGGCCGGGACCGTGACCTCGCGTGGCACGCCGCCGATCGCCACCTCCACGACCGCGTCGTCGTCACCCGGGTTCGCGAGGTGCAGCACCGGGGAGGGTCCCTGCGGGACGGCGATGGTCGCACGCTCCAGGAGGGGCGCCGTCGACGCGGTCCACGACAGGTCGGCCACGATCGGGTCCTCGCCGTCGCCGAGCACGGTGGCGCGCGCGGCGGCCACCACAGGCTCCTCCGCCGCGACGACGACCGTGTAGTCGCCGGGCTCGACGACGCCGATGGGGACGTCGACGGTCCGCCCGGCCGTCAGTTCGGCGTCGATGCTCGAGACGCTCGTGCCGGATTCGTCGAGCACCTCGATGACCGCCGGGGTGTCGGCATCGGGTGCGAGCACGCGGATCGCCGGGTGGTCGTCTCCCTCGGCGTGATCCTCGACCGGCGCGACGCCGCGGCGGTCGGCGATCACCACGCCGGGGATGACCTGCGTCCTCGCCGGCGCCGCAGCGGGGGTCGACAGCTCGACGCCCGCGGGCTCGAGGCCGAGCACGACCGAGTGCTCCAGTGCGGCGGCGATCGGCCCGCCGGTGCTCGTGACGTGCACGACCGTCGATCGGACGTTGGGCGCCAGTCCCGCGAGCGACACCACGCGCTGGGTACCGGGCGGCACGATGATCCCGAGCGCACCGGTCGCCTCGACCGGGCCGTTCTCGCCGATCACCCGCACGTCCACGTTCGAGGCGACCTGGCCTGGGTTGGACAGGAGCACGAGGCCCGACCGGCCGACGTCGGTCGCGCCGGCGACGAGCCACGAGTCGGATGCCGGCTCCGCGCAGGCCGAGCCCGCGAAGCCGCGGACCGACGTCCCGGCGGCGTCCTGCGACTGGGCGCCCGCCACCATCCCGGCGTCCACGCTGCCCGGCTCCGCGGCGATCGCGACCGGGCCGCCGTCGACGTCGGCGCCCGCGTTGTCGGGCGCCGCGACGGGCGACTGCTCGACGAGCGCGTCGGCGGGGTCGGCGGCGAGCGCGATGGGCGCGGGGCCGAACGAACCGGCGGTCGTGGCCTGAGCGGCATCGTCGGCCAGGGACAGCAGCGGCCCCGGGCACACGCGCAGCTGGCGGCTCTCCGCCGGCTGCACGACGGTCGACGGCGCCTCGGCCTCGGCGACGGGAAGCGGGAGGAGCGCCGCGGCGACGACGAGTCCGCCCGCGACCGCCGCGGCACCGAGCGCCGCGGCGCCGCGCGCGACGCCGATGACGAGTTCACGCCTGACGCGCACCTCGATCACCTCCGCTCGGTTGCGTCTCGACCTCGTCGGGTCCGGATGGCGCCGGCTCGGCGAGGTCGGCTCGGCCGGGCCCGTCCGACTCGACGTGCTCGGCGCGCTCCGGACCGGCGGGGTCCGACGCGGCGGGTGCCGCCTCGACGGTGTCCGGGCGGACCGTGTCCGCCTCGGACGGGACCTCGGCGGGCGAGGCGTCCTCGGTCTGGGCTTCCTCCCCGCCGCCCTGCGGGACGGGGCCGGCGGATAGCGCGGCCCTCCCCCGCCTGGTGCGCTTCGACGGCGGCCGTCGGTCGGGTTCGCGACCGCCGCCGGTCGGGATGGAGAGCAGCAGCGCCGAGCCCACGACGAGCAGCTGCCCGGCGACGATCCACCCCGTGAGCGGACCGGCCGGCGGGATCTGCGCGCCCGGTGCGTCGGCCTCCGCGTCGATGAAGCGCCACAGCGGGCCGAACCGCGTCTCGCCGACGGGCACGGTCTCGGCGTTCCCGTCGAGCGCGACCCGGGCGCGCTGCTCGACGGCCGCGGCTCCCGGGTCCTCGCCGGCGGGGCCGAGCAGCACGAAGGAGAGGCCGAACTGCTCGACCGCCGCCGTCGCGTCGTAGCCGCTGCGTGACGCGAGGTTGCCCGCCAGGTCGGCGAGCTCCTCCGTCGTGGGCGTCAGCTCCTGCTGCGTCGCGGCGAGCGTGGACTGCGCGTCGAGCGTGACGCCCGTGCCGCGCTCGATGGTGGCGAGGAGCCCGCCTCCGTCGGCGGGCTGGAGCCGGAGCGTCCCGACGCGCGGATCGGTGGCCGCCTCGGCCTCCACGAACGCCGGCAGGGTGCGGTCGGGCGCAGGCCCGACCGCGGTCTGCCCGAGGGCGAGCAGCAGGAGGGCCGGGACGGCCGCGGCCATCACGAGCACGGTGATTGCCGCGGCGAGCGCCGCAGCACCGCGTCGGAGGCCGTCGAGTGCGAGCACGGCGGCCGCGACGAGGCCGAGCCACATGAGGCTCAGCCCCGACCCGGCCCACACCGGCACGGCCCGGTCGCCGGCGACCGACAGCTGGAGGCCGCCGGCGAGGACGGCCGTGGCGTAGCCGAGCGCCGCGAGTCCGAGCGAGACGAGGCCCGCCCGGTACCGTCGCGACGCGACGACCCCGAATGCCGTCAGCGCGAGGGGTGCGACGAGCACCGCGAGCACGACCGGCAGCGGGACCACCTCGCCGATCGCGCCGCCGAACAGGTCCTCCCAGTGCCCCCATGTGGCCGAGGCCTGGCCGAGCGCGGCCTGGAGCGGAGTGGGCGGGACGGAGGCCTGCGGGAGCCCCGGATCGACGAGGAGCGCGAGCGGCGTGCCCCGACCCCACTGCTGCACGGCGAGCGGGAGGAACAGTGCGAGCGCGGGCAGCGGGATCCACGCCAGGCGCACCGCGGCGCGGCGGGCCAGGGGGAGGGAGACCAGCCAGGCGACGAGCAGCGCCGGCGCGAGGCTGGGTGCGGCGGCCAGGATGGCGGCGAACACCAGCGACGCGGCGGCCGCCGCCGCCCACGAGGTCGCAGCCGCGAACATCAGCACGATCAGCCATGGGAGCAGCACGTGCGCGAGCACGGGCCCCGGGCGTCCGGCGGAGAGCGCCTCGAGCAGCGGCGGCGCCGCGGCCCAGGCGAGACCGGCGAGGACGCGCAGCGCCGCGCGCTCGGTCAGGCGGCTGGCGGCGAACCATCCGCCGAGCGCCGACGCCGGGATCGCGACGAGCCACAACGCGAGCAGGGCGACCGAGGGATTCCAGAACGCGAGGCTGCCGACCACGGCGAGCACCCCGGAGAACGGGTCGGCCGCCCCCTCGAATCCGCCGCCGAGGTCGCGCCATCCGGCCGCCGCGTTGCGCCAGAGCGTCGCGACGTCGTCGGAGAGCGGGAGCAGTCCACCGCCGGCGATGCCGCCCGAGGCGGCGAGCGGCGCGAAGACGACGGTCGAGGCCACGACGCCGGCGAGGAGGACCCAGCCGCCGCCGGTCTGCAGGAAGCGCAGGTCGTCGGCGCGGCCGCGCGCCCGCTGCCGGCGCGCCTCGGCGGCCTGCTGGCGGCGGAGCCGGACCTCGTTCGACCGGATGCGGAGCGGCGCGAGCGAGGACCAGCGTGCGGTTCGCGCCGACGCGACCGTGCGTCGCGCGCGAAGGACGCGTCGGGGCGTCGCCATGACCTCGACCGCCGCGCGGAACTCGCCCGGGATCGCCCCGGGCGACTTCACGAGGAGGTGCCGCATCGACCTCACCACGGCGAGCGGGAGGAACGCGAGCCAGTACAGCGGCACGATCGCGGCGGGCGCGGTCACCAGGCGCCGGTGCAGTCGCGCCGTGCGGGCCTCGCGGGCGCGTCGCCGCGCGGCCCGGCCGCCCGGAGCGGACCCCTGCCCGGCGATCCCCGAGTCGGCGTACCGGATGCGTGCCGCGGGCACGGCGACGACGCGGTGGCCAGCGAGCCGTGCGCGCATGCCGAGGTCGAGTCCGTCGTCGATCGTGGGGAGGGCGGGATCGAAGCCGCCGAGCCGGCGCCAGACGGCGTGCCGGACGAGGATCCCGACGGGATCGGCGCCGAGCACGTCGGACAGGTCGTCGTGCTGGCCCTGGTCGAACTCGTCCTCGACGATCGCGAGGCTGCGGCCGCTCCGCGTGACGGATCGCCCGAAGCGGATGATGCGCGCGGGCTCGTCCCACGAGACGAGCTTCGGCGCGACGATCGCCGCGGAGCGCGCGGTCGCGAGCGTGGAGACGAGGGCGTCCAGCGCGCCCGGCTCCGGCGCGCCGTCCTCGGTCAGGAGCCAGAGCGCCTCGTCATCGGACGCCGGAGCCGGCAGCGTCGACTCGACCGCGAGCACCGCCTGCCCGAACGGGAGCACGGACTCGAGCCGCACGAGGTGGTCGGGGCGGGACTGTTCGACGAGCGCCCGCGTCGCGTCGTCGCTGCGCATGAGCACGACCGCGAGCGCGTCGGAGGGTCGCAGCTGTGCGCGCAGCGCCTCGAGCGTGGTGGCCAGGCGATCGCCGCCGTGCTGCACGACGAGGACGGCGGTGACTCGAGGGAACATCGGGGACAGCATAGGCGGCGCGGCGCGCGCCGTCGGTCACCCTGCGGGCGTGGCCCGAATCGCGCCGACCCGGTCGGCACGACTCGGGTCAGCCGGCCTGCCGGCGCAGCTTGCGGCGTTCGCGCTCGGAGAGACCGCCCCAGATGCCGAACCGCTCGTCGTTCGAGAGGGCGTACTCGAGGCACTCGGCGCGGACCTCGCAGCCCGTGCAGATGCGCTTGGCATCCCGTGTCGATCCGCCCTTCTCGGGGAAGAACGCCTCGGGATCGGTCTGTGCGCACAGCGCATCGGTCTGCCACGCCAGTTGGTTGTCGTCGTCTGCGACCCCGCGAACCCCCGGAACGCCGAGCCGCACGGGGTCGACGAACCAATCCTCAGGTACCCCAGAACGATATTCAGGCTTGCCCATATCGTCTCCCACCCAGTTGTACCGACATCCCCGAGGGGCGTGTCTTGACCAATTACATCGGTGTAATTCGGTGGAAGTCAAGTCGCGAATCGTAAACCCTCAATGCTCCGTCGAGGCTTCGGAGATCGCGCGACACGCTGACGGCGTGTCCGAGTCGTGATGGTCAGTCGACGGGTGCCGCGCGGCGGGCCGCCCACGCGCTCGCGACCATGTCGGCGAGCGAGTGGCGCATGCGCCAATCGAGGTCGCGTGCGGCGAGCTCGCCCGAGGCCACGATCCGTGCCGGGTCGCCCTCACGACGGGGCCCGATGACGGGCTCGAACGCGATGCCGGTGACCCGGGCCACCTCGCGCATGATCTCCCCGACCGAGACGCCGTCGCCCGAACCGAGGTTGTAGACGGCCTCGACAGGCTCGCCCGCGTCGAGGCGCCGCGCGGCCGCGACGTGGGCGTCGGCGAGGTCGGACACGTGGATGTAGTCGCGCACGCACGTGCCGTCGGGCGTCGGGTAGTCGTCGCCGTTGATCTGCGGCGTGCGCCCGTCGAGGAGCGCATCGAACACGAGCGGGAAGAGGTTGTGCGGGCTCGTGTCGACGACCTCGTCGGTGCCCGAGCCGACGACGTTGAAGTACCGCAGCGAGGTGTGACGCAGACCCGCGGCACGGCCCTGGTCGGCCATCAGCCACTCGCCGATGAGCTTCGATTCGCCGTAGGGCGACTCGGGGCGCTTGGCGGTGTCCTCCGTGACGAGGTCGACGTCGGGGGTGCCGTAGACCGCCGCGCTGGAGGAGAAGACGATGCGGTCGACGCCCGTCGCCTGCATGGCGCCGAGCAGGCGGGCGGTGCCCGTGACGTTCTGGTGGTAGGTGTGGAGGGGCTGCTGCACCGAGACGCCCGCGTACTTGAAGCCGGCGAGGTGCACGACGCCGCGCACCCGGTGCTCCCGCATCGCATCCTCGAGGAGCGCCCCGTCGAGGATCGAGCCGTGCACGAACGGCACACCCTCGGGGACGAATGCGCGGTGGCCCGACGAGAGGTCGTCGACGACGACGGTGTCGATCCCCTGCGCCCGGAACGCGCGGACGACGTGCGCTCCGATGTATCCCGCTCCCCCGGTGACCAGCCAGCTCATGTCCGCCTTCCGCCGCCGGTGCCTCCGGCGTCGTGACGATGCTAGCGCTCGGCCCCGGGGGGCGGATGGCGCGGGGTCAGGCCCGGCGCAGCGTGATCTTCTCGACGTGGCGGTTGCGGTCGCGGATCTCCGGACGGCCGTAGCCGTCGGTGTCGAGCCGGAGCAGCGTCGCGACGACGCCCCACGCGGCCAGGCCGGCGATGATCAGCAGCACGATGATGTCCATGGCAGGAATTCTCCTCCTTGCAACATCCTGCCGGTAGTGGCAGACTCGCCATAGATCGACACTTTTCTGCCACCTGACCGGCGGCAGTCCCGGGAGGCCACCGTGCTCCAGACCATCGCCTGCATCGCCGTTCCCCAGATGGCGCCGTTCGAGTTCGGCGTCATCTGCGAGGTGTTCGGCATCGACCGTTCCGAGCAGGGCGGGCCGACGTTCGACTTCCACGTCGTCGCCGCCGAGCCCGGCCCGATCCCCACCAAGCTCGGCTTCGACATCGTCGTGCACGAGGGGCTCGCCGCCGCCGAGACGGCCGACCTCGTCGCCGTGCCCGCGTCGCTCATCGACGAGCCCGCGCATCCCGAGGTGCTGCGCGTGCTCCGCGAGGCCGTCGATCGCGGCGCGTGGGTGCTCAGCGTGTGCTCGGGCGCGTTCACGCTCGGACGCGCGGGCGTCCTCGACGGCCGGCGCGCGACCACGCACTGGATGTACACCGACCGGCTCGCCGAGATGTTCCCCGACACCGAGGTCGACCCCGACGTCCTCTTCGTGCAGGACGGCAAGGTCGTCACGGGCGCCGGCACGGCGGCCGGCATCGACGCGGCGCTGCACATCGTGCGCACCGAGCTCGGCGCGAGCGCCGCGAACATCGTGGCGCGCCGCATGGTCGTGCCGCCGCAGCGCGACGGCGGCCAGTCGCAGTTCATCCAGACGCCCGTCGCCGAGTGCCGCACCGACTCCTTCGCGCGCGTGACCGAGTGGATGCTCGAGCACCTCGACGAGGACCTCACGGTCGACCGGCTCGCCCGCACCGCGCTCATGTCGCCGCGCACGTTCGCCCGCAAGTTCCGCGCCGAGACGGGCACCACGCCCAACGCGTGGCTGAACCGACAGCGCCTCCTGCGCGCGCAGCAGCTCCTCGAGGAGACCGACCTCACGCTCGAGGAGATCGCGCGCGACACGGGCTTCGGCGCCGCCGCCGTCATGCGGCACCACTTCGTCAAGGTCCTGCAGACCACGCCGACCCAGTACCGACGCGTGTTCGGTCCGCGCCAGGCGGGCTGACCGGGCGGCGAGACGGCCGAGCGGATGCCGCGGCATCCGCTCGGCGCTCAGCCCGCCTGAGCCGGCACCGTGGCGACCCAGGCCACGCCGTCGCCGGCGAGTCCGAGCCAGCCCTCGTCGGGCGAGACGAAGACCGATGCGCCGCGCTCGACGCGGGCCGCGCCGTGCGCGCCGCTCGCCTCGACGGGCGCGCCCTCGGCCAGTACGATCGCCGGTCCGGCCAACGGCACGCGCGCGGCATCCGTCGCCCCCTCGACCCGGTACAGCGTGAAGTCGGGCACCGGCGGACGGTACTCGACGACACCCGGCGACACCTCCACGGCCGCGAGCCGCGGCGGGTCGATCGGGGTGAAGTCGAGCACCTCGAGCAGCTCGGGGATGTCGATGTGCTTGGGCGTGAGGCCGCCGCGCAGCACGTTGTCGCTCGCGGCCATGAGCTCGATCCCGAGGCCCGAGAGGTACGCGTGGATGTTCCCCGCGTCGAGGAAGAGCGCCTCGCCGCGGCGGAGCGTCACGCGGTTGAGCAGGAGCGAGATCACGATGCCGGGGTCGCCCGGATACTCGTCGGCGAGGTCGCCCACCGTGCGGAAGGACGCCGAGTAGGGCGAGCCGAGGGCGATGCTCGATGCGGCGAGCGCGGTGACGCGTTCGATCACCCACGCCGCCTCGCCGGTGTCGCCGCCGCGGCCGTCCTGGAGGAGCCAGGCCACCGCCTCGCGAAGCGGATCGGCGCCGTCGAGGCGACCGGCGAGCAGGTCGAGTGCGCCGGGCTGCGGCTCGTCGGAGGCGGCGTCGGCCGCCCGGAGCGTCGCGAGCACGCCGTGCACCTCGTCGAGCGGCCGGAATCCCGAGAGCGCCTCGAACGTCTCGCTGACCGCGACGACGAGCTCGGGCTTCGCGTACGGGTCGCGGTAGTTGCGGTCGAAGGCGTCGACGGCCGGGCCCTCGGCCTCCTCGCGCGCGAATCCCGCGCGAGCCTGCGCGGGGGTCGGGTGGGCCTGGAGCGATAGCGGTCGGGCCGCGGCGAGCAGCTTGAGCAGGAACGGCAGTCGCGCGCCCGCGCTCGCGAGCCCGGGCCCGAGGGTGCCGACGGGGTCGGACGCCACGAGCTCGGCGAGGTCGGCCGCCCCGGCCGTCGCCGGGTCGACGATCGCCGCGGGCGAGCCGGCGTGCGCCCCGAGCCACAGTTCGGCCTCGGGCCCGCCGCTCGGCTCGACGCCCCGGAACTGCGCGATCGCGGTGTGGGATCCCCACGCATAGTCTCGAGGGCTGTTGCGGATGGCGACAAACATGCGTGAGGGCGTCCTTTCCCGGTTTGGCACCAAACTACCAACGGCTGCGGCTCGGCCCGGGGGCATGCATAGGCTCTGGGCAGCCACCACGAGGAGGAGCCCAGATGTCCTACGAGCCGCTCGCGAGCGACTTCTATTCGTACGGTTCGCTGCTGACGGACCGCGAGCAGGACGCGCTCGCCGCGCTGCGCGACTGGCTCGAGCGCGACGTGCGCCCCATCGTCAACGACCACTGGGAGCGGGCCGAGTTCCCGATGGAGGTCGTGAAGCCCCTCGCCGAGCACGGCGTGCTGTCGTACGCGTGGGACGAGACGACGCCCTTCGAGAACTCCGCGGTCTTCCGCGGCTTCGTCGCCCTCGAGCTCGCGCGCGTCGACGCGTCGGTCGGCACGTTCGTGGGCGTGCAGAGCGGCCTCGCGACGGGGGCGCTCGCGGTCGCGGGCTCGCCCGAGCAGCGCCGCGAGTGGATCCCCCGGCTCGCATCGGGCGAGGTGATCGGCGCGTTCGGCCTCACCGAGCCGCTCTCCGGCTCCGATTCCGCGCGCGGCCTCCGCACGACCGCGCGCCGCGAGGGCGACACCTGGATCCTGAACGGGCGCAAGCGCTGGATCGGCAACGCCACCTTCTCCGACATCACGATCATCTGGGCGAAGGACGAGGCCGACGGCCAGGTCAAGGGCTTCATCGTGCCCACCTCCACGCCGGGCTACGCCGCGACGAAGATCGAGGGCAAGGTCAGCCTCCGGATGGTGCAGAACGCCGACATCGAGCTGACGGATGTCGCGGTGCCCGAGTCCCTGCGCCTGCAGCAGGCCGACTCGTTCCGCGCCACCGCCGCAGTTCTCCGCCGTACTCGCGCCGAGGTCGCCTGGTCGGCGGTCGGCACCGCGATCGGCGCCTACGAGGCGGCGGTGCGCTACGCGCGTGAGCGCGAGCAGTTCGGCCGGCCGATCGGCTCGCATCAGCTCATCCAGGACCTCCTGGTCAAGTGCTTGGGCAACATCACGGCCTCGCTCGGGATGGTGGTGCGCGTGTCCGAGATGCTCGACCGCGGCGAGCAGCGCGATGAGCACTCGGCGCTCGCGAAGGCCTATGCCACGTCGCGCATGCGCGAGACCGTCGCGTGGGCGCGCGAGGCGTGCGGCGGCAACGGCATCGTGCTCGACTTCGACGTCGCGCGGTTCTTCGCCGACGCCGAGGCGCTGTACTCCTACGAGGGCACGCGTGAGATGAACACGCTCATCGTCGGCCGCGCCATCACGGGCGAGGCGGCGTTCGTGTGAGGCCGCCGGGCTGGCGATAGCCTTGTGCGCATGACCATCGGACGCCGCCCCGCGCTCGAAGGCGCCTTCGCGACGTTCGCCCTCTTCACGGCGTTCGCCGGCCAGTTCTGGCGGAACCTCCTCGGCTGGTGGGGGTGGGGCGCGATCGTCGTCCTCATCCTCGTCGGCTCGGTCTGGCTCTGGATGGCGCGGCGGCCCGCCGTGTCGTGGCGCCGCGTGCCGAAGTCCACGCCGGCCTTCCTCCTCATCGCCACGCTCTCGCTCGCCTGGTCGGCCTACCCGGCCGGCACCGCGCTCGGGCTCGTCCTCACCTTCGTGCCGACGATCGTGGCGCTCTCGCTCACGCTGTCGCTGGGCTGGCACGGCTTCCTCCGCGCGTTGGCCGGTGCCCTGAAGTGGCTCCTGGCGCTCTCGCTGCTGTTCGAGCTCTGGGTCGCCGTGTTCGTGCGCGAGCCGCTGCTGCCGAACTTCCCCGACTTCGACCCCTCGGGCGACGTGCCGATGGCCTTCTACTGGTCGCGCGCGCTCCTGTTCGAGGGCGGCCCCGTCGAGGGCATCGTCGCGAGCCGGAACCTCCTGGCCATGGCCGCCCTCATCGCCGCGATCCTGTTCGCCGCGCTGCTGGCCAGCGGCGGCATGCGCCGCAGCCAGGGCATCGGATGGCTCGTGGTCGCAGGGCTCGTCCTCGCGCTCACGCGCTCGGCCACGGTCGTGCTCGTCGCGCTCGTCGTGCTCGCGGCGCTCGGCTTCGCGGTGTGGGCCCGCCGCGCCGGCCCCGAGCACCGACGTCGCGTGTACCTGACCGCGGCGGGCGCGCTCGTGGCATCCGTCGCCCTGCTCCTGATCGCCTGGAACGCGCTGCTCGGCCTGCTCGGCAAGAGCGAGGACCTGACCGGACGGCTCGACATCTGGGAGTCGGTCACCGCACTGGCCGTCGAGCGCCCGTGGTTCGGCTGGGGCTGGATCGGCTACTGGCAGCCGTGGGTCGAACCCTACGACGGCCTCGCGGTGCGCAACGGCGTCGAGTACCTGCAGGCGCACAACGCCTGGCTCGACGTCTGGATGCAGCTCGGCGTCGTCGGGCTCGTCGCGTTCGCCTCGATCGTGGTCGGCGCGCTCTGGCGCTCGTGGTTCCTCGCGGTCGACCCGCCGATGGACGAGCGCGGCCGCCCCATCCCGTACTCCGCCGCGTCGCTCATCCCGCTCCTCGTCCTCGTCGCGCTCATCGCGCAGTCGCTCGCCGAGAGCCGCATCCTCGTCGAGTCCGGGTGGATGCTGCTCCTCGCGATCGCCTGGGGCACCAAGCAGCGGCAGTGGGCGCCCGAGCCGCTGCCGCCCATGACGCCGACCCGGTGGCCGCGCCGCTTCGCGCGGCCCGGGGCGGCTCGGTGAGGAACGCGCTGCGCGAGTTCGCGGGCTCCGCGCGCTTCGCACAGGCGCTCACGCTCGTCGCCGTCGGGCTCGCGTTCTCCACGCACGCCGTCCGCGCCCTGATCGGGTGGCCGGGACTCATGGCCGCCGTCCTGACGCTGATCGTGCTCTGCGGGCTGTCGCTCGTCGCCCGCTGGCGCGCCGTCGAGTGGTACGGCATCCTGCCCCTGACCATCCTGCTGTTCGTCGGATGGTGCGCGGCCTCGGTGCTCTGGAGCGACACGCCGACGCTGACCCTGCTCGGCGTCGGTCATCTCGTCGCGTTCGGCGTGCTCGGCGTGTACGTCGCGCTCATGCGCGACACGATCCAGATCGTGCGCGCGTTCGGCGACGTCCTCCGCGTGCTGCTCGGGGTCTCGATCGGCCTCGAGGTCCTGTCGGGCGTGCTCATCGACCTGCCCATCGCGTTCCTCGGCATCCAGGGCGGCATCGCCGAGCTCGGGCCGATCCAGGGCATCTTCGGATCCCGCAACGTGCTCGGGTTCGTGGCCCTCATCGCGCTCATCACGTTCATCATCGAGTGGCGCACGCGCAGCGTGCAGCGCGGCCGGGCGATCGCGTCGCTCGTGCTCGCCTCGCTCTGCCTCCTGCTCGCCGGCTCGCCGACGACCTGGATCGCCCTCGGCGCGACCCTCGTGGCCCTGGCCGCGCTCTACGGGCTGCGCCGCGTGCCCGCGCACACGAGGTGGCGCTGGCAGCTGGCGCTGCTCCTCACGGGCCTCGCCGTCATCGTCGTCGGCTGGATCACGAGGATCCGGATCATCGAGCTGCTCGACGCGCGCGCGGAGTTCGACGTGCGCCTCGACGTCTGGCGCGAGGTCTCGCGCTACCTCGCGGCGAATCCGCTGCAGGGGTGGGGTTGGGTCGGGCGCTGGCCCGACGCCGCACCCTACGCCTGGGTGGAGGCGGCGGTCGGCCGCGACCTCTCGTCGGCGCTGAGCGCGTTCATCGACGCGTACTTCCAGGTCGGCGTGATCGGCGCGCTGATGTTCATCGGCCTGCTCGGCGTCGCACTGGTCCGGTCGTGGCTGCTCGCATCGTCGCGACGGAGCGTCGTGTACCTCTGGCCCGCGCTCGCACTCGTGGCGCTCGCCGTGACGAGCTTCGCCGAGAGCTTCGCCCTGCTCGAGGGTGGCTGGATGCTGCTGGTCGTCTGCGCCGTGAAGGCCGCGCGCGATATGAGCTGGCGGGACGCCCTCGCGTCCGCGTCGCGGTCGGCGGCGTAGGCCGGATCGCCCCGGATCAGACCGGCTGGACGAGGTCGCGCAGCACGTCCTGCGCCCCGAGGCCGTACCGCGTGTACCGGCCGGTTCGCCACTCCCGGAACACCAGGGGCACTCGACGCACGCGACCGGAGGGCAGCGCCGAGCGCACCTGCTCGTGGGCGAGCTTCGCGGCCAGGCGATCGGCGAGCGCCGGGCCCGACGCGGCGACGCCCGGCAACCGCTCGGCGAGGTCGGACGCCCGCGCGAGCAGGCGCGCGTTGCGCTCGGTCCGCGGCTCGCGGAGCTTGGCGATCCGGCCGGACCAGCCGAGCGCCGTCACGCCGATCTGGTTCGCGCCGTGCTGCCGGTAGCCGATCAGCCGGTCGGGCAGGACCGCGAGGCCGCCCGTGACCGAGGCGACCATCGCGAGCCACTCGTCGTGCACCCAGCTCGCGGGGAACGGCGCCGCGCGCTCGACGAGTCCGCGCCGGACCATGATCGTCGCGCCCGTCAGGAGGTTGCGGTGGAGCAGCTCGTCGAACGCGGCGGGGCCGCCGAGGCGCCCGCGCATCGCCTCGTCGAGGCCGAGCGTCGCGAACAGGGTCGCCCCGAGGTCGGCGCCGGCCGCGTCGATCAGGGCCGCGTCGGAGGCGACGAGCTGCACGGCGGGACCCTCGGCGAACACCTCGACCGCGCGGGCCACGCGATCGGGTCGCCACACGTCGTCCTGGTCGGCGAGCGCGACGAGGTCGCCCGTCGCGGCGCGGAGCGCCTGCTCGAAGTTCCGCGTCACGCCGAGCGCCGGGCGGTTCCTGAGCACGCGCAGCTCCGCGCTCCCGCCCGCCGCCCGGTGCTCCGCGACGATCCGCTCGGCCAGCGCCACGGTTCCGTCGGTCGACGCGTCGTCGCTCAGGACGATCTCGTCGACCGGATGCGTCTGGTCGAGGATGCTCTCGAGCTGGGCGCGCAGGAACCGTTCGCCGTCGTGGGTGCCGAGCGCGACCGAGACCCGCGGCGTCGCGGCGGCGTGGGCCGCGCCATCCGATCGATCGCTCATTCCCTGCGGAGCCCGACCTTCAGGACGCCGAGGAACATGCCCGCCATGACGGTCTGGGAGCCGAGCATCATGAACAGCGCGGCCAGCACGGCGGTGCGGATCGTGGTCGCGTCGAGCGGTCCGAACCCGGTGCCCGCCCAGACCGAGAACTGCCAGACCGCGATGCCCAGGCCGATGAGGAAGAGCGCGAGCCCGACGAGCGCGCCGCTCTCCAGGCTGATCCGGCGCTCGAGGCGATCGAAGTTGCGGGATCTCGGTATGCGGAACCCCTCGTGCTGGGCGTAGATCTTCGTCAGGATGGCGAAGAGGACCGACTGGTACCCCACCACGGTCAGGGCCGCGAGGTAGATCTGGCTGGATGCCCCGAGGCCGACCTCGCCGAACTCGATCGGCCCGAACGCGAGCAGCAGCGTGCCGAGCAGGCCAACGAGGAACGCCACCGCGCCCGGGATGAGGAAGAGCCAGCGCGGGCTGAAGATGAGCAGGAACCGGAGGTGGCGCCATCCATCGCGCCAGCTGCGCAGGTGCGGCGGCCGGCTCCGGCCGTCCTTGTCGAGCGTGGTCGGCACCTCGGCGACGCGAAGCCCGCCGAGCGTGGACTTCACCACGACCTCGCTGGCGAACTCCATGCCCGTGGTCTGGAGGTGGAGATCGAGGATCGCCCGTCGGTCGAAGCCGCGGAGGCCGCAGTGGAAGTCGCCGATCGGCGAGCGGAACAGCACGCGGCCGATGAGCGAGAGCACGGGGTTGCCGAGGTACTTGTGCAGCGGGGGCATCGCGCCCTCGGCGATGCCGCCCTTGAACCGGTTGCCCATCACGAGCTGGTCGCCGGCGCGGAGCCGCTGGACGAACGCGTCGAGGTTCGAGAAGTCGTAGCTGTCGTCGGCATCGCCCATGATCACGTACGTGCCCCGGGCGGCCTCGATGCCGCCCATCAGGGCGCTGCCGTACCCCTTCGCAGGGACGTCGACGACCCGGGCGCCGTGGGCCCGCGCGATGTCCTGGGAGCCGTCGGTTGAGCCGTTGTCGGCCACGATGACCTCGCCCGACACGCCGCTCCGCCGGAGGTAGCCGTTCGCCTTGTCGATGCACGTCGCGAGGGTCTCGGCCTCGTCGAGACACGGCATCACGATCGACAGCTCGATCGTGTCGGTGGCAGCGGGCATGCGGGGTCCTGTCGATACTGGCGAAGGCCCCACCATCGTACAGAATGAGTCATCGTGGACCTGGGACTCGTGGTGTCGACGATCGGCCGGATCGAGCGGCTCGAACGACTCCTCGACTCGCTCCGGGGGCGGCTCGTCGCCGGCGACGAACTGGTCGTCGTCGCGCAGTCCGAGCACGCCGCGGTGCGACGGCTCGTCGCCGGGTTCGACGCGGGCGGCGGGCGCGCCGTCGTGGCCACCTCCGGTCCCGGCGCAGCCCGCGGTCGCAACCACGGGGTCGCCGAGCTGCGCGGCTCCGACCCGCTCCTCGTGTTCCCCAACGATTCCACCTGGTTCCCGCCCGGCTCGCTCGAGCGCCTGCGCGCGCTGCCGCCGGACTTCGCCGCCGGGGCGATGACGGTCGTCGACGAGCACGGGCCGAAGTTCCGGCTGCCGGCCGCGCCGACCCCGCTCGACCGGTGGAACGCCTGGAGCGTGATCGAGATGGGCCTGCTCGTGCGCCGCCGCGTGTTCGACGAGATCGGCGGATTCGACCCCGACCTCGGCACGGGCGCGACCACGCCGTGGCAGGCCGGCGAAGCCACCGATCTCCTGCTGCGGCTCGCGGACCGGCGGCCCGACCTCGCCGCGGCGTTCACCTGGCTGCCCGAGGAGGTCGCGGTCGGCGGCATCGCCGACGCGCACGGCCTCGACCGGGCCGCACGGCGGCACAAGCTCCGTGCGTACGGGCGCGGCCTCGGGCTCGTCGTGACCCGCTGGCGGTACCCGCTCGCGTGGCGGCTGGCGTTCATCGGCGGCGGACTCGCGTTCGGGCTCCGCCATCGCGGGTACGCGCCGCTCGACGGATGGTGGGTGTTCGTCGGCCGGCTCGAGGGCGCGCTCGGCCGGCCGCTCGGCCGGCCGGTGCAGGTCGCGGCGGTGCGGCGATGAGCCTCGAGGGGCCCGCGCCCATGCGGCTGCGGCGCGCGACGATGAGCGCGATCACCCTCCTCGGCGGCGTCTCGCTCGCGGTCATCCCCGCGGCGACCGTCTCGATCGCCTCCCGGCTCTTCACGACCGCCGAGCAGGGCGCCGTGGCGGTCGCCGTCACGGTCGCCACGTTCGCCGGGCAGCTGGCCTTCGCGGTCATCGTGGAGTCGCGGCTGAGCTCGGCCGGCACGGCACGGCGGGTCGTGTTCCCGGTCTGGCTCGCCGCGGCATCCATCGTCGCGGGCCTCGCGATCGTGCTGGCCGGGCCGAACGCGGTCGTGCTGTGCGTCGGCCTGCCCGTGCTCGTCGCCGCGCTCGAGGTCGGCCGCGGGGTGTCGGTCGCGGAACGCCTCGACGGCCGCGAGATCTGGGCGTCGCTGCTCGTCGGGGTCGGCGCGCTCGCGGGCGTCCTGGCGGGCTTCGCCGGCCTGGAGTGGGCGCTGGTCCCCCTCGTCGGCGGCATCGTCGCCGCCACCGTCGTCCGCTGCCTCCCCGTCGAGCACCGGGCGAGTCGCCCCGAGCCGCGCGTGATGGGCTGGGTCATCGCCGACACCGCGATCACCGGGTCGGTCTACCCGCTGCTGAACTCGATGATCCTCGCGTTCATCGGCCCGCAGGAGGCCGTGCTCTTCGCGGCGATCTCCACGGTCTCGGGCCTGCTCGCGATCCCGTTGAACTTCATGCGGCTGCGGCTGCTCAAGGAGCACTCCACCCTCGACATCGTCGTCTCGGGCGCCGCGGTGGTCGGCGCCGTGGCGGCCCTGCTCGTCGCCGAGGCGCTGGGGGTGTTCGGCTTCCTGTTCGGCGAGGCGTGGTCGTCGTCCGCGACCCTGGTCCCCCTCCTCGTGGCGTGCGCCTGGCGCGCCGCGTCGCTCGCCACCACCATCCCGTTCGCCGCCCTCCGCCGGCGCGGCGAGGTCGCGCTCGTGACCGGCCTCCGTGCCGTGGTCTCGGTCCTGACGTTCGGGTTCGCGGCCCTGGGGCTCGCGACCGGCGAGCTCGCCGCGGTGTTCGCGGGCCTGCTCGTGGCCGAGCTGCTCTCCGCGGTGGTCTACGAGGCGGCGAGACGGCGCCGTTCCGCAGCGGTCGAACGGGCCGCGCGCGAGGCGGACGGACCGGGCGCATGAGCCCCGGACCGCTCCCCCGTCGTCGCGTCCTCGTCGACCTGGTCTTCTACACCGGCACCAAGGGCGGCATGGAGACCTACGCGCGCGAGGTCTACTCGCGACTCGACGCGGCCGACCCCGAGCTCGAGTACGTGGGGTTCGCCTCCTCCGAGCTCGCGGGCGCGGGCGCGCCCTGGTTCCCGGGCGCCGTCGTCGACTCGGGCGTGCGCGGCGACGACCGGGCCGCGTGGGCGCGCTCGGAGCTCTTCGGCGTGGCCCGGGCGGCGCGCCGGCACGGCGCCGACCTCGTGCACTGCCCGGCCAACTTCGGCCCGTTCCGATCTCGCGTGCCGGTCCTGCTGACGGTGCACGACCTGCTCGCGTTCCGGCATCCCGAGTACGTGCCGGGCGCGTACTCGCGCATCCTCCGTGCCATGGTCCGCGCGGCGGCGCGGAACGCCCGCCGGGTGCTGACGGTCAGTCGCGCCTCCCGCGACGACGTCGTGCGCCACCTCGGCATACCGGCCGACCGCGTCACCGTGACGCCGCTCGCGGGTTCCGCCCCGTTCCCCGGGCTCCGCGTGGCGCGGCGCGACGACCTCCTGCTGGCCGTGGGCAATCGCATGCCCCACAAGGGCTTCGAGACGCTGCTCGAGGCCGTGGCGCGCATCGAGCCCGGCCGGCGGCCGCGCCTCGTGATCACGGGCAGCCACGGCGACGACCCGCTCGCGCCGGTCGTCGCGCGGCTGGGCATCGGCGACCGGGTCGAGCTGCGCGGATGGCTCGCCGACGACGAGCTCGAGCGCCTGTATGCCCAGGCGACCGCGCTCGTGTTCCCCACGCGCTTCGAGGGGTTCGGCCTGCCTCCGCTCGAGGCGATGGCCCGGGGCTGCCCCGTGATCCTGTCGGACCTGCCGGTGCTGCGAGAGGTCGCCGCGGACGCCGGACGCTACGTCGACCCGGCCGACCCCGGCGCGATCGCGCGCGCCATCCAGGAGCTGCTCGACTCGCCCGCCGAGCGCGAGCGGATGTCGCAGGCCGGGCTCGTGCGCGCTGCGGCCTTCTCCTGGGAGGCGACGGCCGACGCCACGCGCGCCGCACTGCTCGGCGTGCTCGGACCCCGCGTCAGCGGCTGAGTCGCGAGAGGAGCTCGTCGACGGAACGGGCGAGCCCCCGGTCGAGGCGTTCGCGCTCGAACCAGGCGAGCGTCGACTCGCGCATCGCCCGGCCCGCCCGCAGCACGCGCACGACGGCGGCGCCCAGCGAGGCCGCCGACGCGTCGGGCGCGATCTCGCCGTTGACGCCCGGGTCGACGAGGTCGGCCGCCGCGTTGTCGGCGCCCGCGACCACGACGCTCGGCGTCGCCGCCGAGGCCGCCTCGACGACCACGAGTCCGAACCCCTCGCGGACCGAGGGGTTCACGAGCACGTGCGCCTGGCGGTACAGCCGACCCAGCTCGACGTCGTCGACGCGGCCGAGGAACCGCACCGCGTCGGCGACGCCCGCCGCAGCGGCCGCATTTCGCACCCGATCGGTCTCGGGACCGTCGCCGACGATGCGGAGCTCGAGGTCGGGCACGTCGCGTCGAGCCGCGGCGAGTGCGGCGGGCAGCACGTCGAGCCGCTTGTCGGGGATGTGCCGGCCGACGAAGAGCGCGACGGGCAGGGCGGGGCGGTCGGGGGTCGCGTCGGACCGAGCGCCGACGAGGTCGACGAGGCCCAGGACGACCGGGTCGGCCGACCGTCGCAGGCGACGGATCCGCTCGCGCGTGAACCGGCTGTTGACCGTGTGCACGTCGCCGAGCCGGAGCGCCAGCGACTGCAGGACCCACGCGATCGAGCCCGTGAGCGCACCGGCGTACGAGCGCCACTTCGCCCACGGCCACACCTCGAGCCAGTCGACCGCGATGCGCGTCGGCGTGCCGAGCAGGGCCAGTCGGACCGTGAACACGTTGAGCACCGGCAGGGCGGCGACGACCACGTCGTCGTAGGCGCGCCGGTGGCGGACGAAGTGGCGGAACAGTGCGAGGGCGAAGGCGACGGCGCTGGAAGCGGTCCGCGTGCCCGCGGCGTCGTGGATCTCGCCGCGCCAGACGCCGACGACGTCGAAGCCCGCCGGCGGCGGGTCGCCCGGATGCCACACCGTCCGGGTGACGTACGTGACCCGCACGCCGCGCTCGACGAGCAGCTCCGCCATCCGTCGGTACACCCGCTCGCCGCCCCCGGTCTGGAACGGGAAGAGGCAGTCGTACGCGATGGCGATCCTGCGCTCAGCCTCGGGCATCGACCGCCGTCCCGTCCGTCGGCGCGGCAGCGGGCTCCTCGTCGGGGTCGCGGCGGGCGGCCACGCGCGCGAGCCACCCGACGAGCACGACGAGGGCGACCGAGCCGGCCGCGTAGGCGGCGAGGAGGACCGGCCAGCCGAGGGGCGGCTGCCACTGCGGATCCGTGAACATCGTCCCCACGGCCGAGTCGAGCCCGACGACGTAGCGGATGAGCACGAACCAGAACGAATAGAGGCCGAACGCGGCGATGAGCGACGCGCCGATCGGCGCGACCCGCGGGGAGAGGTACGCCGACCGTCGCGCCTCGCGACCCGAGAGCAGCCAGCCCGCCACGATGAGCACGCCGAGGTAGAGGAAGATGCTGTAGCGGCCCTGCCAGATGATGCCCGTCTGCGAGACGCTGCGCGCCTGCACGGCGATCGGCACCAGCCACGCCGCCGCCACGACCGCGGCGAACACGAGCGTGCTCCGGCGGCCGAGCGCCGTGAACGCGAGCACGACCGGCACCGCGACCGCCGCCGCGATGAGCCAGTACGTCCAGGCGGGCAGCTCCGTGTCGAGCCAGCCGAACCATCCGGCGGCCTGCTGCAGGTGATCGGGCGTCATCCGGATCATGTATCCGATGCCCGCGAGCGGGCCCTCGCCCACGAGGGGCGCGTCGCCCGGCTCCGCCTGGCTCGACAGTGATCCGGCGACCAGCGTCCAGAGGATCGAGAAGGCGCCTCCGGCGGCGATGGCGACGAGCCACGGGAGGCTCGACCGAGCCGTGAACAGCCGCCGCACCGGCCCCCAGCCGGCGACGAGCCCCCCGAGCGCGACGATCACGACGACCCAGAGCGGCCCGAGCGCGCGGACGTTGGCGACGAGGATCGCCGAGACGGCGACGATCCACCAGACCGCCGCGCGCGGCACCTGCGACGCCGCGGATCGCGTCGCCGCACCGGGACCGGCCGTCTCGAGGAGCCTGAGGACACCGACCCACAGGGCGACGGATGCCGCGATCTCGAGCCCGTTCGGGTTCACCGAGCCGATCAGGTACAGGTTCATGGGCGCCGCCGCGAACGCGACGCCGAGCGGCAGCCAGCGCGCCCGGCGCCCGGACACCGCGAGCAGGAAGGCGCACGCGAGGAACGCGGACCCGATCAGCGCGCCGACGATCCGCATCGCGTGCACCGCGGCGTTGCCTTCGAGGAACAGGCTGGGCCAACCGACCAGGTAGTAGTACACCGGGTTGTACGCCCCGACCCACGTGTTGAACCAGGCCTGCCCGTCGGCACCGAAGTCGACGGCACAGGCGGCGCTCACCTCGGGGCGCATGGCGTAGCAGACCGTATCGGAGCTGTAGTGGTAGCCCGGGGGCAGGTCGACGATGATGTGCCTCACGTCGGGGAGGGTGTACCCGACGACCTGCCCGCGCACCTGGGCGATGGCCTTGGTGGCATGCGCGTTCTCGTCGGGTGCACTGAACACCGGCGAAGCGAGCGACCAGACCACGGAGAGCAGGGCGAAGACCGCGAACGCCGCGAGGAACACGCCCGCCGGGCGCGGCGCCGGCGGATCCTGCGCCGTGATCCGCTGCGCCTCATCCGATGGCCCGGAATGACCGTGGGGAATGCGCATCATCCTGTCTCTCGAATCTCGAGGGTCGCGCCCGGTCGTCGCACCGAGGCGCGGCACCGATCCGAGTCCGGAGTTTCCGACGCGACCGGTGCGTGCCGACCGGGTCGTCAGTCGCTCGATACCGGCCCGGCTTCGCTCGCGACGGATTCGGATAGCGCAATTGCTAGGATCACATCATGCTCCCCGCCCTCGAACGAACGCTAATCGTGCTGCCTGCCTTCAATGAAGAGGCGACGGTCGGCGACGTGGTTCGGGAGGTGCTCTCGACCTTGCCGGGCGTGCACTGCCTCGTCGTCGACGACGGTTCGAGCGACCAGACGTCGGTGCGTGCACGGGAGGCGGGCGCGTCCGTGGCCGTCCTCCCGTTCAACCTCGGGGTCGGCGGCGCGATGCGCCTGGGCTTCAAGTACGCGCTCCGGAACGGCTACGACAACGTCGTGCAGATCGATGCCGACGGGCAGCACGATCCCCGGTCGGTTCCCGCGCTGCTCTCGGCACTGCAGGAGGCCGACCTCGTGATCGGCGCCCGGTTCGCAGGCGAGGGCGACTACCGGGTGCGCGGACCGAGACGCTGGGCGATGAAGCTGCTGGCCCACTCGCTCAGCCGCACGGCCCGCACGACGCTCACCGACACGACCTCCGGGTTCAAGGCGTGCGGGCCGCGCGCGACCCGGCTGTTCGCGGAGCAGTATCCGGCGGAGTACCTCGGCGACACGATCGAGGCGCTGGTGATCGCTGCGCGTCACGGGTACGTGATCACGCAGGTCCCCGTGGCGATGCGGCCGCGGGCCGGCGGACAACCTTCGCACAACCCCTTCAAGGCCGCCGCGTACCTCGGGCGCGCGGTGGTCGCCCTCGGCTTCGCCCTCGCCCGTCCCGCGACCCCCGCCCACATGGAGGCCTGACGTGAGCATCGCACTCTACCTGCTGGGCATCGTCTCGGCGCTCGTCGTGCTCGTGGTGGTCATCGAGCTCCTCCGACGGCGGCGCCTCCGCGAGCGTCACGCGCTCTGGTGGCTCGTCGCGGGCCTGCTCGCGCTGCTGATCGGGATCTTCCCCCAGATCCTGGTCTGGGCGGCGAACCTGATCGGGGTGGAGATCCCGACGAACCTCATCTTCTTCGTCAGCCTCGCGATCCTCATCCTGGTGAGCATCCAGCACAGTGCGGAACTGACGGATCTCGAAGGCGAGACCCGGACCCTCGCCGAGGAGGTCGCCATCCAGGAGCTCCGCATCCGAGAACTCGAGGAACGGCTCGACGCTCGCACCAACCCTCGCGAGACCTGAGCCATTGCTAGGATAGCCGCGGCCATTTCGAGCCACGGCCGTGTGGAGACTCTCATCGCAAGCAGACTCGTGGGCAGCGCCCCGTTGCTCGTCGCCGCCGTCGTCAGCGGCCTTGCCGGTCTCGTCGTCACCTGGGTCGTCGCCGCCATCGCCGGACCGGCGGTGTACGCGGAGTTCGCGGTCTTCTGGGCCCTGCTCTTCTTCATGGTGAGCGTCCTCTTCGGCGTGCAGCAGGAGACCGCGCGCGGCGTGGCCTCGGTCGTCCACGCCGCAGCGGAGGCCCCCCGCGCGAGTGCGTCTCCATGGCGCCGGCTCCTCGTGGGCGCCGGCGTCGTCGCCGTGGTCGTGCTCGCCGTCCTCGCCGCGCTCGCCCCGTCGACGCTCGGTTCCTCCTGGGTGGTGTGGTCCGTCCCGATCCTCGTCGCGGTTCCCTGCTACGTCTTCGTCGCGGGCATCCAGGGCGCGTTGGCGGGCACCGAGCGCTGGCTCGATCTCGCGCTGCTGCTGACCGTCGATGCGGTGCTGCGTCTCGCATTCACCCTCGTCGCGCTGTGGGTCGACGGCGGAGCCGCCGCGCTCGCCTGGTCCACCGTGCTCCCCATCCCGCTGACGGTCCTGATCGGCGTCATCCGCGGCGGCCGACGCCTCCGGTCGGTCCGCGTCGACACGGTACGAGACGGTGCGTTCTACTGGAACACCCTTCGCGCGGTCTTCGCCGGGATCGGCGCCGCCTTCTTCGTCGCGGGATTCCCCGCGGTGCTGGCGTTGTTCGCCGGCGCGACGCCCTCCGCGGAGTTCGCGACGCTGGTACTGGCGATCACCCTGACCCGCGCGCCGCTGCTGATGCCGCTCAGCGCCATCCAGTCCCTGCTCGTCGTCCGGTTCACTGCGATCGACCCCGCCCGGCACCTCCGCTCGGAGCTCGCCCTGCTCGGCATCGTCGCCGTCGTCGGGATCCTCGGCGCAGCGCTCGGCGCACTGATCGGCCCTCCCCTGCTCGCCGCCGTGTTCGGTGCGGCCTATCAGGTCGAGCCCATGACCGTGTTCGCCCTCGTCATCGCGGCCACCGCCATCGCCTGGCTCTACGTCACCGGACCCGCGACGCTCGCCCGCCACCTCCACACGCCGTACTCGGTCGGGTGGGCCGTCGCGGCCGTCGTCGCCGTGGCGTGCCTCGCGCTGCCGGGACCGCTCGAAGGCAGGGCGGTGCTCTCCCTCCTCGCCGGACCGCTGTGCGGCGTGGTGATCCACATCGTCGCGCAGGCCGTGTCGCTGCGCCGCCGGTCGCGGGAGCCGCAGACGAGCCTCGACCCGCAGGAGGAACCGCGTTGATCCAGCACATCGCACTCGTCGTGAACAACTACCCGCCTCGGGTCGGGGGACTCGAGAAGCACGTCAGCGCCCTGGCCGACCAGCTGGCCGCGCTCGGGCATCGCGTCACCGTCTTCACCGTCTCGGGCGAGCCCGGCGTCGGCGTCGAGGCCGGCGTACGGGTGCATCGCCTGCCGCGCCGCTTCCCCATCGCCGACGTCATCTCCTTCCCGCCGCTGGGAACGACCAGGCGTCTGACCTCCGCGCTGAGGGAACAGGGCGTCACCGTCGTCTCGACCCACACGCGCTTCTTCCCCCTGACCTGGATCGGCATCCGCGCGGCCCGCCGCGCCGGCGTGCCGTCCATCCACACCGAGCACGGATCGGACTTCGTGCGCTCGCCCTCGCGGGTGATCGAGTTCGCGAGCCGGATGGTCGACCTCACGCTCGGCCGGCAGGCGCTGCGCCGTGCCACGAAGGTCCTGGCGGTCTCGAAGGACGCCGCCGAGTTCGTCACGCGCCTTTCCGGCCGCGATTCGACGCTGTTCCACAACGCGATCGATCTCGCGGAGTGGAACGTCCCGGCGTCCGCACGTCCGCCGCGACCCACGCGACTCGTGTTCGTCGGGCGACTCGTGCCCGGCAAGGGCTGGGACACGTTCCTCGCGGTCTGCGCAGCCCTCCAGGGAAGCTTGCGCGAATCGGGTGTCACCGGTCACGTACTCGGCGGAGGCCCCGATCTCGAGCGTTGCCGCCGGCAGGTGGATGCGCTCGGTCTCGCCGATCTCGTGCGAGTCCACGGGCCGGTCGAATCGGAGACGGTCCGCGACACGCTGGCCGGAGCAGTACTGGTCAACGCCTCCGTGCTCGCCGAGGGCTTCGGGATCATCCTCCTCGAGGCGGCGGCCGTCGGCGCGCAGATCGTCTCGTACCCCGTTCCCGCCGCGACCGCGCTGCTCGAGCACGGGGCGCCGGTGCGGCTCGTCAACTCGACCGACACCGACGAGCTCGCGGAGCAGGTCGCGAGTGCGCTCGCCGACCCGAAGCCCGCCGTCACGGCGGAGGCCCTCGACGAATGGTCGTGGGAGGCCCGGGCCCGCGAGTACGCCGACCTGGTGGACGACGTGGTCGTCGGCACCCGCGCCTGAGCCGCCAGCGCTCCGGACGTCCGGCGCGCTGGCGGCAGGCGTCCGGTTCCGCGATCATGGAGGCATCGGACCGACCGGCCCGCCATCGTCTGGAGGTCGTGGATGCTCGGACGCACGCTGTCAGCCGTCATCGTGGTGGAGGTTGCGCTCGTCATGGGCACGGCGGGTCCGGCCGTCTCCACGGAATGCGAACCTGCATCGAATCTCGCCGAGTGCGCGGTCGCCGTAGCGGACTCCGAGAATGCCGCGACGGAGCAGACGGCCGACAAGGCGATCGACGGGATCGCGGACGGACATCCGGGTGACCACACGGCGGAGTGGGCCACCGTCGGCGGGCGGGAGGACAGCACGCTCAGCCTGACCTGGCAGTCGCCCCAGCAGATCGGTTCCGTCGTGCTCGTCGATCGGCCGAACCTCGACGACGACGTCACGGGCGGAACGCTCGCCTTCTCCGATGGCAGCACCGTGCTCGTGCCGCCGCTCCCTGACAACGGCGAGCCGCTCGCCCTGGAGTTCTCGCCACGTGAGACGTCGTCGCTCCGGTTCACCGTCACGTCGGTGGGCGCCGACACGTACAACATCGGACTGTCGGAGATCGAGGTGCATGCCGCGCAGACTGCCGCGTCGATGCTCGGAACCGCCCGGAACTTCGCCCAGGCGGGGTCCGCGGTGCAGATCCGTCCGACGGCGGTGGCGACCCTCGAGACCGACGATGACGATGTCCGGCCCCTGCGGCTCGAGGTGGAGCTCGAGGGCCTCGGCGGAACTGCCGCGGTCGGCCCTTCGGATTTCGCGATCGTCGATGGCGCCGGGAACCGGTATCGGTCGACCGACGGCTCTGACGACGGCGTCGACCCGCTGTGCGGCCAGGCGCTGGAGGCGGGAGGCACCGCTGGAGGGGCGGTGTACTTCGAGCTGCCCCGGCGGGCACGCGGCCTCCTCATCGCCTACTGGCCGGTCGGCTCCGACCGGGCCGTGGCGAACTGGACCCTGAACGCTCCGTGACGGTGGATCGACCCTTCCGGGTGTGGATCCCACCTGCCCGGAGCCGCCCGATCCGCGGCACGCCGCCGGATGCCCCAATGCGGGGGTAATCCGTATGGTATAAGGCGCCGCCGCGGCCCCACGGTGTTATCTTCGGCGTACCTTTCGGAGGGGACGGCCGATGGTTTCCTTCATCCGGCGCCTCGCGCCGGCGTCGATGACGATCACGCTCGCAGCGCTCCTCGGCGCGGCGGTCGCCTTCGGCGGCGCGAGCACGGCCGCCGGGGCGGCCGCCTGTCCGAACGGCGCGACCATGAACATCGTGGCCCATCCGGACGACGACCTGCTCTTCCAGAGCCCCACCCTGCTCAATGCGGTGCGCGAGGGAACCTGCGTCCGGACGGTCTTCATGCTGGCCGGCGATTCTGGTGAGTTCGACGCCTACTGGGAGGATCGCGAGTCGGGGACGCAGGCCGCGTACGCCGAGATGATGTGGGCGGCCGACTCGTGGACGAGGAGTGATGCGGGCGTGCCGGGCCACCCGATTCCCGTGTACACCCTGAAGGGAGCGCCCCACGTCTCACTCGCGTACCTGAGGCTGCCCGACGGGAACATCGATGGGAGCGGGTACGCCCGCAACGACTACGAGAGCCTGCAGAAGCTCTACGCGGGTGCGCACCCGCGCATCTACCCGGTGGACGGAACCGCGTCGTACACGCTGAACGAGCTGATCGACACGCTCGTCGCGCTCATGGACTCGTATCGACCCAACTCAGTCAACACGCTCGACTACACCGCGAGCTACGCGAGCGGCGTCGACCACAGCGACCACCTCACGGTCGCGTACCTTGCGGCCATCGCCGAGGACCGGTACGGGGCACCTCACGGATTCGCCGGCTACCAGGGCTACGGCACCCAGTACCGTGCCGTCAACGTCAGCGGGTACGAGCGTACCGAGAAGGTGGACGCGTTCCTCGCGTACGCGCAGTGGGATTACCGCACCTGCTCGACGGCGGCGCAATGCTCGACACGTCCCGAGGGGGCATGGCTCGAACGGGAGTACACCGTCGGCGCGCCGACGCCGATTCCCCCACCGAACCCGGATCCCACGCCCACGCCCACACCGACGCCGACGCCGGACCCGAGTCCGACGTCACCGGGGAACGTCGCTCCCCGGGCGACGGCGACGGCGAGCTCCCAGAACACCTCGACCGGGCAGACCGCGCAGAAGGCCATCGACGGCGTCGTCGACGGCTACCCCGGCGACTCCACGAAGGAATGGGCCAGCGTCGGCGGCAAGGCCGGCACCACCCTCACCCTCAACTGGACCGCACCCCAAACCCTCAGCTCCATCCGCCTCCACGACCGGCCCAACGCCAACGACCGCGTCACCGCAGGCACGCTCACCTTCTCCGACGGCAGTGTCGTCAACGTGCCCGCGCTCGACAACGCCGGCGCCGCGACCACGGTGAACTTCAGCGCACGCAGCACGACCAGCGTCCGCTTCACCGTCACGAGCGTGAGCAGCACCACCGCCAACGTCGGCCTCGCCGAGATCCTGGCCATCGGCTACCCCACCCCCGCATCGACGCCGACGCCCACGCCCACCGCGACGCCCACGCCCACGCCCACGCCCACGCCCACACCCACACCCACACCCACACCCACACCGACACCGACACCGACACCGACACCCACGCCGACACCCACACCCACACCCACACCCACACCCACGCCCACACCCACACCCACGCCCACGCCCACGCCCACACCGACACCGACACCGACGAACGTCGCGCGGTCGGCGACCGTGACCGCAAGCTCGCAGAACACCTCGACCGGCCAGACGGCGGTCAAGGCCATCGACGGCGTCGTCGACGGCTACCCCGGCGACTCCACGAAGGAATGGGCGAGCGTCGGCGGCAAGGCCGGCACCACGCTCACGCTGTACTGGACCGCACCGCAGACCCTGAGCTCGATCCGCCTGCATGACCGGCCGAACAGCAGCGACCGCGTCACCGCAGGCACGCTCACCTTCTCCGACGGCAGCTCCGTCAACGTGCCTTCGCTCGACAACGCGGGAGCCGGCAACACCGTGAACTTCAGTGCACGGAGCGTGACCAGCGTCCGCTTCACGGTGACCGGCGTGAGCAGCACCACCGCCAACGTCGGCCTCGCCGAGATCCTGGCCAACGGATATCCCACGCCGGCCTCCGCGTCCGCGCCGGTCAACGTGGTGGGATCGGCGAGCGTGACGGCGAGCTCGCAGAACACCTCGACCGGGCAGACCGCGCAGAAGGCCATCGACGGCGTCGTCGACGGCTACCCCGGCGACTCCACCAGGGAATGGGCCAGCGTCGGCGGCAAGGCCGGCACCACCCTCACCCTCAACTGGACCGCACCCCAGACCCTCAGCTCCATCCGCCTCCACGACCGGCCCAACGCCAACGACCGCGTCACCGCAGGCACGCTCACCTTCTCCGACGGCAGTGTCGTCAACGTGCCCGCGCTCGACAACGCCGGCGCCGCGACCACGGTGAACTTCAGCGCACGCAGCACGACCAGCGTCCGCTTCACCGTCACGAGCGTGAGCAGCACCACCGCCAACGTCGGCCTCGCCGAGATCCTGGCCATCGGCTATCCCACGTCGGCCAACCGCACCGCCGCGGCGGCAGGACTCCCCTACACCGGAATCGTGCGTGCGTCGGAGACCGAGGAGCCGGCACCGGGCTCGACCCCCGAGGAGGCCCGCGAGATGATCGGCGTGCCGCCGGAGGCCACGATCGGCGTCGGTCGTTCGGCCCTGGCGCTGAGCCTCTTCCCGTTGGGGACGGCGATCACGCTGCCCGTGGGCGAAGCCTGGCTCCGCGTGCACCCGAGCTCCATGGCGACCGTCGAGGGCGGACCGGGCTCGAAGGAGCGCGCGCTCAGCGCCGAGGTCGAGCTCCGAGCGACGACCGGCCGAGTGGATCTCGCCAGCGCAACGCTCGCGATCCGCGACGGCGAGGGCAACCTGTACCCGGCTTCGCGGGCCACGGGCGCCGACGGACTGCGGGTCGATGGGCGGCTGGGAGAAGGCGACGCCCTCGAGGGCAGCGTGCGCTTCGCCGTGCCGACGTCAGCGAGCTCGCTCAGCCTCGTGCTGCTCGGCCCCGACGGGGCGGGAGTGATCGCGGAGTGGTCCATCGCCGGACACTGATCCGTCGAGGGCGTCCGGACGCTCAGCGAGCCGCGGCCGGCGGTCCGCACGGAGGAACCACCACGTCAGCAGCCCGACGCCGGCCGTGAAGGCGAGCGACCCGACGAGCCACGTCGCGTTCGGGGAGAACGGCACCCCCCACCACCATTCGACGATGGCGTCGAGGTTCAGGGTGACGGCGTCGGTGCCGACGACGTAGCGTCGCAGCTCGGCGTGCAGCGCCGCCGCCTGCGCGACGACGACCGCGGACGCGAGCATGACCGCCTGGGCGACGGTGAGGTGCACGCGATGGCGAAGCGGAAGCACGGCGACCGCGAGCAGGATCACGAGCACCGGAAGGATGTACCGCGGTTGCACGTACTCCCCGACGAGGGCGTTGCTGCGGACGAGGATGGTCACCGGCAACGCGACCGCCACGGCGCCGACCACGAGCAGCACGATGAGCTTGCGAACGGAGAGGACGCCGATCCCGATCACGATCGTCGCGCCGAACACCATCAGGCCGAGCACCCAGACGACGGCCCACATCGGCGTGTCGAGCCATCCGAGACCCCACCGCCCGAGCGCGCCGGCCAGCAGGTCGGGGACCTGCAGGAGGTTGGTCACGGTACGGGTCAGGCCACCCGCCTCGGTCTCGCCGCGAAGGCCGCGGCCCGCGAGCTCGGACTGCCCGGTCGAGAGGTAGAAGCCGATCGCGACCGCGACGAGCACCGCGGGAAGCACGAGGCGCCACAGGTACGCCCGTCGCCGCTGCCAGCTCAACGCGATGGCGCCCGCGATGGCGACGCCGGCATACACCGCCGCATCGGCTCGCGCTCCGGAGCCGAGGACGACGCCGAACGCGGAGATCGCGCCGAGCGCGATCATCCGCCAGCGTTCCTCTGCCGTCAGGTACCCCAGTGTCGCGATGAACACGATGGCGGCGGACGTGTACGCCCAGCTGCTCGGGTTCGTCGAGGGCACGATGAACATCCCGAGCGGGACGATCGTGGCCAGCACCGGCCAGAGCACGACGGGCTTCAACCGGCGCGCGGTGAGCACGACGAGACCGCCGACGGCGACGACGAAGACCAGCGCGTTGAACATGCGCATCGACAGGACGGCGAGGCCGAACTGGTCGGAGACGAACAACGACATCGTCGTGTAGAAGACCGGAGGGTAGTCGCCCGTGAAGTTGCCGGCGTCGGTGACGACCATGCTGTCGTCGTCTGCGCCCGAGGCCTGGCAGGCCCCGCTCTGCTCGGAGTCGAAGGCGTAGCACATCGAGTTCTGCACGAGGGCGCGCGGCACCCGGCGGTTGTCAGCCCCGGTGCCCTCCTCGCACTCGCCGTCCTGCTCGCCGGTCGCGCACCAGATGCTGGCCAGGTGGTACTGGTCGTCGGGGCTGGATCCGATCGGCGACGACAGCGCCCATGCCCCGAACGAGAGGAGCGCGAGCAGCGCGACGATGCCGGCGGCGGCGAGTCCGGAGAGGCGGAAGCCGCCCGTCGAATCGGGGTCCGTCTTCTCCACGTCCGTCTCGTCTCCATGTCTATCCGGGCGAACAACCGATCGAGCATACCCCGAAGCCCGCTGTCGCCCCGATCCGAGCCTGCCGTGACGCCGTCGGCACCATCGGCCGCCGCGCACCGGCCGCGGGGGTCACCCCGGAACGTCGACGGAGCGACAGGCGATCAGGGTGTGGCCTCCGGCACCGGTGTTGATGGCGTAGACGCAGACCTGCTGCGCGCCCGGTGGCGCCTCGGCCGTGTAGTCGAAGCCGTGCGCCGAGCCGTAGCCCGGATACGCAGCGGCGACGTCGGCCCGCTCACGATCGGCGGTCGTGGCGAATCCCGAGGAACCGACGTAGACGTGGACGGCGGTCGACGCGGCCGTGTCCGGGTCGATGGTCCATCCCGCCACCCGCACCGAGCGACTGCCCGCGGCGACGAGCTCCAGGTTGCCGATCGGCGCACGGCCGAGGTCGGAGGCAGGGGCGGTCGACGGCGGAACGGTGACCTCGCGGCATCCGAGTTGCACATGCCCGCCCGGCCCGGTGTTGATCGCATAGGCGCAGGCGGTGTACGTCCCCGGCCCGACCGCGACGCTGCCCCGGAACCCGTGGTTCGGACCGTACGCGGGGTTCGCCTGGCCGACGTCCGTCCGCTCGATGTCGGCCCGGACCGCCGTCGCGCTCGTGCCGACGTAGAGGTGGACGTCGATCGGCGAGGCGGTGTCGGGATCGAGCGCCCAGCCGGTGAAGGCCACGCCGTCTCCCTCGACGCGCACGTCCTCGAGCGCACCGACCGGGACGCGGCCGAGCTCCGGGATCGCCGCGTCCACGCGCACGGACGCGCATCGGAGCAGCGTGTGGCCGCCCGCACCCGTGTTGATGGCGTACGCGCAGACGTCGTACGTCCCGGGGGCGACCGTGATCAGCTCGGTGAACCCGTGCGCCGCGCCGTAGCCGGGGTACGCGGCCGCGATGTCGGGTCGGCTCCGGTCCGCGGCGATGGCGCGGCCGTTGGACCCGACATAGACGTGGACGGCGATCGATCGCGTGGTGTCCGGATCGAGCGCCCAGCCGGCCACGCGGATCGAGCCGTTCTCGGCGGCGATGACCTCGGCGTTGCCCACCGGCGGACGCCCGAGCTCGCCGATGACCTCGACCGTTCGGCAGGCGAGCTCGACGTTGGAACCGGCCCCGGCGTTCATGGCGTAGACGCACACCCGGGTCGAGCCCGGCGGAGCCGGCAGGGTCGCCCGGAACCCGTGGGCGTCGCCGTACACCGCGTACTTCGGATCGAGGGCCACGGGTCGGTCGGCCTGCGCCGCCACGGACGAGGAACCGACGTAGACGTGCACCTGGATCGGGCCGGTCGTGTCGGGATCGAGTGCCCAGCCCGACACCGTGACAGTCCCCTCGCCGACCTCGATCGGGTCGACGGAGCCGACCGGCGGGCCCGCCAGCAGGTCGACCCGGGAACAGGTGAGCAGGACGTTCGCACCCGACCCGACGTTGATCGCGTAGACGCAGACGTCCTGGGGACCCGACACCGCGACCGGGATCGTCGCATCGAATCCGTGGGCCGAGCCGAGCCCGTATGCGGCGCCGACGTCGGGGCGCTGCAACGACGCAGTGTGGGCCGAGCCGTTCGGTCCGACGTAGATGTGCACGGCGATGGGATCCGTCGTGTCCGGGTCGAGCGCCCAGCCCGCGACGCGAACCGTGCCCGGACCGGCGGTCACGACCTCGACGTTGCCGATCGGATTCCTGCCGCCGCCCCTCGGATCGCCGAACCAGTCGTGGAAGGTCACCCAGAAGTTGCGGTTGCCGTAGGCGGAGCAGCCGTCGCCGACCCCGCGGAGGTTCGCCAGCGCCGCCGCGTTGGGCTGGTAGGGCGTGTAGTTGTACAGGTTCGCCGTGGCCTGGTTGCGGATGTTCACGACGGACGATCCGCACGCCGTGTTCGGGTGGTACTGGATGGCGACCGAGCCGATACGGTACGTGCGCTGCGGGTAGTTCGTGTACTGCCGGAGCTGCCTGGCTGCGTGGTACACCTGGTTGTAGAAGCCGAAGTAGGCGGAATCGCAATCCGCGGTGTCGGGGCATCCGTAGCCCATCGCGACGCGGTACTGGCGCTCGGTCGGTGAACCGGCGGTGACGAGGCCCTGCTCCTTCTGCAACATGACGAGCAGCACCTGGGGATTGATCCGGCAGGCCTGCGCGGCCTTGACGATGATCCTCGACGCGGGCTCGTTCTCGGCGCCCGCGTACCCCGTGCAGTGGCCGGGCTCGACCGCGGCACGGGTGAACGTGGTCGCCCGATAGTCGCGGAGGCACGGCTGCCCGTTGGCGGCGGCGCACGACGGAAGCCTGGCCGCGAGGAAGGACTGGACCTGCGCCTCGTTCATCGCGCCCGAGTCGAAGAACCGGGCGTCGGAGATGATGTACCCGGCGTCCCATTCCGCTCCGGTGACGGCATCCGCACGGTCGGGCGGCGCCGTCCAGGGCATGAGCACGGCGGCGACGAGCGCGCCGACGATGAGGGCGACGCGCACGATCACCGACGACTCCCGCATGCGATCCCCCTCGATGTCGTCCCGTCCCGCGAAGGGGCTCGACGGTGCTCAGGGTATGACAGCGACGCCCGGACGCCGGGAAGCGACACAGGTCGATCGACGCGTCGGTCGGCACGGCTCTCGGCCGATCCTCGGATGGGGAATCGGTAGGATCAGACGAATCCCCCGAGAACGGAAAGACTGCGACATGCCGGAACCCAGCGGCGCCAAGGGCGCACGCGTGGTCGACGAGCCGCTTCGGCGGATCGGGCGCGACCCGTCGCTCGGCCGCGGCACATGGCTCTCGATCGCCGAGGTGTTCGCGCATCGCGAGCTGCTCGCCCGGCTCACGAGCCGTGAGATCCGCGCCAAGTACAAGAACAGCAGCCTCGGCGTCGTGTGGTCGCTCATGCGCCCGCTCGCGCAGCTCGCGATCTACTACGTCGCGATCGGCCAGTTCCTCGGTGCGGCGCGATCCATCCCCGATTTCGCCATCTTCGTGTTCGCCGGCCTGACCGCGTGGAGCCTGTATGCCGAGATCATCACCGCCGGCACCAACTCGGTGGTCAACAACGCCGGCCTGGTCAAGAAGGTCTACGTGCCGCGCGAGATCTTCCCGCTCGCGGCCGTGGGCGGCTCGATCTTCAACTTCCTCGTGCAGTTCGCGATCCTCCTGGTCGCGACGTTCGCACTCGGGCGGCCACCACTGCACGCCGACATCGCCTACCTGCCGCTCAGCATCCTGCTGATCCTCGTCTTCGCGACGGCGCTCGCGCTCGTGCTCTCGGCGCTCAACGTGTACCTGCGCGACGTGCAGCATCTCATCGAGATCCTGCTGCTCATCCTGTTCTGGGCCTCGCCGATCGTCTACTCCGCCGGCTTCGTACACGACGCCATCGGCGGCACGTTGCTCGAGGAGCTCTACTTCGCCAACCCGGTCACGCTCGCCGTCCTCGGCATGCAGAAGGCCATGTGGGTCGCCGGGTCCGAGGATCCGGCCCAGTACTGGCCCGACCTCCTCTGGCTGAGGCTGCTGATCGCGCTGGCGGTATGCCTGCTCCTGCTCTTCCTGGCGCAGCGCACCTTCTCCCGCCTCCAGAGCAACTTCGCGCAGGAACTATGAGCACCGAGGTCATGACCGAGCCCCTCGTCCGGATCGACGACGTCTCCAAGCGATTCGTCCTGCACAAGGACAAGTCCCTCAAGGACCGGGTGCTGTACTGGCGGTCGCGGTCGAAGTCGCGCTCGGAGTTCCGGGCCCTCGACGGCGTGTCGCTCGACATCCACCTCGGCGAGACGGTCGGGCTCATCGGCCACAACGGCTCGGGCAAGAGCACGCTCCTGAAGGTGATCGGCGGGATCATCGACCCGAGCGAGGGCGCCGTGTACCGTCGCGGGCGCGTCGCGGCGCTGCTCGAGCTGGGCGCCGGCTTCCATCCCGACCTGTCGGGCCGCGAGAACGTCTACCTCAACGCCGCCCTGCTCGGCATGTCCACCGCCGAGACCGACGCGGTCTTCGACGACATCGTGGAGTTCTCCGGCATCGGCGAGTTCATCGACTCGCAGGTCAAGTTCTACTCCTCGGGCATGTACGTCCGCCTCGCCTTCGCGGTGGCCGTGCACTCCGATCCGGATCTCCTCCTCGTCGACGAGGTCCTCGCCGTGGGCGACGAGCCCTTCCAGCTGAAGTGCATGAACAAGATCCGCCAGTTCCAGCGCGAGGGCCGCACGATCGTGCTCGTGAGCCACTCCTCCGAGCAGGTGGCGGATGTCTGCACGCGCGCGGTCGTCCTCGACGCGGGCCGCGTGGTGCACGACGGCGCGGTCGGAGCGGGCATCCGGGTGCTCCGCGAGGGCTACGAGCGCGACCGGCTGGCCCACGAGGAGGAGGCTGAGACGGGTGAGCCGCATCATCCGGCGGTGGAGATCGGGTCCGTCACGGTGTCGCACGGCGACGGGCGCCCGCTCGGGAGCGAGCCGCTCACGCCGGGCACCGACCTGAAGCTCACCATCCACGCCGAGGTGCTCCGTCCCACCGAGTGGATCACCGGGTTCACGCTGCAGTCGACCCTCGGCCACGCCATCTACCGGCTGAACACCGAGGGCCTCGGCATCGAGCTGCCGACCGCCCCCGGACGCTACGACGTGGAGTTCACGCTTCCGTCGACGAACTTCGGCGTCGACCGGATGATCATCAGCGCCGGCGCGACCGACGGCGGCGGCACGCCGATCACCGTGCTCGACCCCGCCGGCACGCTCGACTACGCCGACGACCCGTACGGTGCGGGCGTGGTGCAGTTCGCGGCATCCGGCGCCGTCACGCCCGTCACCTCATGAGCGCGCCGGTCCGTCGCAACGTCGCCGTCGTGTCGGTGGGCTACGGCTCCGCGGGCGAGATCGCGTCGATGCTCGGCAGCCTGCCGGGCGCGGCCGCCGCGCCGCCGCTCGTCGTGGTCGCCGACAACCGCCCCGACTCCGACCCGACGCGCGAGGTGACGCTCGCGGCCGGTGCGACGTACCTGCCGATGCCCGGCAACCTGGGGTATGGCGGTGCCGTGAACGCCGCCGTGCGAACGCTGCCCCCCGAGATCGACTGGGTGCTCATCACGAACCCCGACGTGCTCCTGCACGAGGGGGCGATCGACCGCCTGGTCGAGAAGGGCGAGGCCGCAGACGACATCGGCGCCGTGGGTCCGCTCGTGCGCAACGACGACGGCTCGGTCTATCCCTCCGCGCGGGAGGTCCCGAGCATCCGCACCGGATCGGGGCACGCCCTCTTCTCGAACCTGTGGCCGTCGAACCCGTGGACTCGCCAGTATCAGGCGAGAGCCGCGACCGAGGTCGAGCGCGACGCCGGATGGCTGTCGGGCTCGTGCGTGCTCGTACGGCGGACGGCGTTCGAGGCGGTCCACGGCTTCGACGAGGGGTTCTTCATGTACTTCGAGGACGTCGACCTGGGCTACCGGCTGGGCCGGGCGGGTTGGCGGAACCGGTTCACCCCTGCGGCCGAGGTCACGCACACCGGGGGCCACTCGACCGCGGGCGAGTCCGCCGCCATGGTGCGCGCGCATCACCGGAGTGCCGAGCGCTTCATCCGGAAGAAGTACCCCGGCCTGTGGTTCTGGCCCGTCCGCGTGGTGCTGCTGACCGGGCTCCGGCTCCGCTCGCGCCTCGTCGAGCGCCGGGCCGTCCACTCGACCGCCTGACCGGCGCCGGTGCCGTCTCCGGTGAACCGGGTCAGGAACCGTCGCGGCTCGGACGGTTCCGACGGAGCAGGCCACCGAGGACCCGCACCGGTCGCGACACGGCCCAGCTCGTGCTCGTCAGCACCTCCTCGAGGGCGGCGTCGCGCTGAGCGACATCCTCGGTCAACCCCTCGACCTGGTGCTTGAGCACGTCGACCACGGCGTGCAACGACTCGACCTCGGCGGGCATCGCCTCGAGCTCGGCCTGCCGCGAGACGACCGACCCGAGCCCCTCGTAGGTCGACCGCACCGCGCGAGCCGTCACGGCGTCAGCCTGGAAGATCGACGCGAGTCCGTCGCTGCGCACCTCGCCCACACCGAGCACGCCGAGTCCGTGGCCGTGCTCGAACGCGAACGACGGGTGCTCGCCCGCGAGTTCCTCCCAGAGCTGCCACACCCCGAAGCCGGGAGCGCGCTCGGCGATGTCGTGGAACAGGATCACCCCGCCGTCGCGGACCGTGGAGACCCAGGACTCGTAGTCCTCGCGGGCATCCGCGTACCCGTGCCGTCCGTCGATGTGGAGCAGGTCGACGCTGTCGTCGGGGACGAGCGGGCGGGACTCCGAGAAGTACCCGCGCAGCAGTCGCGTGGATCCGGCGTAGTCGCGCTCGGCGATGTCGCGGACGCTGGTCCACACGCTCTCGTCGTAGAAGCCCGACTGCTCGTCGCCACGCCACGTGTCGAGCGCGGTGAGCTGCGTGTCGAGGCGGAGCCGCCGCACGGCCTCGGCGAACACGAAGAACGAGAACCCGGCGTGCGTGCCGAGCTCGACGACCGATCGCGGCCGCAGCTCGTCGATCAGCCAGAACGCGAACGGCGCATGCTCGAGCCAGGCCGAGGTGACGATGTGGGCGGGCTGCCAGTACGACGTCGGGCCGAGCCATGGCGGTGACGGCATGGCGTTCGCCTCGGTCGCCTGGGCACCGGCGTGGATCGTCGATTCCGGCACGGCTCTCCCTCTTCTCCGTATCGGATGAGCCTATCGCTCCGGGCCGCCTCGCGGGGGCCCGGATTCCTGCGGATCCGCCCGGATCCGCCGCCCCCTACCGGCCGAGCAGCCGCCGGAGGTACGCGCCGTATCCGCTCTTGACGAGCGGGGCGGCGAGCGAGGCGAGCTGCTCGTCGTCGATCCATCCGGCGCGCCAGGCGATCTCCTCGATGCACCCGATCTTGAACCCCTGCCGGTCCTCGATGACGCGCACGTATTCCGAGGCCTGCATCATCGACTCGAACGTCCCGGTGTCGAGCCACGCCGTGCCGCGGTCGAGCACCTGGACGCTGAGCGCGCCCTCCTCGAGGTAGCGCTCGTTCACGGTCGAGATCTCGAGCTCGCCGCGAGCGCTCGGCTCGATCGTCTTGGCGATCTCGACGACGCGGTTGTCGTAGAAGTACAGGCCGGGGACGGCGTAGTCGCTCTTCGGCTCGGCGGGCTTCTCCTCGATCGAGACCGCCCGGAAGCCCTCGTCGAACTCGACGACGCCGTAGGCGGTGGGATCGCTCACCTGGTACGCGAAGATCAGGGCGCCGTCGACGTCGGTGTGCTGGCGGAGCGCCGAGCCCAGGCTGCTGCCGTGGAAGATGTTGTCGCCCAGCACGAGCGCGACGCTCTCGTCGCCGATGAACTCCTCGCCGATGATGAAGGCCTGCGCGAGGCCGTCGGGCGAGGGTTGCACGGCGTACTCGAGCCGGATGCCGAGGTCGCTGCCGTCGCCGAGCAGCGCGCGGAACTGCGCGTTGTACTCGGGCGTGGTGATGACGAGGATCTCGTTGATGCCCGCCATCATGAGCGTCGACAGCGGGTAGTAGATCATCGGCTTGTCGTAGATGGGCATGAGCTGCTTCGAGATGCCCTTGGTGATCGGCCAGAGCCGGGTGCCGGAGCCGCCGGCGAGGATGATGCCGCGCATCGGTCAGTTCCCCCTGGTGTTCAGTGAGTCGTAGAAGGCACGCGCCGCGTCCCAGGTCGGCAGCAGGCCGGATGCCGCGGCCTCGGCGAGGCTCGGCGCCTCGGTGTCCTTCGGGGAGAGCAGCGGCTCGCCCGCGGCATCCGGGAACACCAGGCCGACCTCGGGGTCGAGCGGGTTGATGCCGTGCTCGCGCTCGGCGTTGAACGTCGAGGTGACGAGGTAGCTGACGGTGGCGTCGTCGGTCAGGGCCACGAAGCAGTGGCCGAGGCCCTCGGCGATGTAGATCGCGCGGCGGTCGACATCGTCGAGCAGCACCGAGTCCCACTGCCCGTACGTGGGCGAGCCGACGCGGATGTCGATCACGAAGTCGAGCACCGCACCATGGGTCGCCGTGACGTACTTGGCCTGGCTCGGCGGGATGTCGGCGAAGTGGATGCCGCGGACCACGCCGCGCTTGGACACCGAGGTGTTGCCCTGTGCGAGCTCGAGCCGGTGCCCGACGGCCTCCTCGAGCCGGTCGAACCGGTACCACTCGAGGAATACCCCGCGGTCGTCGCCGAACTGCTTCGGGGTGACCTCGTAGCTGTCGGGGATCTTCAGTTCACGGATCTGCACGAGAGGCAAGCCTACCGGGCGGCGCGATCGGGCGCCGCAGCGATCATCCTCCCGCGGGCGACCAGTCTCCCCAGGTGATCGGGGACGTGCCGGTGAGCTCGGCCGCGTGCAGCGATCCGTCCGCGGCGTGCATCAGAAGCACCGGGAGGCCGTCGGCGTCGGCGACCAGGGCGGGGGCGCCGATCGTGGTGCCGCCGAGGTCGGTCCAGTCGCCGAAGGCGTCGTTCGGCCCGACCTGCCAGGCGACCTGGATCGAGCCGTCGAACGTGCGCTGCGCCACGAAGACCCGCCCCTCGACGCCGTCGGCCCGCACGGCGGCGATCACGTCGACGCCGTCGTCGCCGCCGAGGTCCTCGGGATCCGAGAAGCCGCCGCCGAGCTCCGTCTCGACCATGAACCGCGCGACGCCGCCGACGGTGCGGTAGAAGCAGTGGAGTCGATCGTCCTGCCCCGGAGCGAGGCTCGGTGAGCAGCAGGGTCCCTCGTCGCTCCGAACGATCGGCGGCGACCAGCCTCCGTCGGGGACCGCCTGCGCCCAGGTCCGCACGGTCCCTCGAGTGGCCATCGCGACGAATCCGCGCCCGTCCGGGCGCAGGACCGCAGCGGGCGTCCCCTGAAGGTCCGCCTGCCCGAAGTCGACCCAGTCCGACCAGGAGCCGTCGACCGTCTCGTAGATCGTGCTGAGCCCCGTGCCGGAGTTGCGGAGGAAGACCTGCAGCCGGCCGTCGTCGTTCGGCATGACGGCGGGCGCGAGGTTGTTCGCGGCGCCGCTGTGGTTGCCGAGATCGATCCACTCCGAGAATGCGCCGCCGGGCGCGAGCTCGACACTCGTGTGGAGATCCCGCGTGTCCGCGTGGACCCCGAACACGGCGAGCCGTCCGTCGGCGTGCCTGGCCACGGCGAGTGAGGGCGCGAGGTCGAGGCGATCGAGGGTCTCCGGCGTCGTCCACGTTCCGCCCTGCGAGACCTGCCGCCAGTGCCGCACCGCGCCGCCCTGCACCGCGAACGCGTGGATCCTGCCCGCGTCGTCGGTCGTCGCCCAGGCGCCGCCGACCTCCCACTTGCGGTAGAACCGCTCCAGCCACTCGGGCGGTGTGGAGAACGCGTTGTCGTCGTGGACGCGATACGCGCCGAAGATCTCCGCCTTCTCGTCGCTCCGAGCGGGCGACAGGCTGCTCGGCATGGCGCGGATGTTGTAGGCGCGATGCTCGACGACGGTGACGCGCGCGCCGTCCTGCGTGTGGATGTCGGTGGCCAGCCGGGCGAACGAGGCCACCGCGACGTGGTCGACGTGGTCGGCGAACAGGTCCGTCGCCGACCCGGAGTCGCCGGTGCGGACGATCGTCGGCCCGAACTCGACCATGATGTCGATGAGCACCCGGAGCAGGTCGCCCTGCCGGTAGTCGTAGATCTGCGCGACCGGGGAGCCGTCGGGCAGCAGGGTGGACTCCACATGGTCGACGTCGGCCCAGAGCTTCGGCACCGCGAGGAGGTGCTGCGAGTCGCCGCCGTCGGGCAGGCAGAGGAACATCGTCCGGACGGTCGGCTCGGCGTCCAGCACGGCGAGTTCGACCTCGCGGTCCGCCACCGGGTGCGCGGTACGCGTCCACTCATCGGGCGCGCCGACCGCGTGCGCGTAGGCAGCACGGATCCCCGCCTGCCGCTCGGCCGCGTAGTGCTCGCGGCTGATCGCGTCGCCGTCGGCCTCCCCCGCGGTCACGAAGACGGTCAGGCACGGTCGGCCGGAACGCAGATCCTCGACGAGTTCCGGGCTGAGGAACAACAGGTCGTCGTCCTCGTGGGCGACGATCGCGAGGTGCCGCCCACCGGCACCATCGGCTTCCAGGTCAGCCATCCCGCACCCCCCTGCAGCGGAATCGCGACGCCCCGGCGGGCGCCCGCCCCTCAGGTGCGAGGGTACGCCGTTCAGGATCCGCCCGCGCGGGCTCGCTACGATAGCCGGGTGTCAAGACTCCTCGTGACCGGCGGTGCCGGCTTCATCGGCTCCAACTTCGTCCACTACGTGCTCGAGAACACCGACCACTCGGTCACCGTGCTCGACAAGCTCACCTACGCCGGCAACCTGGCCTCCCTCGACGGGCTGCCCGACGACCGGTTCCGGTTCGTGAAGGGCGACATCTGCGATGCCGGGCTCGTCGACGAGCTGTTCTCCCAGCACGATGCGGTCGTGCACTACGCGGCCGAGAGCCACAACGACAACTCGCTGGCGAACCCGCGGCCGTTCCTCGACACCAACATCATCGGCACCTACACGCTGCTCGAGGCCGCGCGGAAGCACGACATCCGCTTCCACCACATCTCGACCGACGAGGTCTACGGCGACCTCGAGCTCGACGATCCCGCGAAGTTCACCGAGCAGACGCCGTACAACCCGTCGAGCCCGTACTCGTCGACGAAGGCGGGCAGCGACCTGCTCGTTCGCGCGTGGGTCCGCTCCTTCGGGGTGAAGGCGACGATCTCGAACTGCTCGAACAACTACGGCCCCTACCAGCACGTCGAGAAGTTCATCCCGCGGCAGATCACCAACGTCCTGCGCGGCGAGCGTCCGAAGCTCTACGGCAAGGGCGAGAACGTCCGCGACTGGATCCACGCGAACGACCACTCCTCGGCCGTGCTCACGATCCTCGAGAAGGGCGTCATCGGCGAGACCTACCTGATCGGCGCCGACGGCGAGCGCAACAACAAGGACGTGGTCGAGCTGATCCTCACCATCCTCGGGCAGCCCGCCGACGCGTACGACCACGTCGTCGACCGTCCCGGCCACGACCTGCGCTACGCGATCGACTCGACCCGGCTTCGCACCGAGCTCGGCTGGGTGCCGGAGTTCTCCGACTTCGAGTCGGGCCTCGCCGACACGGTCGCCTGGTACCGCGACAACGAGGGCTGGTGGGCGCCGCAGAAGGACGCGACCGAGGCCAAGTACGCCGCGCAGGGGCAGTGACCCGATGCGCGTGCTCATCACCGGCGCGAACGGCATGCTCGGGCGCGACCTGCAGGCGGCCCTGACGGGTCACGAGGTCACCGCGCTCGCACGGGCCGACCTCGACGTGACGGATGCCGCGGCGGTCGCGGACGCCGTGCGCGGCCACGACGCCGTGGTCAACTGCGCCGCCTACACCAAGGTCGACGACGCGGAGTCGCACGAAGACCTGGCGTACGCCGTCAACGCGACCGGGCCGGCGAACCTCGCCACGGCCTGCGCCGAGACCGGCGCACGCCTCGTGACGGTCTCGACCGACTACGTCTTCGACGGCAACGCCCACGAACCGTACGCAGAGGACCTGACCCGCGATCCGATCAACGCCTACGGCCGCACGAAGGCCGCCGGCGAGGAGCTCGCGCTGGCCGCCCATCCCTCCGGCACCTACGTGGTGCGCACCGCGTGGCTGTACGGCGAGCACGGGCCGAACTTCGCCCGGACCATGCTGAACCTGGCGAAGACGAAGGACGCCTGGTCCGTCGTCGACGACCAGCTCGGCCAGCCGACGTGGACGGCCGACGTCGCGGCGCAGATCGTGGCGCTCCTCGACGCCGACGCGCCCGCCGGCATCTACCACGGCACCAACTCCGGGCGGGCGACCTGGTACGAGTTCGCGCGCGCCGTGCTCGAGGAGTCGGGCCTCGACCCCGAGCGCATCACGCCGACCGACAGCGCGTCGTTCGTCCGTCCGGCTCCGCGGCCCTCCTACTCGGTCCTCGGCCACGACGCGTGGGCGGCCGCGGGCATCCCCGAGATGCGCCCGTGGCGCGACGCGCTCGCCGATGCGGTGCGGCGGGGGATCTTCACGGACTGACGCCGGGTCGGGGGGGGGGGGGGGGGGGGGGGGGGGGGGGGGGGGGGGGGGGGGGGGGGGGGGGGGGGGGGGGGGGGGGGGGGGGGGGGGGGGGGGGGGGGGG